>JALUVI010000078.1 GCA_027020785.1 Planctomycetota bacterium | reverse complement strand
GACCCGGACGAAGACGAGCGGCCCGCTCGTCCCCGTCTTCCGGCTCACGTCGATCACCTCGCCTTCGCGGCGGATCGCGGCCCCGACCGGCACCGGCCCGGCGAAGGTCATGCGGGCGGCCGCGAACATGCGCCGGGGCAGGCGGACCGGCGGCATGAAGCCGCCGCGCGCCGGATGGCCGTCGGGTCCGAGCTCGGAGCGGCGCGCCCGCGGCGTGAAGTAGAGCCAGTGCCAGGCCGGCGGCAACGGAGCGCCCGGCTCGAAGCCCGCCTCGGCGAGGTCGAGGGTGGCGGCGAGGCCGGCGGCCGGGGCGGCGACGGCGACGTCGTCGCGGGTCTCGCGGCGCCCGATCCAGTCGCGAAGGTCGGGATCGCTCATGGTCATGGCGCCCCCGCTCAGTAGGACCGCGGCAGGCCGAGCACGTGCTCGGCCAGATAGGCGAGAATGAGGTTGGTCGAGACCGGCGCGACCTGGTAGAGCCGGGTCTCGCGGAACTTGCGCTCGACGTCGTACTCCTCGGCGAAGCCGTAACCGCCGTGGGTCTGGATGCACATGTCGGCGGCCTGCCACGAGGCCTCCGAGGCCAGGAGCTTGGCCATATTGGCCTCCTTGCCGCAAGGCTCGCCGGCGTCGAACATCGCCGCCGCCCTGGCGACCATCAGGTCAGCCGCCTCGGTTGCGGCGTAGGCGCGGGCGAGGGGGAACTGGATGCCCTGGTTCTGGCCGATCGGTCGGTCGAAGACGACCCGCTCGCGGGCGTACTCCGTCGCCCTGTCGACGAACCACCGGGCGTCGCCGATGCACTCGGCGGCGATGAGGATCCGCTCGGCGTTCATGCCGTCGAGTATGTAGCGAAAGCCCTTGCCCTCCTCGCCGATCAGCGCCTCCGCCGGAACGCTCAGATCGTCGAAGAAGAGCTCGGTGGTGGCGTGGTTCAGCATCGTCCGGATGGGACGCACCGTCAGGCCCCGGCCCACCGCCTCGCGCATGTCGACGAGGAAGACGGAGAGGCCCTCGGTGCGGGTCGCCGCCTCCTCGCGGGGCGTCGTACGCGCGAGCAGCAGCATGAGATCGGAGTGCTCGGCCCGCGAGGTCCACACCTTCTGGCCGTTGATCAGGTAGCGGTCGCCGTCGCGCACCGCGGTCGTGCGAAGGCCGAGCGTGTCGGTGCCGCTCTCGGGCTCGGTCACGGCGAAGGCCTGGAGGCGCAGCGCTCCCGACGCGATGCCGGGGAGCCAGCGCCTCTTCTGGGCGGCGCTTCCGTGCCGGAGGATCGTGCCCATGATGTACATCTGGGCATGGCAGGCGGCGCCGTTGCCGCCGTTCCGGTGGATCTCCTCGAGCACCGCCACGGCGGCGGCGACGCCGAGGCCGCTGCCGCCGAACTCCTCGGGAACGAGGATCGCCAGGAAACCCGCGTCGGTCAGCGCCTTCACGAACTCGGTCGGATAGGCCCGGGCGCGGTCGCGTTCGCGCCAATAGGCGCCGGGGAAGTTGGCGCAGAGGGCCCTCACCGAACGGCGGATTTCCTCGATCACGTCGGGACCGGCCTGGGCGCGGCCGGCCCTTTCCTGGTCCTTCGCAGCAGCCATCGTCTCGGCTCCGACCTCGCGCTCCCGGGCGGGTGCAGCCGGTTACTTGCGGCGCCACTCGCCCGCCTGGTCGCGGAACCAGGTTCCCGCCGGCGCACCCTGGAAGATCTTCTCCGCGTAGACGCGCCCGACCTGCTCGGCCGAGACGCCCTGCTCGGCCGCGCGTTGCGCATAGATCTCCCGGCGCTTGGCGTTCACCTTCTCGACCAGGGAGCGGACCTGAGCCGACGCCTTCGTGTCGCGGACCTCGACCAGTCCGTCGAAGCGCTCGCCGACCACGCCGGCGGCCCGCAGGTCGTCGAGCGACTGGGCCGCGGCCGGGCCGCCGACGACAACGGCAACGACCAGGGCCAGGGCCGCGAGGAAGCCGAACCGGTTAGCGAATCGCGCAGGCATGTCTCTCTCCCCAGCGGGCCGCGCGATCGGCGGCCCGAACCTCTCAGAAGATCCCCGGATTGGCCTTGATGTCCTCTTTCGCCTGCTCTTCGAGCTTCACCCGCACTTCCGCGTCGAGCTTGATGTTCAGGTTGATGGTGATCGGCTCGGACGGCGCCGCGACCTTGACCGTCGGCGCGCAGGCGGCGACGAGGCCGCCGGCGAGCGCCAGGCACAACACCCGCAAAGAGGGCGACGTCCCCCGCATCGTCCACGCCGGTGCTTTCATTCGACGTCCCTCCGTCCCGGCCGCCCCGAGGCACGACGGCGGCGCCCATGCTGCGGCAAAGGGGCTTCCATGGCAAGCACGAGCGCCGGCCTATTCGCTAACCGCCGAGCCGGCCCCGGAGGAGGTCGCTGGTCAACCGCCCGCCCCTGCGAACGGCGGCCAGGATCCTGTCGAAGCTCCCAGACAGATTGACGTTGAAGGCGAAGGGACGACCCTCCAGGACCTGCGGATTCCGACCCTCGAGGCGAAGCGTCACCCGGGCCTCGCCGGCCAGGTCCTTCTCGGCCGTCAGATCGAGCTTGTCGTATCGGAAGTCCCTGAGCGCCCGCAGCATGAGATCGACGGCCTCGCCGCCGCGCTCGAGCGCGGCCGCCGCCGTCTCCGAGCGGAACCGGAGAACGCCGGGGCCGGCGGCGGCGAGGCGGCCGTCGCGAACGACGAAGCCCCGCTCGGTGCGCTCGACGGGGAACACGCCGTTCAGGATACCGCTGCCGGACAGGCCCTCGACCCTGACCAGCTCGAACAGGCGTCCGAGGTCGATTCCCTCGACCTCGAAGTCGACCGTCTGGCGCGGCGCGGCCGGGTCGATCATCGTATCGCGGACCCGGACCCGACCGCCGG
>JALUVI010000077.1 GCA_027020785.1 Planctomycetota bacterium | reverse complement strand
CCTGTGGATCTGGGTGGCGTGGCGGAACTACGTGCGTCGTCTGACCAACGCGACGCGGGGGGTGACGCCGGGGGTGGCGGTGGGGGCGGCTCGGCGGATGGCGACGGTGCCCGAACTCCTGCGGTGGCGATGGCCAAAACGGATGCCGCCGGCCTTCCTGGTCCCCGGCTAGAACATGGATCGGGGCCAGTTTCCGTAGGGCTCACTCGAAGCGCGCGTCCAGCAACTGCGAGTCTACGAAGCTGCTGTCGTTGCGTGGAATCCACGGCTCCAGCGCCACCGGGTCCTCGACACGGGGGTCGGTCAGTGCCTCCAGGAAGGCGACCAGGTCTGCGATTTCGGCTTCGGTGAGCTCGATTCCGGTAGGCAACATCGAGGCACCGACGGCCTGGGATGCGAGCAACAGGTCGAGGGCCTCCTGGGTGTTCTCGATGAGGTCGGCAGTCTGTACTCCGGGGTCGAGTTGCGCCGTATCGTAGCTCGCGAGCGCCGCCACTGGGTCGAGGTGGTGGCGGATGACGCCCTCCAAGGTGGAGTAGGCGCCGCTGTGACCGTAGGGCCCCGTGACCTCCACGTTCAGCAGCGTCGGCGTGCGGAAGGCATAGGTGTCGCTCGGATCGCCGCTGGTGCGCCGCCGTCCCCAGTCCTGGGTCGGTGCGCCGCTGCCGTTGAGGTCGCCCTTGCCGCGCCCGACCTGGATCATCGCGATGTCGTGGTAGCGCTCGTCGGTGAAGAAGTCGCCCGAGTGGCAACCGACGCAACCCGCGCCCCCGGCTTCGGGGCTGCGGAAGAAAAGCAGCGCGCCCCGCTTCTGGGCCGGGGTCAGGGCGTCGTCGTCGCCGAGTACGTAGCGGTTCCAGGGGTTGTCCACGAAGAACTGGGAGTGCTCGTAGGCGGCGATGGCCTCGGCGATGGTGCCGTAGTGGATGAGCTCCTCGGCGGTTCCGGTGGGGTCGTCGAAGGCTTCACGGAACAGCGGCAACCAGTCCTCGGTGATCTCGCCGGCTCCCAAGCCGTAGTCGCCGATGCGCCCCGCGAGATGGGCGCGGACGGTGTCGTTGTCGGCGCCGACCTCGAAAGTGTGCGATCGCATCTCTTCGTTCGAGGTCACCGGGAACCGCGCCTGTGCCGTAGCCAGCGAGTTGCCGGCCTGCGGGTCGCTCGCGGTCGGACCGGCCGAGTCCGGAGTGATGATGCCGCTGCCGTTCGGGTTCCGGCGCACCCGTCCGTCCCAGAAGAGGGCGTCCTTCCACAGCGCCACGTTGAAGGTGGTCGGCGCATTGCGCGGAACGTTGGGACCGCCGTCGTACCCGACCGCATCGCTGCGCTGCGTGCGGCCCGGGCCGAGCAAGTCGGGGTCCACGGTGTCCACACCGATGGAAAGGGTCAGACCATCGCCCCCGCCAAGCAGGGGGTGGTGGCAGCTCGCGCAGGACACGGTGAAGTCCCCGCCGAGCGACTTGGTGAAGAACAGGCGCATGCCGAGCTGGACCAGGGGGTCCGAGACGTCGGGAATGGCGATGCCGTTGGCTTCGGCGATGAGTTCGGGGCGGCCGGTGAGGCCTTCCAGCGCGATCAGGGAACGGAGCTGACTGTCGAGCTGGGCCTCGGTGGGGCCCCCGTCGTCGCCACCCCCGCTGGCCGGGCAGCCGAGGGCGAGCAGGGAACAGGCGGCGGCGAGGAGGAAGGGATGGAGCGGGGGGAAGCGGCGGCTCACCATGTCCTCTCCAATATAGGATGCGAGGCGCTGCCAGTTCAGGGCTGCCCACCGTCCCCGTGGCGGACCGGCGGTTCCCAGGTCGCGGTTGCCAGGAGCAGGAGGCCGGCCCAGGTCGCGAGCAGCATGCCCGGCACCGGAACGCCGAGTGACAGCGCCAGGAACAGCAGGTGGACCCAGGGAAGGACCAAGCTCGCGGTCAGCGCCAGGGCCAGGCCGCGCAGGGTCACGCCTCCGGCGCTTTCCCCCGAAGCCAGCGTCGCCAGGATGCCGGCGAGCGGCGGCCACAGGAAGAGGAACGCGCCTTCGGGGAGGACCCAGGCCGCAGCGGCGCCGAGGACGAGGAGCAGGACGAGGGCGCCGCCGTTCGGGTCGCAGACGCGGAGTCGGCGTCGGGCGAGGAGGGCGACCGGGGCCACCGGCAGCAGCGCCAGACCGACCGAGGCCAGGACCAGCAGGAGGTGGAGGCTGCGTGAGGCGTGCGACGTGCGGAGCGACCACGCGGTCGGGGCGACGTGTGGCAGGAGGAAGCCGAGGCCGACCGAGGCGGCCAGCGCCAGGGCGGCGACGAGGGCCCCGAGGAGGACCGCCGCAGCGCGCGGGCGGGTCGCGCGCCACCAGCCGACCAGGACGAGTGGCGCGAGCAGGGAGAGCATGCGCGCCCACGACAGCGGATGATGGACCAGGTTGCGCCCGAACACGTCGGCGTAGAGCACGTCACGCAGTCGCCCGGAGGCGTCGGCGGCGTGGAAGTCACCTGCGTGTTCCATCAGCGCGCGCGCCGTCGCCAGCCCCTGCTCGCCCATGTGCTGTACGGTGCCCGGAGACAAGGCCTCGGCGACGTCGTTCGGCGAGTGGTAGGCGGGGAAGCCGTCCACGGGGGCCCAGCCGATGCCCTGGACCCCGGCGTCCAGGAACACGCTCAAGTCGGTGTCGTTCGGCATCCGTTCGTACACCGCCTTGGCCAACGAGCTGCCTGCCGGGAAGGGGGCGGTCGCGAAGGATGCGATCAAGTCGGCGTTGCCGGGACCGCTCTGGAAGCACCAAGCCGGACCGCGATTGCCCCGCGCCTCGAAGACCAGGACCACGCCGACGTCCTTGGCCCAGGGGTGGGGTGAAGCGTCGTCGCCGCCTCGAACGAAGGCCCGTGCGCCGAGCAGGCCGAGCTCCTCGCCGTCGCTGATCAGGACCATCAGGTCGCGCACGGGCTCGCCCGAGGCGAGCAGGGCGCGGGCGACTTCCAGGACGACGGCGCATCCGAGTGCATCGTCGCCGGCGCCGGGGCTCCCGGGCACGGTGTCGTAGTGGGCGCAGAGCAACAATGCCCGGCGGGCATCGGCCGGGCCGAGCAGTCCCTCGGCGCCGGCTCGCCGCCTTGCGACGAGGTTCAGGACTTCGCGCCCGGCGACCGTAGCGCGTTGCACCTCGGTGTGGAAGCCGAGCTCGCGGAGGCGGCGGTCCAGATAGGCGCGGGCAGAGGCGTGCGCAGCGGTTCCGGGCTCCCGCGGCGCCGCCGCCAGGGCGGCGACGTCGGCCAGGGCGCGCTCGGCCGAGAACGCAACCGGCGGTGCGTCCGCCGGCAGTGGTTCGGGGGTCTGCAGCCCGAGGAAACCGAACCCCAGGCCGACCACCAGGAAGATGGCGAGGAGGGAGCGCACGCGCTCCAGCCTAGAGTTTCTTGCGGGGTTTCGGGTCGCGTGTGGGGTAGGTCTCGGCGACCCAGCGACGCCACGACTCCTCGAGCGCAGGAACCGAGGTGTGGAGGTGCTCGCGGATCAGGTCACGGGCCCGCTCCCCACGCTTGAAGCCGAGCAACAGGGGCTTCAGCGCCCCGGGGTGGGCGTGGACCACGTAGTCGTAGAGCGAGAACGACAGCGCGTGCTCCTCCTCCCACAGCGTGCCGGGCAGTTCCTGGAGCAGTTCGGGCAGGATCGGATCACGGCGCTTGGCCAGCAGGCTGCGAATCGGTGCCCGCCACTTGCCTTGTTTCCAGTCGAGGTCGGTGTTGGCTTCGTCCAGGCAGTAGGTTGCGGTACGGCGGAAACGCTCGATCTCGTAGAAGTGGGCCGCCCCGACGTCGAACCAACCCGCCTTCTTGTCCTGCAGCCATTCGGGTCGGAACAGCGACGACAGCAGCAGGTGGATGCCGACGTGGACCCCGTTCATGACCACCGCCATGACCTCGTCCTCCAGCCCCTTGTCGCCGGTCCATGCGCTGCTCGCAGGCCGCGGACCATAGAACTTCATCGCCGCCTCTACGTTGCGGCCGAAGATCTCTCGGTTGACGCGGAAGTGGTCCTCGGCCTCGCCGAAGTACCACAGACGGGTCTTGCCCGAGTAGTCTCCCGGTTTCGCGCCGAAGTGCTCGTCGAGCAGGAGCGCGGCCGCCTCGGCTTCACGGGCCAGGGCGTGGGCGACGCGGTGGGCACTCCAGCGCTTGCTGCCGTACTTCAGGTCGTCGGCCGCGATGACGACTTCGAAGTGCGCGGTCTCGACGCGGACCAGCGGTCTGCCGAGCAGTCTCTCCGGCTCGCTGCTGACCTCGGTCCAGTGTCGGATGCGGCGCAGTCGGACTTCGAGCGCGTCGCTCTCCGGGCCTTCCGCGCAACGCGGGCAGTCCACGACCAGGGCGCCGCCGCAGTCCTCGCATCGCGCGGCCTCGGAGCAGAACTGGACTTCTGCCTCCCAGTCGAGCTCCTCCTGGGAGTGGCGGCCGCAGTCCTCGACGCCACGGTGTTCGCAGAAGTTGCACCCGTCGTGCTGCGGCGGGAGGGCGAGGAGCAGGGCGAGCAGGGAGGCGGGCAAGGCCCCAGTCTAACGGACACGAAACGGCCCGCGCCGCGTGCCACGGCGCGGACCGGCAGGAACGTCGTCAGGGGGCGTAGGTCACGACGATCGGAGTCGTCGCTCCGTACTCCAGCGCCTGCAGCCAGGCGCTGCGCCCCGACAGGCTCGGTGGAACGGCCAGACTCCACGACCCGGAGCCGGAGGCGTCGGCGGTGGTCGGCGGCGCGGCCAGCAGCGGCGAGTCCAGGGACGAGGTGACGCCGAGTTGGGAGATGGGAGTCTGCCCTCGGCCGGTCAGACTGGCCGCGAGGTACACGGCGCCCATCGGGGTCGCGTTGCGGAACGAGAACGTCGCGCTCTGGCCGGGCACCAGCGGAGCCGGGCCCTCCAGCACGAAGGCGTCGGCCTCGGCGATCTCGGCGTAGGCGTGGATCGGCCCGCGCAGGGTGGTGGTGACGGTGACGCCGTTGAGGTCGTCCACGATGGTGAGGTCCAGGTCCACGAAGAGGTGGAGCTGGGTGCCGGACACGGTCAGCGTGCCGACGATGGGGGTCGGGTCGGAGACCATTCCCGCGAGCGGCTCGGTGCCGGATCCGAACAGGCCGCCGAGGGTGTTGGTCCCGGCGGTCACGAGCATCACCACGTCCGTGGAGAAGTTGCCCATGGCGTCCACGGTGAAGGTCGTGGACGAGAGGCGTCCCTCCATGCCGCGGATGTCGAAGGTGGCCAACGGTGGCAGGAACGGAATGGGGTTCGGGATGACCCCGGAGAGGTGGTCGGGGATGGTCAGCCAGTAGGCGTCGGACATCACGCC
Source organism: Planctomycetota bacterium (assembly GCA_027020785.1). Lineage (GTDB taxonomy): Bacteria > Planctomycetota > UBA1135 > UBA1135 > UBA1135 > JALUVI01. Next base: position 7,573 of record JALUVI010000077.1, on the reverse strand, counting down.
TAGGGTCACGTTCCCAGTGTCGGAATCCACCTGCATGGTGATGGTGCCCGCGAGCCGGAAGGTGTCCGGGCTCTCGTTCACGGCACCGGCGGAGGTGTCCACGGACCAGTCGATGACCGACGCTTGGTCGTCGATCCCGAACACGTAGTCCACGTTCTGGGGGGCAGAAAGGAGGAGCAGGATGAGGAGGGGGGACATGAGCGATTGCAGCGGGTTCGACGGGGGCGGGACGAGGATAGCACGGAGCGGACGCGGCAGGCGAGCACCGCGGGCCCGGTCACCAGGGCGGTGTGCCGTACTCCACGGTGAGCGGTGCGTGGTCCGACAGTCGGGGTTCGCGCCCGTGGACCCACGCGTCGCGTGCTTGGCGGGCCGCGCTCGGCGTCGCCAGCTGGTAGTCGATGCGCCAGCCGACGTTCTTCTCACGCGCCCGCCCGCGGTTGGACCACCAGGTGTAGCCGGAACGCGACTCGTCGGGGTGGAGCGAGCGCCAGGTGTCCACCCACCCCGACTCCAGGACTCGGGTTAGCCAGGCGCGCTCCTCCGGCAGGAATCCCGAGTGGTTGCGGTTGCCCCGCCAGTTCTCCAGGTCGCGTTCGGTGTGGGCCACGTTGAGATCGCCGCAGACGACCACCGGCCGCCGCCGCTTTCGCTGCGACTCCAGCCATCCGGCGAAGTGGTCCAGGAAACGAAACTTGGTGGCCTGGCGCTCTTCGCTGCTCGAGCCGCTGGGAACGTAGACGCTGGCGACCCGGAGCCGGCCGAAGTCGGCGACCAGCAAGCGGCCCTCTCCGTCGAACTCGTCCACGCCGAGGTCGGCGGCGACGCGGTCGGGCTCCCGGCGCGCCCACAGCGCGACGCCGCTGTATCCGGGGCGCTCGGCGTGGCGCCAGTAGTCGCGGTAGCCGAGCGGTTCGAGCAAGTCCTCCCTGACCTGCGCCTCGGCCTCGTGCCAGCGCACTTCCTGGAGGCAGAGGACGTCGGGGCGCGCGGCATCGAGCCAGTGGGCAAAGCCCTTCTTCAGCGCCGAGCGCAGACCGTTGACGTTGAAGGTGGTGATGCGCATCAGCGCACGCCCTCCAGCAGGCCGTAGGCGGCGAGCTCGGCCTCGGCGCGCTCGGCCCAGCCGCGATTGGCCAGCGGCGAGGCCGGACTCGGGTGGAGGATGCGGCCGATTCGGGGGCCGTCGTCGCCGAGCGCGGTGCGGGCGCGGCCCTCGGCGAAGCCGCCGACTCCGATCACCCAGTCGGGGGCGATCTCCGCGACCGCCCTCCGCAGGGCCTCGTCGCAGGCGGCGAACAAGGCATCGCGCTCGGATGCGGGCAGCTTGTCGGGAGTGCGGTTGCGGCCACTCTCTTCGAGGAACGCCAACGGGCAGTAGTTGAGGACGAAGAAGCGGCGGAAGAAGGCCTCCGGTGCGCCGAAACGGTCGCGTGCCCAGCCCCAGAGACGGCGGCCGCTGACCTCGGAGCGCGGGCAATCGAAGCCCAGGATGGGGCGCTTGGGGTGCTCGCGGGGCGGCTTGCCGACCCGACCGCGGACCCCGAGCCAGTCGCGGACGAGATGGACCTCTCCGAAGGGCACTCCGGTCTGGGCCATGCCCCACGGCCCCGGGTTCATGCCGAGGAGGACCGCGTCCACGCCGCGGCGGGCCCAGCGGCGCAGGTAGTCCTCGTGCGGTTCGCGGGCGTAGTCGAGCGGGTCGTAGACGTAGGCGACCGGAGGCGAGAACGCCAGCCCATCGACGCGGGCGGCAAGCTCGCGGTCGAGCCGCGCCAGGGCGGAACCGGTGGAGTCCTCGCGCATGGGGCGGTGAGTGTAGGCTCTGCGCCATGGAACGCGTCCTGGAGCCCGAAGTCATGGACACGGCCGAGGAGGCCGAGACCTACGACGCCATGGACCACTCCGAGGTCAACCACGCCTTCGTGCAGCGATTCCTCGAGCTGGGTGGCGGCGGCCGGGTGCTCGACGTGGGTTGCGGCCCCGGGCACGTGCCGCTCCTCCTCGTGGCCCTCGACCCCGCGGTCGAGGTCGTCGGCGTGGACCTGTCGCGCGAGATGCTGCGCATCGCCGAGGAGCACCGCGCCGTCTCGCCCCACGGCGGAAGGGTCTCGTTCCAGCTCGGCGACGCCAAGGCGCTGCCGTTCCCCGACGCCTCCTTCGACGCGGTGATGAGCAACACCATCCTCCACCACGTCCCCGACCCGGTGCCGTTCCTGCGCGAGTGCGGGCGGGTGGTGCGCCCCGGTGGGGCCCTGCTGGTGCGCGACCTGTTCCGGCCGGCGAGCGAGGCCGAGGTGGACGCCCTGGTGGCGCGTCACGCCGCCGCGGCTCCGCCCCGCGCCCGCGAACTGTTCCGAGCCAGCTTGTGCGCCGCCCTGACCCCTGAAGAACTCCGCGAGGCCGCCCGGGAGGCCGGCCTCGCGGAGGTGGAGGTCGTGATCGACACCGACCGCCACATGAGCCTGCAGCGGTCGGCGTCCGATGCGTCTACTGGATGACGTCGCTGACCAGGTTGGACTTGACCGAATCCACGTTGTTGACGCCGCGCTGGGCGGCGGCCTGGACGTAGGCGGTCTGTCCGGCGAAGCGGGCCGGCAAGAACTTGCTCAAGGTGGCCACTCCGAAGGCATCGGCGACGTCCGTGCCAAGCGTACGGTAGGTGCCGCCCAGGTCGAGGCACAGACCGCCGAGTTCGGGCGGGCACACCGTACCGGGGGTGAGGCTGCCGTAGAAGATGACCGTCTCGTTGGGTTGCGCCTGGCCGACGGTGAAGGTCACCGTGCTGCCGGCGACGAATCCGGAGTAGATCAGCGACAACACCTGGCCGCCGACTTCCATCTCTGCGGCCCAGGTCCGCCACGACGACTGGCGGAACTCGAGGTGGCTCCAGAAGCGGTTGGGATTCACCGGATCCTGCTGTACGCCGGAGTAGTCTCCCCAGCGGTTCCCGGTCTCCGGGGAAGTGCTGATCTGGAGTTGCTCCGGCGCCCGCATCGTGCCGAGCGGGTCGCCGGCGCGCCGCCACACGTGCTCGATCGAGATGTACTGCTGGCTGCTCGAGCGGTTGAACGCGATCACCGCGGTGCCGTCGTCGGCCACGTCGATGTCACCGTACCAGGTGTAGTCGATGTTGCTGGGCTCGATGTCCCCGCTCTGGACGAGGACGGGTTGGTTGCCGCTGTTGGGCCATCCCTGGAGGTCGATCTCGTACCACCGCACCGAAGCCCGTCCGTTGGCCCCGTTGTTGTGGGTCACCCACATGCGACCGTTGCGGACGACGCCGCTCTTGATGCGGAAGTCGATGGTGTCGGCCCGGTTGGAGGTGCCGAGCTGGACCGCGTCGTTGGGGTACGTGTAGTAGGGAACCGTCACGAAGGTCTGGGTCCGCGTCGGGTTGGTCGGTGCGTTCATGATCGCCATCAACTTGAGCTGGGTGGAGCTCGAGTTGTAGGTGGTGGCGAAGTAGCCGAGGTCGTCGTCGTAGTTCTTCAGCGCACCGAGCGACTGCAGGTTGCTGGACATCTGGATGTTCCGCAGGGTCGCGGGCAAACCGTTCAGGACCTCGGCCTTGTCCCAGACGAAGGCGCGGTTGCCGCCGCCGTAGAAGCAGTCGCCGGTGATGAAGATGGCGGTCGAGCTGATGCCGAGGTTCGGGAAGTCCAAGAAGTCACAGGTGCCGGCGACGACGTGGCGGTACTTGTACCAGGTTCCGTTGGGATCGTCGTCGTCGGAGACCGCGATGAGGACGGCGTCGTTGTTACCGGCGCCGTCGGCGGCGGCGACGATGAAGCGGCCGGAGTGCGGGTCGAAGACGGCGAGTGGATCGAAGACGAAGCCGCCGGCGCCGACGCTGCCCCAGAAGCCACTGCTGCCGGAGATGATCTGGCGGAAGGAGTTGTTGCCGAACTTGTCGAAGAAGGCGATTTCGTTGTTGCAGACCGTCACCACGTGGTTCGGACCGACCGCGATGTTGGGGTCGGGCGGGGTCCATCCGGTGAAGTCGTGGGCGACGAAACCGCCGACGCCGGCCATTGGGGGCGGCGGCGGGCCGGCGGGGCCGGTGGCGAGCCATGGCGCCCACTGCGGAGGGGCCTGCTGGTCGTTGCCGTAGACGCTCTCGAGGGTCAGGTCCTGGGCCGCGGCGACGCGTTCCACTGGCGGCGGTGCGGGTGCGGTCAGCCCCTCGGGGACGACCATGGTCACGCCCAGGCCGCGATGGTCGCCCTGAGCGGTGTTGCCGTGCCAGGCGGCGACCAGCTGCCCGCGTCGGGTCCAGGCGAAGTGGGTGGCGTTGACGCCGACCTGGAGGGTCTGCTGACCGTCGGCGAAGGCGTTCAGGCGGAAGCCCTCGCCCACGGGGGCGCCGTCGGCGGCGAAGTGTCGGGCGCGCACGTCGGCCTCGATGCGGGGGCGGTGGGCGACCTCGCGGCCGACCTTGGCGGCGACCACGGTGTAGGCCACGGTGAAGGAGCCGTCCGGGGCGACCGCGACCTGAGCGCCGGAGCGGTAGCCTTCCCCGCCGGCGTCCACCGCGAAGGCCGCGCCGAGGGGCTCTGCGTCCGCGTCGAAGCGGCGCGCCGTGGCGACGTAGTCGACGCCGTCCTCGGAGGCCATCCAGGCGACGACGAAGGAGCCGTCGTCCGCACTCGACACGCTGGGCTCGATGTCGAGGGCCTCGCTGCCGTCGGCGACCTCGAAGGAAGCGAGCGGGACATCGGAGTCACGCGCGAGCAGGGCGCCGGCGATGCCTTCGGGCGTGCCGTCGCGGGCGATGCGCGCCCAGACCACGACCCATCCCTCAGGGTGTGGGGCCAGCGTCGGCAGGCGTTCGTCGCCGTACTCGTCGCTGCCGTCCACCACGAACTCGTCGCCGAGGGGGGCGCCGCCGGCGTCGAAGCGGCGGGCCAGGGTCAGCCGCCGCGTCGGCAGCTCGTCCGGAGAGAGGGCGGGGTCGGCGGCGTCCGCGAGGGGGACGACGCTGGTCCAGGCGAACAGGACCGTCTCGCCATGACCGTCGGCGGCGACGGCGACGTCGTACTGGTCGCCCCAAGGCTCCTGGTGGATCCGGATCTCCGGGCCCAGCGGGCCGAAGACGCGGCGACGGGCGCCGTCCTCACCGACTTCCTCGCGCCAGCCGAAGCGGCGGGCCCAGATGCCGCCCCCGTGACCATCCTGTCCAGCCGAGTTCCAGGCGATCCAGGCGGTGCCGTCGGCCAGGAAGGCGACCGCGGGCTTGCCCTGGAAGCCGGGTAGGAACTCGTTGACGTGGAGTTCCGGGGTCAGCGGCCGTCCGAGCGGGTCGAGCAGCTGGGCGAAGACGCCGAAGGAGCCGAGTTCCTGGCGGCGGCTGCCCCAGGCCACCAGGACGCGACCGTCGGCATCGGCGGCGAGAGCCGGGTCCTGCTGGCGGTTGCCCTCGAAGGTGTTGGCCTGGACCTCGACGATGTCAACCCCTTGCCAGGGGAGGGCTTGCGGGGGGCGAGCAGCGTCGTGGCCGGTCGGGGCGACGGCGGCGGTGTCCGCTTCCAGGCCTTGCGGGGCCAGAGCGGTGAGGAGTGAGGAGAGGAGGAGGTGGGGAATCATGATGAGGGTTCTCTTGGGGCGTGTGCGCGCCGCGCGACTCCCTCCGGGGGAGTCGGTCGAGTCTACACCCTGGGAGGGGCTGGGCCCGGCAGGGGTTCCGCCATTTGCCCGAGCGGAAGCGCACGCCGGCGATCGGCCGGAAGCCCAGCGCTACGATGGAAGCGCTGCGAGCGCCGCCGCAGCCGCGGCACGCCGTTTGCCCGTCTCTGGGCGGGCATCACGCCCTTCCACCCATGTCCCTTCGCGCCCTACGCCCGCTCCTCTCCGCCTTCGCTGCCGCCGTCGCCCTGGCCTCCTGCAAGGGCGGCGCATCCCTGGTCGGCGGCTCCGAGAACGGCGAGCCCTTCGACCCGACCGGCTCCTTCATGGCGCTGTCGGTCAACGTCGAGGACGGCCAGGTCTGGGAGCTCAACCGGCCGATCCGCATCACCTTCAACCACCCGGTGGATCCGCTGACGATCTCGTTCGCGACCATCCAGATCCGCGCCATGGATGCGGGCGCCGCCGGCCAGCCGGTCACCGGGAGCTTCGAACTGGAGTCCGGCGAGGACGGGCGCGTGGTGGTGTTCCGGCCGGTGTGCCCGACCGACGACGCCAACTCCAACGGCAGTTTCCTCGGTGGTGGGGTGCGCTACGAGCTGTCGTTGCCGACCGAGGCCTCGGGGGCGGCGACGGTCCTCCGTGACACCTCCGGGCGCCCGCTGGAGGTCGGGTTGCGCAAGGAGTTCGTCACGCCGGTCCCACCGACCCAGCAGCTGTTCCTGGACCTGACGCCGGGGCCGCCGCTCGTGACGTCGGTGGACTTCCCCGAGGGGCTCAACCTGTGGAGCGCGCCGGATCCGATCGTCCGCATCCGCTTCGACCAGTCCATCGACGGTTCCCCTTCGAACCTGTCCAACAGCAACCTCCAGCTCCGGTTCTCGGATGGTGAGGTCGGCAGCGGTCTCGAAGACACGTTTCCGGCGGAGAACCTCATCCCCGGCCGGCTCGTCCTGGTCGAGAACTGCGTCGCCTCCGGGGCCACGGTGGACTTCGTGATCACCGGTGTCCTGCCGCCGAACCGCAACCTGCAGTTGCGGGTCGCGGACCAGTTCCGTGACATCGTGGGCCAGACCAACACGACGGTCACGCTGTGGCCGTCGCATCGCACGCCGACCCTGGCCGAGATCTACCAGGATCCGTCCTGGAACGAGAGCGACGTCACCTACGACGAGTTCCGCGACGACTACGACGATTCCAGCCACATCGACCTGGCCGCCGAGATTCCGCTGCCCTTCGCGACCGTGGGCGACGGCTACGTGGCGGCGAGCTTCGACTTCCCCGGCAGTTTCGTCTCCGATGAGGTGGACTTCCTGGTGGATTCGCCGTTCCGCGAGATCTTCACCGACTCGGTGCAGCCCTTCACCGACGATTCGGGGCGCCAGCACTACCTGACCAACGGCGTCCTCGAGGTCAACGACCTCACCATCACTTCGGGGTCCGTGTTGCGTGCGCGGGGCAAGAACCCGCTGGTCATCTACGCCACCGGCGACGTGGTCATCGATGGCAAGATCGACATCAGCGGCAACAACTCGACTTGGCCGAGCTCGTTGCAGTCGCCGCAGTTCGCCGAGGGTGGCGCCGGCGGCGAGTGTGGCGGGGGCGCTGGCGGCGACGCCTCGCAGGTACTGGATGCCGAGACGCCACGGGCCGAGAGCGGCGACGGCCCCTTCGGGTTGACCCACGCCGGAGGCCAAGGCGGGGAAGGGGTCTATGGCGACGGCAGCTTCAACGTGGACAACCTGCTGCGCAACATCGCGGCTGGTGGCGGAGGCGGCGGGTTCGCGCGGACCCTGAACATGGCGATCTTCCGTGACGACTGGCCGAACGCCGGCGGGTGGCACCCCGCGGGCGTGGACAACCAGGGGCCGGACCACATCGCGTCGAGGCATCCGCAGGTGGACGTGGTCTGGGTGCCCGACCCGACTTCGCCGATCTACGGCGCCGA
>JALUVI010000076.1 GCA_027020785.1 Planctomycetota bacterium | reverse complement strand
GAGCAAGCAGCGGGCGCGGCTGCGGGACCACCTATGGATCTGGGTGGCGTGGCGGAACTACGTGCGTCGTCTGACCAACGCGACGCGGGGGGTGACGCCGGGCGTGGCGGTGGGGGCGGCTCGACGGATGGCGACGGTGCCCGAGCTCCTGCGGTGGCGATGGCCGAAACGGATGCCTCCGGCCTTCCTGGTCCCCAGCTAGAACATGGATCGGGGCCAGTTTCCGACCGGGGCCGTCGATTTCTCCCATCCTCGCTCTGGGAACGCCCCTGCTTCGGCCGATAGACTGGGGTAGCGATGTTCGTCACCCTCGGGATCCTCCTCGCACCCATGTTCGTGGGGGAGCCACAGCTGCCCGGGGCCCTGGCGAGTGATCCTCGGGTGGTCGAAGCGTGGGACCAGGCCCTCCATGCCGAGGATCCGCAGCGGCGTCGTGAGGGGGCAGCGTTGGTCCTCGATCGGCTGCCCGATGCGGCGCCGGTCGAGCGGCTGGACTTCCTCCTGGCTTGGGGGGGCGACGACCCGCCCGTGGACCTGACTTCGGCCTGGCGGCGCCTGGCCCGGGACTGGGAGCCGACGGCCGAGCGGGTGCGTGGCGTCCTCCTGCTCCAGCCCGAGCCGGAGCCGGCTCGGCTGCGCGGCGCCGCGGTCGGCGCGGGGGCCCTGGGGCTGTCCGACCCCGAGTTGGTGCAGCGCCTCGGCGCCCTACTGGCTCGGCCAGAGGTCGCCGAGGCCGTCCGGAGCGCTCTTCTGCGCATCACGGGGCAGGAATTCGGTGAAATTGCCGAATTTCAGGCCTGGTGGGGTCGCGCGCAGGCGTTCGATCGGACCACCTGGCTCTCGGATGCCCTCGAGGCCGAGCGTCTGGCGCGGCTGCGCCAGGTGGCGCGATTGCTGGAGCGTGACCCGACCCAGGCGGTGGACCTGGTGACGGATCCATCCAGCGAGGTCCGCCGACTCGCTTACGAAGCGCTCAAGCGGGTCGATCCCCCTGAAGGGCGGCCAGCCGACTCGGCTCCGGCCCGGGCCTTGCGCCAGGCCTACGAGGAGGAGACCCGTCCCGAGTTGCGCCCGCTGCTGGTCGGTCTGGTCACCCGCTTCCTCCAGGGCGACGATGCGCTCGTGCTGCTCGACCGCTCGCTCGGGGCCGCCGACGTCCAGGAGCGCTTGCGCGCCCTGGAGCAGTTGCAGCTGGTGCGCCCCCTCGACCTCGCCTGGCCGCGCCTCCTCGCCGCCCTGTGGCGCGCCTACCCCATGGACGGCGGCCAGCCCGCTCCACTCGCCATCCGTTCCGCGTTGTGGAGCGGCGTCAACCGCGCCCTCGCCGCCGACGACGTGGACCGCTCCGCTCCGGAGCTCGACACCCGGCAGGTGGGGTTGGTGCTCGCCATCCTGGAAGGCCTCGAGACGGATCCCGCAGTCCGAGCCCAGGCCTACGCCGCCGCCGGCCGCTTCGGCGGCGAAGCCTTCGCCCGGCTGCTCGAGAGCCACGCCCTCGACACCCATCGCGCTCCTGGCGACCGGGCCGCCGCGCTCGAGTCGTGGATCGCTCTCGCCGACCGTCGCGGAGAGACCGAGGCCCTGCGCCGAGTCCTGCCCGGCCTGCTCGCCGACTCCGCGGCAGAGGTCCGGTTGCGCGCGGTCCGCGGTCTCGCCCGCCTCCGGAGTGAAGGCGACTTGCTGCTCCTCGTGGCCCGCCTCGGCGACGAGGAGTCGCCGGCGCTCCAGGGCGAGATCCTCAAGGCGCTGCGCGGCCCCCGCTCGCCGAAACTCCTCGACGCCCTCCTCGCCTTCACCCCGCCGGCCGCGGTCGGCGACGAGTACCGCCGCACCCTGCAGGCCCAGGTGGACTCGGACCTCGACGCTCTCGAGCGCGCGGTCGCCACCCTCGAGCGCCGCGGACAGGTCGAAGGCGCCTTCGCGCTGGTGGACGCCTTCCCCCGCGAAGGCCTGGACGCGGCCGCACAGGACCGGGTGGACCGCCTGGCGGCGCGCACCCAGGCCGAGTGGCTGCTCGCGACCGGTGTCGAAGGCAGCCGTCAGGCCCGCGCTCAGGACACCCTGGCCTTCCTCCAGGAGATGGAGCAACGCCATCCCGACGACCCGGAATGGACCCGCCTCCGGGTCCGGCTCGCTCTGATGATGGGGCGCGTCGGCGATGCCCTCGACGCGATGGACCGGCTGCTCGGCAGCGAGGCGGTTCGGCCCGAAGACCTCTGGCGTCTCGGGCTCGAGGTCGCCCGCAGCGCCGCCGCAGCCGGCATCCACGCGCGGGGCTGGGCCCTGCTCGAGGCCCTCGGCGACCCGCCTCCGGCGCTGCAGGAGGAGGTGGCGCGGGTCCGGGACCTGTTCCCGCAGGCCGCCGCGCCCCCGGTGTCGGAGCCTCCGCCGGCCCCCGACCCGGAGCCCGAGGCCGAGGGGCCGGGCGGAGCCGAGGGCGGGACCGCCGCCGGCCGGCGTTGACCTTCCCTCCACTCCGTCCTATGATTCCGCTCCGATCGCGGGGTGGAGCAGCTGGCAGCTCGTCGGGCTCATAACCCGGAGGTCGCAGGTTCGAATCCTGCCCCCGCTACCAATCCCGGGCCCGGGCCGCCAAGCGGTCCGGGCCCGTCCCGTTGGGAGGAGCGTACCCCTCGGGGCGTAGGATGGGCCCGATGCTCCTCGTCCCGATCCTCTTCGCCCTGGCTCAGGCCGATCGACCGGTCGTCGTCCTCGACCGCGAAGACCTCGAGATCAGCCGTTCCTGCGTGCTCCGCGTCCCCGCGGGCCGGATCTTCGCCGACCCCGAAGGCGACGGCGTGGTCCGCATCGTCGCCGACGACGTGGTCGTGGTCATGGAAGAGGGGTCGGTCCTCCGCGGCGCCGCCCCCGGCACGCCCCTCGACCG
>JALUVI010000075.1 GCA_027020785.1 Planctomycetota bacterium | reverse complement strand
ACCCATGCGCCATCCCGTCATCGCATAGGCCTTGCTCATGCCGCCGACCCAGAACGAGCGCTCGCGCAGCCCCGGGGCGACGGCGAGTGGCGAGTGGTGCTCGGCCCCGCCGTAGCACAGTGCGGCGTAGATCTCGTCGCTGACCACGCACAGCCCGTGCCGCTCGGCCCACGCCCCGAGCTCGGCGAGCAACTCCTTCGGATAGACCCGGCCGGTGGGGTTGTTGGGGGTGTTCAGCAGGACGACCTTGGTGCGCGGCGTGCGCGCCCGCTCGAAGGCCGCGGGGTCCGGCAGCAGGTCGGCTCCGCAGGGCACCGGCACCGGCACCCCCTCGGCGAGCTTCACCATCTCGGGGTAGCTGGTCCAGTACGGCGCCGGGAACAGGACCTCGTCGCCCGGGTCCACCAGGCACAGGAGCGCCTGGCAGATGCCGAGCTTCGCGCCCTCGGTGACCACGACCTCCTCCGGGGCGTAGTCCAACCCGAAGTCGCGCCCCAGCCGCTCGGCGACGGCGGCGCGCAACTCGGGAATGCCGGGCGCGGGCGTGTAGCGGCCGCGATGCTCGGCGATGGCCCGTCGCGCCCCCTCCTCGGCCGCCGGCGGCGGCGGGAAGTCGGGTTCGCCCGCCGTCAGGTCGAGGACCTCGACGCCCTGGTCGCGCAGGGCGCGGACCCGGCCCAGCGCCGCCAGGGTGGCCGAGGGCGCCAGGGCGCGGACGCGGCCCGAGAGCGGGGAGTCGGAGGGTGCGGGCATGGCGGGAGTCCCGGAAAAACGGGTGGGGATTCTAGGCGCCGCGCGTCCAAAATGGCGCGCCATGGCAGCCCTCGGCCTCCTGGACCGACTCCGCGAGTTCCTCACCAGCCGCCGCTTCGCCTGGATCCTCCTGATCCTGGCGGCGGTGCTGGTCGTGTTCTACTTCCTGTTCGTCACCTTCTTCTTCGACCCGTTCGAGTCGCCCCTCGAGGACACCGCCGCGGTGGTCCCGGCCGACGCCGACTGGTTCCTGCGCTGGCAGGGGATGGGCGAGCAGATCGGCGAGTTCCCCGTGCCCAAGGTGTTCGAGGAGCTGCGCGACGACCCGGCATGGCAGGAGGCCGAACGGGCCGGCGCCGTGGACGCCCTGGCCGCCGCCTCCGGCCTGGCCGCGGTGGGCGCCGAGTTGGCCCAGGCCCAGGGCCTGATGCCGGCGGGGCTCGACCTGCGCACCGACCTGCTCCGCGAACTCGCCGTCGCCGGTCGCGGCCGCCTCGGCTTCGACCGCGGCTTCGACGGCATGGTCATGATGCGGGTCAGTTTCAAGGTCAAGGCGGGCATCGCCTTCCTCGGCTTCGACACGGTCCGCAAGAACCTGCCGGAGACCCTGCAGATCGAGAGCCTGGGCGACGGCATCTATCGCCTGCCGCAGTTCCAGCCCTTCGGCTACCAGGACGCCTACCTCGCGATGCTACGCGACGTGATGCTCATCGCCAGCCGCCGCGAGTGGATCGACCGCGCCCGCGAGCTCGAGGCGCGCAGCGGCCAGGATTCGCTGGCCCAGTCGAGCCTGTTCCTGGATCACGTCACCGCCTGGCTGACTCCGGCCGACCGGCCCATCGAGTTCTTCCTGCGCTGGGGGCGTCTGAAGGAGCAGCTCGGCAGCTGGCCCGCCCCGAACGCACCGGGCCTGGTGTCCCAGGCCGTGGGGCGGGTCTTTCGCACCGACTTCCTGCGCAACCTCGCCGGTTTCGTCCTGCTCGGCGAGCGTCTCCACGCCCGCGCCAGCGGCGACCTCGACACCAGCGGAGCCGGGGACTTCGCCAAGGGTTGGCTCGAGAGCTCCCCGGTCGGGGCCTACCGCATCCGCGACTTCGCACGCATGGCGCCGGCCGACTCGTTCCTGTTCATGACCGTCGCCGGCGACCCGACCAGGCTCTTCGTCGAGGCCTACGACGTGCTGGTGCCGGACGACCTCCGGCAGCCGCTCGAGGAGCTGGTGCTCCGCGGCGGTCGCTACCAGGGTATGCTCGACCTCCTGCGCAACGCCGGCGAGGTGTTCAAGCCCGGGATGTGCGTGGTGCTGCGCCGCAACGACTATCCGCCCGCCGACAACGACCCCGAACACGACGACACGCCGGTGCCGCTGTTCGCAGTCATCGGGCGGGTCCGCGACGCCGGCCGCTACGAGGAGCTCCGCAGCTACTTCGAGCGCAACTGGTCCAGCTTCACCGGCGGCGCCGAGGCCTCGCAACAGGACGTCCGCATGATGGGCGACGCACTGGCCCGTTCGTTCGTGTCTCCCATCGTGCCGGGCACCGGCGAGATCCTGATCACGCGGGTGCCGACCCTCGAGGTCGCCATCGTCTCCAACTCGGCCAAGTTCGTGGACGCCATCCTGCGGGCGGCCTTCGCCGACCCCGATTCGCCGGCGGGGCGCGCGCTCCAACTCGCGGCGCGGCCCGGCTTCGAGGCGACGCTCGAGGACAACCCGAACGGCGCCCAGTTCCTGGTCTACCTGGACCCCCAGGAAGCGCGCGGCTGGCTCGAGGCGCTCGACGAGGCGGTGGCGCGGGAGCGGTTCCTGGCCGAGCAGGAAGCGGCGTGGCGGCGGCTGCGTCCGGAGGAGACCGACCGCCAGCGCCAGCGGCTGTTCGGAGGGCGCACCAACCTGTCGCCGGTCGAGGAGCAGCGTCTCCAGGACGCCGTGGACGAGGCCCTGTTGGCCCGCGACCTCGGCGCCGACCGCCGCATCGCCGAACTCGTCGAGCAGGCCCGAGCCGCCTGGCTCCCTGCGATGGTCCTGGACTGGGCCTCCCTGGGCTTCCGGACGAGTCGGCGCACGGCGTCGCTGGTCCTGGACGCCCGACTCGGAACGGAGTAGAATCTTCGCCCCCCAGCCGGGATGGCGGAATTGGCAG
>JALUVI010000074.1 GCA_027020785.1 Planctomycetota bacterium | reverse complement strand
CGTCCGGCGCGTCCACCCAGAGCCCCGGGCGCGGCGCCAGCACCCGGACCCGGCCCTCGTCGTCGGTCTCGGCCAGCGCGTGGAGGTCGGCGGGCAGGCTCACGTCTCCGCTGGGCGGGTGAGGAGGTCCAGGTCGTGCAACGACCAGATGCGGGGGTTCTTCATGCGTCGGTAGCCCTGGGCCTGCCAACTGGCCTCGACCAGGGCCTCCAGCCAGGGGCGCAACTCGGAGGGTGCGACGATCTCGTCGGTGTCCATCCGGCAGGCGGCGCGGTAGGGGTCCATGTCGGCCTCGATGCGGGCCTCGACCTCGGCCATGCCGCGTTCCACCGCAGCGCGTTCCTCGGGGTCGTCGCTCTCGATCTCGAAGTCGTCGTCCAGTTTGGTGCGGTAGGTGGCGATGGCGAGCGTCCGCCCCTCCATCACCGACAACCGACTGATGGGCGTGGACAGCTGCACCACCGGGTCGTAGGGCAGGCCGGCCATGGCGTAGTAGCCGGCGCCCGACGCCTTGCGCAGCAGCACGGTGAACATCGGCGTGCGGCGCACGCTGTTGGCGTAGATCAGGCTCGACCCCCAGCCGAGCAGGCCGAGTTCCTCCGCCTCGGCGCCGATGTCGAAGCCGGCGACGTCCTGCAGCCACACCAGCGGGACGCCGTCGTCGTCGCAGGCCCGACTGAAGGCGCTGACCTTGGCGATGCCGTCGCGGTAGAGGATGCCGCCCGGTTTGACCCGGCCCCGGTGCTCGGGGTCGGGGATGGGGCCCTGCACGTTGGCGACGAAGCCGCACCACAGTCCGTTCACCCGCCCGACCCCGCACAGCATCTCGCGGCCGCGGTGGGGGAGGACCTCCCAGAACAGCGAGCGGTCCACCAGCCGCGCCAGCACCTGGCGCACGTCGTAGGCCTGGCGGTGGTCCGGCGGGAACAGCGCGTCGAGCTCGTCGGGCGGAAACGCCGGCGCCGCCGGCGCCACCCCGCCGCGGCGGAAGTCGGCGCCGGAACTCGGGGTGCGCGCGACCTCGGCGCGCAGCGCTCGGATGCAGGCCGCGTCGTCGGGCACGCGCTCGTCGGCGCAGCCCGAGCGATGGACGTGGACCTCCGGGCCGCCGATGTCCAGGCTGGTGACCTGCTGGCTCTTGGCCCCCTTCACGAGCGCCGCCCCGGCGATGACCATGTAGGCCTGCTCGGTCATGTACACCCGGTCCGAGATGATGGGCATGTAGCCGCCGCCGGCGATGGAGTCGCCGAACACCCCGGCGATCTGCGGCACGCCGGCGTCGGACAGTTCGCTGTTGCGCTGGAAGATGTGGCCGGCGCCGGTGCGCCCGGGGAAGGTACGGCTCTGCTGCGGCAGGAACAGGCCGCTGCAGTCCACCAGGTACACCACCGGCAGGCGCAGTCGCAGCGCCACCTCCTGGGCGCGCTGGATCTTCTCCGGCGTGCGCGGCCACCACGAGCCCGAGGCCACGGTGTCGTCGTTGGCGACGACGACGACCCAGCGGCCCTCGACCCGGGTCAGGGCGGTGACGACCCCGGCCGCCGGCGCCCGCAGCTTGCGGCCCCCGGCGTCGAACTCGTCGCCCCAGTCCACGAAGGTGCCGAGGGGGTGCAGCGGCGCGTCCCCGTCGCGCAGCGCCTCGACCCGCTCCCAGGTGGTCCACTTGCCCTTGGCGTGGACCCGCTCCACGTACTTCGGCCCCCAGCCGGCGCGGACCTCGGCCCGACGCTCCTCCAGGAGCGCCGTCTTCTCGGCCATGGCCTCACGGTTGCGCCGGGCCTCCTCGGGGTCGAGGAAGCCGGACAGGGGGGCGCCGATCGGACGCAGGGGGACATGGGCCATGCGCGCCGGAGCCTAGCAACGCCGAACCCGTCGCGGCCAGCCGTCCCGCTGCCGCGTCCCGGGATCAGCCGTCCTCGGCGACGCGCTCGTAGTGCACCTGCATGACCTCCACCTCGCCGTACGGCGGGATGGTGTCGTACATCCGCATCACCTGGTGCTCGTCGTCCACCGACTCGACGGTCATGCGGTAGGGACGCCCATCCGGAGTCACGGCATCGTACATCGTGCCGTGGAACTCGAAGACGCCGTCGTCCCGCTTCTGGCCGTAGGCGTGGATCATCCAAGTGGAGAAGGTGTCGGACCAGTGGGTCTCGTAGCGCTCGTGCAGCCGGTCGTAGCCGACGAGGTTCAGGCCCTTCATCTCCATCGGCATGCCGCCGAAGTCCATGGACAGCTCGAACTGCTCGACGATCCAGCGCCCACCGAGGGCCGATTGGACGCGGGCGCGTCCTGCGCTCTCCTGCCATTCGGCGTCGGGCGCCATGCGGTAGCGCGAGACGACCTTCCAGTTCCCGACCATCCGGGCCAGTTCTTCGTGCTCGGGGCCGGGCGAGGCGAGTTCCATCATCCGGGCCATGTAGGCCTGCATCTCCTCGGGCGTGGGGGCCGTCGGAGCCTCCTGCCCGGCGCCGGGCTCCTGCCACGGGGCCCCCCCCGGCGCGGCGGCGGTCTCGGTCGCGGCGGCGGGCGCGGGCGCCAAGGGAGCCGGGGCCGCGTCGGCCGGATTGGCCGGCCACAGCGCGCCGGCGGCGAAGCCGAGAGCGAGGGCGCCGAAGAGGGAGATCGTGGAGCGTTCCATGCTGCCCACCCTAGCGTCATCCGCGCGCCCCCGGCAGGCCCTCGAGCCCGCCGTCAGCGCGACCAGCAGCCGCGGCGGGCCGACGTCCCGGCCGGCCGACCTCGGCGCGGCCTGGGCGCGGCCTGGGGGCGTCTCGCGCGGGCTAGAGCCGTCCGGCGGCCCGCTCCCGTTCCAACCAGCCGGTGTCGTAGTCGCCGGCGACGAAGTCGGGGTGCTCCAGGATGCGGACCAGGAGGGGGATGGTCGTCGCCACGCCCTCCACGCGGGCCGAGCGCAGCGCCGCGACCAGGCGGGTGCGCGCTTCTTCGCGGTCCCGGCCGTGCGCGACGACCTTGGCCAGGAGCGAGTCGTAGAACGGCGGGATGGTCGCTCCCGGGGCGACGTGGGTATCCACCCGGATGCCCTCGCCACCGACGTCGAAAGCAGTGATCGTCCCCGGCGACGGGGCGAAGTCGGCGTCCGGGTCCTCGGCGTTGACGCGGACCTCGATGGCGTGCCCGTGCGGCTCGAGGGCCGTCGCGTCGGGCAGTTCCCATCCGGCGGCGATCCGCAGCTGCCAGGCGACCAGGTCGAGGTCGTCGAAGCGGACCTCGGTCACGGGGTGTTCGACCTGGAGCCGCGTGTTCATCTCGAGGAACACGAGTGCGCCGTCGTCGGCGCGCAGGAACTCCATCGTCCCGGCTCCGGCGTAGCGCCAGCGGGCGGCGGCCCGGGTGCAGAGCTCGCCGTAGCGCTCACGGCTCGCCGCGTCCATCGCCGGGCAGGGCGATTCCTCGACCAGCTTCTGGTGGCGGCGCTGGATGGAGCAGTCGCGCTCCCCCAGGTGCAGCGCGCCCCCGCGCCCGTCGCCGAGGACCTGGAACTCGACGTGGCGGCCGCCGACCACGCAGCGCTCCAGGTAGAGCTCGGGGTGGCCGAAGGCGGAGCGCGCCTCGCGCTCGGCCTCGACGAAGCCGCGCCGCAGAGATTCCTCGTCGTCGGCGCGGCGGATGCCGCGTCCGCCGCCGCCGGCGTCGGCCTTCAGCAGCACCGGCCAACCGAGCTGCTCCGCCATCGCCGCCGCCTCGTCGGCGTCGCGGAGCGGGCGCAGGCAACCCGGCACGATGGGCAGCCCGGCGTCGCGCGCCGCGCGCCGTGCGGTGAGCTTGCGGCCCATCAGGTCCATCACCGCGGGATCGGGGCCGACGAAGCACACCCCGTGGGCCCGGCACAGCGCGGCGAAGCGCGGGTCCTCGGCGAGGAAGCCCCAGCCCGGGTGCAGCGCCGAGCATCGGCTCTGGACCGCGGCCTGGACCACGGCGGCGACGTCGAGGTAGCTCTTCGCGGCCGGCCCCGGACCGAGCTCCACGACCTCGTCGGCCTCGGCCACGTAGGGGAAGCCGGCGGCGCGGTCGGCGGTGGACACGGCCTGGACCACCTCGATGCCATGTGCGCGGCAGGTGCGCTGCACGCGGGCGGCGACCTCCCCTCGGTTGGCGACGAAGACGCGTCGGAACATGGCGGTCAGGGTAGCGATTCCGGCGCCAGCCCGAGCAGGGCGACACCGGCGACGACCACGCCGGCGGCGAGCCACTGCCGCGGCGGGGTCGGCTCCTTCAGCACGAAGGCGGCGAGGGGCACGGTGAACAGGGGGACTGCGTTGGACAGGCTGGCCGCGACTCCGGCTTCGGCCCACTTGAACCCCGCGGCGTAGAGCACCATGCCGAAGACGGTGCCGATCAGGGTCGGCGCGAGGAGGGCGCGCCACGAACCGCGCCGCAGGAAGACACGGCGTAGGTCGGCGCCGCGGCCGCGGACGAAGAGGAACAGGACCAGCGCGGCGAAGGCGGCGAGCAGGCGGGTCGCACCGGCCGTGACCACGCCGGTGCCGCGCAGCCCGGGCTCCATCATCAGGTTGCCCGCCGTCCAGGCGACGGTGCAGGCCAGCGCGGCGAACAGACCGGAGCGTCGCCGCGGGTGGGGCGTCGCGCCGGTCGGCGCGAGCTGGCTCCAGGCGCCGCCGGCCACGACCAGCAGGATGCCGAGGGCTTCGAGCCCGCCGACGGGCTGGTCGTAGAGCGGCCAGGCGCCGAGCGCCGTCAGCGCCGGGGTCAGCTGGGTGAGGATGATGGTCGGCGCGACTCCGAGGCGGTAGAGGGCGACGAAGTAGAGGAGGTCGCCGAAGCCGAGACTGGCGACTCCGGAGGCGGCGAGCCAGCCGAGCGACGCCGGGGGCGGCAGGCCGCCGCCGAGCTCGGGCCCGAGGAGCAGCGCGACGGCGGCGAGGACCAGCGTCGCGACCCCGTTCTTGAACCCGAGCGCATCGGCGGCGCTGCGGTCGCGCAGCGCGCGGGCGAACAGCACCGACGCCACCGCCCACGCCCCGGCGCTGGCGAGGGCGCAGACCTCTCCGGCGCGCGGGAAGGGAGGGGGGTCGAGGGGCACGGAGGCGGCAGGCTACCCGGGGGTCAGTCCGCCGGCCACGTCACCGTCACCCGCTCCACCTCCGTCCCCGACGGCAGGACGACCTCGTGGTCCACCGGCGGGCGTCCCGGGCGGACCAGGCGCACCCGGTAGGTCCCCGGCGCGAGGGGGCCGATCCGGTAGGGCGTCCCCGAGAGGTACGCATTGCGGACCTCCTGGGTCTCCTCGAGGGACCAGCGCGTGGACACCGGTCGTCCGTCCTCGTCGAGCACCACCACCCAGACGCCGGGCAGGGGCTCGCTGGCGTCGCCGACGGGTTGCACCTCCAGGAACCCGCCGGGATCGAGGACGACCTCCTGCTTCACCAGGGCGTCCTCGGTGAGCCGCACCGGCACCTGGGCCAGCCCGAGCTCGGGGTGGCGGACCAGGAGTACGCCCGGACCGGGCGGAAGTCCCTCCAGCTGGGCCACGCCCTTCGAGTTGGTCGCCTTCGTGGAGAGGACGTTGAGCGGCCGTCCTTCGGCGTCCTCGAAGAAGAGGTGGGCGCCGCGCACCAGGCCGCCGTCGGGGGTGCGGACGCGGACCCGCAGGGTGGCGCCCCGTCCGAGACGCAGCTCCACGCGCTGCGTGCCCGGGGCGTCGGCGACGACGACCCCGGGCAGGATGGCGTTGCCGCCTTCGCCGCCGAACAGCGGCAGCGCCAGGGGGCCGGCGACGACGTCGTAGGCGCCGGGGACGAGCCAGGAGAAGCGAGCCGTTCCCTCGGCGTCGGTGGTCGCGAACAAGCCTCCCGAAGGGTGGCTGCCGTCGGTCGGGCGCAGCGACACGGCCACTCCCTCGAGCGGCGTACCGCTCTCCGCGTCCCGGACCACGACTTCCAGCCCCCGCTCGGGCAGATCCACGTCGTGGCGCGTCTCGCCGGCCTCGACCAGCTCGACGCTCTCCTGGTACTGGTCGCCGCCGAGCAGGTTCGCGGCGACGATCAGGAGGTAGGGGCCCAGGGGGAGGTCGGCGAAACGGAACCCGCCCGACGCGTCGGTGCGCTCGATGCGCGTGCCCCCGGGGCCGATCGCCATCACGGTCGCGCCCGGGCGAGGTTCGCCGCCGGAGGTGACGCGCCCCACCAGGTCGGCGGTCTCGCGCCGCCCACCGAGGACGACCTCGGCGTGCTCGCCTTCGGCGAGCCGGACGTAGCGCTGCTCGACCCGGATGCCGGACAGGTCGCCGGCCTCGGTGGTCGCGGCATCCGCGCCCGAGACGTGGATCACGGTCCACAGCCCCGGCTCCAGGTCACGGAAGACGGCTCGGCCGTCGGGGCCGGTCCGGAGCTGGCGGTTGGCGTTGACCTCGGTCAGGACCGCCGACACCGCCTCGTCGGCCCGGGGCAGGTCGTCCGCGTCGAGGACGGTCACGGTGAGCACGGCGCCCCCGGCCAGGTCCACCTCCACGGGGGTGTCGACTCCGGCCGTGACCTGGAGGCCGGTCACCCGCTTCTCGGCCTCGTCGCTGCCCGCGATCAGGTCCCAGCGTCCCGCCGGCACGTCGGCGAGGACGAACGCGCCGTCGTCGCCGGTCTCGGTGCGGAAGCCGCGCGACGAATCACCGAGCAGCCACTGCAGCGAGGAATCCGGATCGTGCGGCAGGAGTCGAACCCTCGCCCCGCCGACCGGCGCTCCGGAGCGGGTCACGCGGCCGACCACGCGCCCGCCGGGTTCCAGGTCCAGGACCACTTCGGTGGTCTCGTCGTCCACGACCCGCGCCTCGGCTTCGGCCGGGGCCCGCCCGGGGAGGGCGGCGCGGACGAGGACGCGTCCGGGGGCGACGGCGCGGAACACGGTCCAGCCCTCCGCGTCGGCGGACCGGGTGGGCGGCTGGCGAAGGAGCGGGGAGTCGGGCGGTTCCCAGCCCACGGCGGCCCCGGCCGCCGGGGCGCCGTCGGTGAGGACGCGGACCCGGAGCCGCCCGCCGGCATCCAGTCGCACGGTACCGAGGTCGTGGCGCGCGCCCCCCTCCAGCTCCACGGTCGGGCCGATCCAGGGGCGCAGTCCTTCGGCGCGGAGCAGCGGGTAGGCCTTCCATCCCGCCGGCACGCGCAGGCGGAAGCGGCCGTCGGGGCCGGCGGAGGCCACCAGTCCGTCTTCGAAGGGGACGCCGGGGCCTTCGGGGAAGGTGCCGTAGGTCTGGAACCAGACCAGGGTCGGGTCGGTGCGCGGCGTCGTGAGGCCGTTGCTCGGGTAGGCGATCACCTCGGCCTCGGCCGCCGGCCGCCCGTCCGGACCGACGGCGCGGCCGACCAGTTCGGCGGTGGCTCCCAGCACCAGCGAGCGCTCGACCTCTGCGCCCTCCGTGACGCCCAGGTCCATGAGGGCGAGGCGCCCGGCCCCGTCCTCGGCGCGCAGGCGATAGCTGCCGGCGGGCAGCATCACCCGCCAGGTGCCGCCCGCGTCCACCGCGGGCAGGGCGGCGAAGCGGTCTTCCGCAGCGGCGCGCACCAGCGGGTGGTCGGTCTCGGCCCGGAATCCGACGACCTCGATCACCCCGTCCGTGATCGGGGCGCCGTCGGCGTCGCGCAGGTGGAGGACCACGCGTCCGTGGGGGCGGTCGAGGACGACGACCCGAGGCGCCGCGTCCCCACGGTCGTCGGGGTCGAGGGCGAGGACCCCGCTGCGGCCCTCGGGGCCCGCGGCGAGGAGTTCCACGGCCCCGTCGGTTCGGGGCAGTTCGAGGAGGCCGCCCGGCGCGTCGCGGCGTTCGACCCTCGGGGCGGCTTCGTCCTGGACGGAGGACTCCCGTGCCAGCCGTGGCAGCAGGTAGACCGTCGCATCCACCGGTCGGCTGCCCGGCCCCCGAACCCGCAGCCGCAGCAGGTCGGCGGCCTCGGCACGGACCGGCGCGCCCTCCTCCGTCTCGGCGGCGGGGACGTCGGCGAGGGTTCCGGGCGTGGGGTGGGGAGCCGTTCCGCTCCCGGGGGCGGACGCGGCCCCTTCCGTGGCCGGGGCCACGCGTTCCGGTCTCGACGCATCGGGGCGGAACAGCAGGGCGGCCGCGATCGCGGCGAGGGCCAATCCGAGGAGTGCGAGACGTCGGGGCATCGGAGCGGAAGTCCGCGACGGACCGGAGCGGAGGTCAGCGCAGGACCGCGCTGCCGCGGATGCGCTCGCCGTCCCGCAGCAACACGAAACGCACCTCGTCGCCCTTCATGCCGCCGCCGAGGGCGCGGCGCAGGTCGGCGATGGTGTGGAGGTCGCGTCCGTTCATCCGCAGCAGGCGGTCGCCCGGCGCGATGCCCGCCTCTTCGGCGGCGCTGCCTGCGGAGACGTCGCTGACGAGCAGTCCGGCTCCCCCCGCATCCACGCGGACGCCGAAGCGCCCGCGCTGGTCCTGGCGTTCGGCGATGCGCCGGAAGTGCTCGCCCATGCGCTGCTGGAAGTCGGCGGGCATCCCCATGCCGGGGGCCTCCCGAAAGGTCAGGCGACCCGCCCGGTCCAGCGCGTCCACCATCTCGCGCGCCAGGCCGAGGATGCGGACCTCCTCCTCGTAGTGGATCTTCTCGGGGTCGTCCGACGGCATGTGATAGTCCTCGTGGACGTTGGTGAACAGGAACAGGGCCGGGATGCCGGCGTGGTAGAAGCTGGTGTTGTCGCTCGGCGCCTCGCCGAGGTCGGACAGTTCCAGCCGCAGGTCGCTCCGCTCGAAGACCGGCCCCAGCAGGTCGTGGAATTCCTCGGCGGTGCCGAGCCCGCCGACGAAGAGGTAGCCGTCCTCGCTGCGGCCGACCATGTCGAGGTTGAGCATGGCGTCGATGCGCTCGAGCGGCAGCGCCGGAGCCTCTTCCACCGCCAGGGCTCCGCCGTCGTCGGGCGCCATGGTGCCGCCGGCTTCGACCAGCGCCCGGCTGCCGTTGAGGCCACGTTCCTCGGCGCTGAAACCGATGAAGATCAGCGAGTGGTTCGGCGGATGCGCGGCATACCACTCGGCGAGCTCGAGCATCGCCGCCGTTCCGGAGGCGTTGTCGTCGGCGCCGTTGTGGATCTCGCCGGGGAAGCCCATCGCGCCGGGGCCGCCGATGCCGGCGTGGTCGAAGTGGGCGCCGATCACCAGGTAGCGGTCGGCGTCGGGGCCGGTGCCCGGCAGGACGCCGACCACGTCGTAGGCCGTCGTCGCCCGCTCGCCGCGACCGATGGTGAAGGGGATGCGCAGGTCGTCACGACCCGGCAGCGGCTGCAGGCCGAAGCGTCGGAACTGGGCCTCGACGTAGCGACCGGCGAGGTGGCCCGAGAGCTTTCCGGATTCGCGCCCCTCCATCTCGTCGCAGGCCAGGAACCCGATGTGGGCCTGGAGGTCCTGGACGCGGAAGTCCTCGGGGGCGGCCCCCTGCTGCAGCAGGGGGAGGAGGATCAGGAGGGGGAGCGGGGTCATGGTCGGACGAGCCTACGCACGTCCCCGTCCCGGCGCTGGCGGAGAATCAGCCTTCGCCGCCGGTCGCCGTCAACTCGACCCGGATCTGCTCGCCGGTGGGCACGAAGACCTCACGGGCCGAGCTCGAGTCGGGGAACATGAGCACGTTCTGGTTGTACGGCGGATAGGCGATGATCTCGTACGACCCCTCGGGCAGGGCATCGAAGCGGAACCTCCCCTGCGCGTCGAGCAGGGTACTGCGGTGGAACCAGCCGTCACCCTCGCGGCGCGTCAGGTTCACGGTGCCGCCGCTGACCGGCTTGCCGTCGGGGTCGCGGACCACTCCGACGATGCTGCCGCCGGGGAAGACCCGCAGGTCGCCGAGGTCCTGCTCCCCGCCCTCGGTGACCGTGGTCCGGACACTCTCGCGCAGGTAGCGCGGATGCTCGATCAACAGCTGCAGGTCGCCGGGCCAGGCGTTGGCGATCTCGAAGCGCCCGTCGGCTCCGCTGACCGCCCGCTGCGGCGGAACGTTGTCCGGGTCCCCGAAGGAACCACCGAACAGGGCGTCCATCTCGTCGGGGCGGAAGTTGGGCCCGTGCACCGTGACCGTGGCGCCGGCGACGGGGGCGCCGGTGGCGCCGTCCACGATGCGCCCCTTCAGCACGCCGCCGCGTCCGAGCTGGGCGTCGATGCCGAGGACCATCTCGCGCTGCACCTGGAACGACGGCGTGTAGCCCGGGGCGTGGCCGGGCGCGGTGATGCGCAGCACGTAGGTGCCCGGGTCGAGCTCGGGGATGGTGTATTCGCCCTGCGCCGACTGGAACGAGTAGTTCAGGCCGGTGATCCCGTAGGTCGGGTTGTTGGGGCGGGTGCGCAGCACCTCGACCTCGAAGGCCGGCACGGGGCGGCCGTCGGCGTCGGTGACGCGGCCGCTGACCCCGCCCTTGTCCTGGAGCACGATGTCCACCGGCGGGCCGTCGGCCTTGACCCGGCCCAGCCGCGCGTTGGTGTGGCCTTCGGCGGAGGCCGCCAGCCCATAGAGCCCGTCCGGCAGGCCCCGCAGCGTGAAGGTGCCGTCCTCGGCGGTGCGGGTTCGGGCGGTGAAGATGGGCCGCGGCTTGGTGCGGGACACCGTGACCAGCGCGTTCGCCACCGGACGCCCCGCGGCGTCGCGCACCGTCCCGGTGATGCGGTGTTCGGTGCCGAGCACCAGGACCTGCTCCTCGGGTTCCTGGTTGCCGAAGGCGAGGATGGGTTGGACCTCGGCGGCGGCGAAGCCCTCGCTCTGGGCGCGCAGGCTCCAGATGCCCTCGGCGACGTGGTCGAAGGAGAAGCGTCCCGAGTCGTCGGTCTCGGTCACCAGGAGGCGACCCTGCGCCAGGTCTTCCTGACGCAGTTCCTCCGGGGTGCCGTGGCGGAAGGTGCTGGTCTCCTGCATCAGCAGCTCCACCGTGGCGGGCAGCGGGTTGCCGGCCTCGTCCTCGACGCGGCCGAAGACTCGATGCCCGGCGTCGAGGACGATGGGCGGCAGTTCCTGCGGCTCGTCGGCGAGCACGACCACGGGGGTGCCCGCGGTCGGAGCCCAGTCCGGGTGCCAGGCCCACAGGTTCAGCTCCTGGCCCGCCTGGAGGTCGTCGAAGCGGAAGCGCCCGCCGGCGTCGGTCGTGGTCCGCGGTCCCTGCCCGACCCGGCGGGCGCTCTGCAGGGGGTCGCCGAGTCGGAAGCGGGGCGCCAGCCACACCGTGGCGCCCGAGACGGGGCGCCCCTCGGGATCGATCACCCGTCCGTAGATGGCGGCTCCGGAGCCGCCCTCGGCGAAGCGGAGGTCCAGGGCGTCGTCCCGCAGCGGTTCGGCCGCGGCGGCGTCGCGGTCCAGTTCGCCCCCGGAGTAGCCGAGCGACTGCAGGGTTCCGGCGTCCGGCCGCTCCTCGGCCGGGGTCGCGGCCGAGCCGCGCGCGGACTGCGACCGGTCCGGGGCCGGTTCGGGCCCCAGGAACAGGTAGGCGAGGGCCACGACCAGGGCCGCGACGGCGACCAGGGCCACGGCGCGGGCGCGTCCCGGGGAGAGGGCGTTCATCTTGGGCGGGGTGGACGGGCGGCGGCGACCCGACGCGGTTGTGACGCTCCCATCGGCCGGATGCTTCCCCGAACTGGAGCCGGAATCGCGCCGCCCGAGGGGCCGCCTCATGCGTAGATGCCGCGCAGCTCGTCGAAGAAGGCCACCTGCTGGACGCCGAGCATGCACGCGGCCAGCCGCAGGTTGACCTTGTGCTCGGCCGCGGCCCGTCGGGAGCGCTCGTAGGCGTCCATCACCATCCGGACCAGCCGGTCCTCCACCTGTTCCTCGGTCCACTGGTAGCCCATCCGGTTCTGGACCCACTCGAAGTAGGCGATGAGGAGGGCGCCGGCGTTGCCGAGCAGATCGGGGACCACCGGGATGCCCCGCTCCTGGAGGATCTCGTCGGCCTTCTTGGTGGTCGGAGCGTTGGCGGCCTCGACCACCAGCTTGGCGTGGATCCGGGCGGCGTTCTGTCCGGTCAACTGGCGCGACAGGGCGGCCGGGATGAGGACGTCGCAGGGCAGCTCCAGCAGCTCCTCGCCGCCGATGAGGTCGCCGCCGCGGAAGCCTTCCAGGGTGCCGTGCTCCTCGCGCCAGGCGAGCAGCGCCTCGACGTCGATGCCCGACTCGCTGTGGAAGCTGGCGCGGGCGTCGCCGACGCCGATCACGAGGTGGCCGTGGGCCACGAGTTCGCGCAGCACCTGCGAGCCGACCCGGCCGGCGCCCTGGACCACGACCCGGGCCCGCCCCTGGAAGCCCATCTCGGCGAGGCGGCGCTCCATCAGGAGCCGCACGCCGCGGCCGATGGCCCAGTCACGCCCGTGGGTGCCGCCGAGGCCGAGCGGCTTGCCCAGCACCACCGCGTTCTCGGTGTGGCGCACGTGCATCGAGTAGGTGTCGAGGCACCACGCCATGATCTGCTCGTCGCAGTGGAGGTCGGGGATGAGGACGTCCCGGTCCGGGCCCAGGAAGTCGAGGGCGCCGGCGGTGTAGCGCCGCACCGCGCGTTCGGTGACCTCGCGGGCGCGCCCCCGCGGGTCGTAGTCCATGCCGCCCATGCTGCCGCCGAACGGGATGTTCAGGGTGGCGCACTTCCAGGTCGTCCAGGCGGCGAGCGCGCGCAGCTCCTCGGAGGTCACGTTGCGGTCCAGCCGGAGCCCGCCGAGGCACGGCCCCAGCGACAGGTTGTGTCGGATGCGCCAGCCGTGGTGGACCTCGATCTCGCCGTGCTCGTCGAGGACCGGCACGGCGAAGCGGAACTCGTAGTCGGGCTTGCGCAGCACCGAGTAGCTGTCCGGCGACAGGCCGAGCATCGCTGCGGCCTCGTCGTAGCGCTCCATCATGGAGGCGAAGGGGTCGTCCGGGTCGAGGGTCGGCGTCGGCGCCTGCGGCTCCTCGGCGGGGTCGAACGGGGGGAGCGGTGAATCAGGCATAGATCCCGCGCAGCTGGAGGCAGTAGGCGACCCGCTCCACCGCGACGCAGTAGGCCGCGATCCTCGGGCTCGCCTGGTATCGGTCCATCGCGTCCACGATGCTCCGGAAGGAGTCCACCATGACCCTCTCCTCACGGCGGAAGACGTCGTCCTTCTCCCAGAAGAAGCCCATGCGGTCCTGGACCCATTCGAAGTAGGACACGGTGACCCCGCCGGCGTTGGCGAGGATGTCGGGGACCACGAACACGCCGCGCTCCTCGAGCACCTGGTCGGCGGCGGCGGTGGTCGGGCCGTTGGCGCCCTCGACGATGATCGAGGCCTGGATGCGGGCCGCGTTCTGGGAGGTGATCTGGTTCTCGGTGGCCGCCGGCACCAGGACGTCGCACGGCAGGGTCAGGAGTTCGTCGTTGTCGATGACCTCGGCGCCGGGGTAGCCGCGCAGGGTGCGGTGGGCGCCGATCCACTCGAGCACCGCCGGCACGTCGAGGCCGTTCTCGTCGTGGATGGCGGTGTCGATGTCCGAGATCGCCACGACCTTGTGCCCCATCTCCTGGAGGAAGCGGGCCGCCCAACCGCCGACGTTGCCCGAGCCCTGGACCACGATGCGCGCGCCGTGGTCGGGGAAGCCGCGGTGGGCCAGGGCCTCGCGCACCATGAAGGCGACGCCGAGGCCGGTGGCCTCGGTGCGGCCCTGCGAGCCGCCGAGCCCGACCGGCTTGCCGGTGACGATGGCGGTGTTGGTGGCGCGGCGGTGCACCGAGTAGGTGTCCATGATCCACGCCATGGTCTGGTCGTTGGTGTTCATGTCCGGCGCCGGCACGTCGCGCTCCGGACCGATCAGGTCGAGCAGACCGGCGGTGTAGCGCCGCGTCAGCCGCTCCAGCTCCGAGTGCGACAGACGGCGGGGGTCGCAGACCACGCCGCCCTTGCCGCCGCCGAAGGGGACGTCCACGACGGCGCACTTCCAGGTCATCCAGGCGGCCAGCGCGCGCACCTCGTCGAGGTGGACGTCCGGGGCGTAGCGGATGCCGCCCTTGGCCGGGCCGCGGGCGATGGAGTGCTGGACGCGGAAGCCTTCGAAGACGCGGATGCGACCGTCGTCCATCTTGACCGGCACCGAGAGCGTCAGCTCCTGGGCCGGCGTGGAGAGGATGCGGTAGAGCCCGCGGTCGAGCTCGAGCAGTTCGGCGGCGCGGTCGAAGCGCCGCTGCATCTGGACGAAGGGATTGGATTCCGCCGCTTCGGGGGTGGCGGGAGTCGGAGCCGGCATGGTGCCTTGCCTGGGAGGACGGTGGAGGGGCGGACCCGCGGGAGGGGGTGACGACAGGGGCCGGAGAGCGCAAAGGTTAGCCCCGCCCCGGCGCGACGGGAACCTCCTCGGAAACTGGCCACGATGAGTGGGTCGGCCGTGTCGAGGTGCGACCTCGGCCCCGCTCGTTCGTCTCCTCTCGTGACCAGGGGGTCGGACCTGCCGTCCCGGGGCCGGGCGGGCCCCGGGACGGGGTCGGGCCGCCCCGGGCGCGACGGGGGAGGAGCCCGCGGCGGACGGGGTGCGTCCTCGCGCAGTCGTCCCGGAACGCGCTCCCGCGCCGAGGACACTCGGAACACCAATCGGAGCCAGTTTCCGCCCGGGGCCGCCGGTTCGGGCTTGAGTCCCCCCGCGGGTCCTGGGAGGATGGCCCCATGGACGAGGCCTCCGCGGCTCGGCCCCGCGACTTCCGGCAGTACCGGCAGCGCCTGCGGCCCACGGTCCAGCTCGACCAGGGGCGGGTGCTGGCCGACGAGGAGGCCGTGCCGCTCCTGCGGGAGCTCGGCCTCGACACCCTCGAGGGCGCACTGGCCTTCCGTGACGGCGAGCTGGTCCGCGACGCCGGCCCCCGCAAGACCTGGCGGGTCGTCGCTCGCGACCGCGTCCTCTACCTCAAGGTCCACCACGCAGTCCCGCTGCGCCGTCGGCTCCTGCCCTGGCGGTCGGAGAGCCCGGCCCGGCACGAGTGGTCGGCGTTGATGGCGTTGCGCCGCACCGGCTTCGACGTGCCCGACCCGGTGGCCTTCGGCGAGACCCCGACGCCGTGGGGCCGTCCGCCGCGCAGCTTCGTGATCACCAGCGAGGTGCCCGGCCGCCCCCTGGACGCGCTGCTCGCCGACGGCTATCCCGACCCCCACGGGCTCGGCGAGCGCGGCGCCCGCGACGCCGTGTTGCGCGACGTCGCCGGCATGATCCGGCGCTTCCACGCCGCCGGCTTCTACCACAAGGACCTCTACCCCTGTCACCTCGTGGTCGCCGACGACCCGCGGTGGGGGCGGCCCTACTTCATCGACCTGGAGCGGGTCGAACGTTCCCATCCGCCGCGGCGGCGCTGGCTGGTCAAGGACCTGGCCGCGCTGCACCACGGCGCGCCGCCCACCGTGACCCGCACCGACCGCCTGCGCTTCCTCCTCCTCTACCTCTGCAAGACGCGGCTCGACCCGCGGGCCAAGCGCTGCGCCCGCGAGGTCGTCCGCAAGGAGCGCGCCCTGGCCGCCCACGTGCCCCGCTACGGCTGAACCGGTGCGCCTCGCCGTCCTGGTCGACCGTTGGCATCCCCGCGGCGGGGGGCTGGAGGCCTGGACGAGGGCGGTCGCCCCGCGACTCGCGGCGCGGGGCCACGAGGTCTTCCTGGTCGCCCGCCGGGCCTCCCGCCGTCCGCCGGCCGGGGTGTGCCCCGTCCCCCTGGCCCCGCTCTGGCGCCCAGGCCGTTCCCGGCGCGACGCAGCCTTCGCGGCGGCGGCGGCGCGGCGGCTGCGGAGCCTGGCCCCCGATCGCGTCCTCGACCTGCGCGCCGCCGGTCTGCCCGGGGCGGCCCTCCTGCCGATGGGCGGGCTGCCCGCCCCCGCCCCCGACGTCTCCGCGCGCCGCCGCGCCCTCGCCGAGCGGGCCCGCGAGGCGGCCCGCCGGGCGGCGTTGGTGCTCGCGCCCTCGCCCCGCGTGCTGCGGGAGCTCCGCGACTGCGCGCCGGCGGTGCGCGGCGAGCTCCTGCCGCTGCCCCTCCTCGAGGACCCCCGACCGCGGCTCCACCCGCCGCGCCCGCCGGAGCGGGCCAGCGACCTGCGTCCGCTGCGCGTGCTCCACTGCGGCCGCGACGCCGCCCGCCACGGGATGCGCCCCGCCCTGGCCTGGGCCCGCGCCCTGCGCCGCCGCCTCGGCCACGTGCGCTTCGAGGGGTGGACCCGGCGCCCCTCGCGCGCCGTCCTCGGCGAAGGCCTCGCCGACCTCGCCGACGACGTCGTCCTCCACGGCTGGGACGGCGCCTTCCGCGCCGCCCTGCCGCGCGCCGACCTCCTGGTCCATCCCACCGCCTACGACTCCTTCTCGCTGGTCTGCCTGGAGGCCGCCGCGGTGGGCGTGCCCGTGGTCACCACCCCCGCGTGCGGGGCCGCCGACCTCCTGCCCGAGTCGCTGGTCCGCCGCGTGCCGCGCGACGACCCCGAGGCCGCCGCCGCCGCCGCCCTCGAACTCCTGGCCGCCGCGGCGGCCGACCCCGAGCGGGTCGCCGCCGACGCAGCCGCGTTGCGCCGCGACTTCGCGCTGGAGCGTCACGTGGACCGTCTGGAGGCGCTCCTCGCCTCCATCCCTCCCTCCCTTCCCCGGACCCTTCCGCCCCGATGAGCTGGCTCGCCGAACCCGAGGCCTGGATCGCCCTCTTCACCCTGACCTCGCTCGAACTCGTGCTCGGCGTGGACAACCTGGTCTTCCTCGCCATCGTCACCGACCGCCTGCCGGCGGCGGAGCGGCCGCGGGCGCAGCGCGTCGGCCTGCTCGGCGCCGCGCTGATGCGCGTCCTCCTCCTGCTCGCGCTGTCGTGGATCCTCGGCCTGGACCGCGAGGCCTTCGCCGTGGCGGGGCGCGTCGTCACCTGGCACGACCTCGTCCTGTTCGCCGGCGGCCTGTTCCTGATCGGCAAGGCGACCAGCGAGATCCACGGCATGATCGAGAGCGGCGGCGCCGAGGAGGCGCACGGCGGCGGCAGGCGGCGCGTCTCCTTCGCCGGCGTGGTCGCCCAGGTGATGCTGCTCGACCTGGTGTTCTCGCTCGACTCGGTGCTGACCGCGGTCGGCCTGGTCGAGGAGCTGGCGATCATGGTCATCGCCATCCTGCTCGCGGTGGCGGCGATGCTCACCGTGGCCGGGCCGCTGTCCTCCTTCGTGCGTCGGCATCCGACCCTGAAGATGCTGGCGCTGGCCTTCCTCATCCTGATCGGCGTGGTGCTGATCGCCGACGGAACCGGCTTCCACGTGCCGCGCGGCTACGTGTACTTCGCGATGGGCTTCTCGGTGGCGGTCGAGTTCCTCAACCTCCAGGTCCGCAAGCGCGCCGCCCGGCGCCGGGCCCGGACGTAGAATGCGGCCCCGCCCGGGCGCGGGCGCGAGCACATGGCGGAGAGCATCGAGGTCCACGAGGTGGCGCCGCGGGACGGGCTCCAGAACGAGGAGCGCGTGCTGACCGTGGCGCAGAAGCTGCGGTTGCTGGAACTGCTCGCCGCGGCGCGCCCCGATTCGCTCGAGGTCACGAGCTTCGTGCGCCCCGACGCCGTGCCCCAGCTCGCCGACGCCGACGAGCTGTGCGCGCTGATCCGCGACGCGCCGTGGCGTGCGGGCCTGCCGCTCTACGGCCTGGTGCTGAACCTGCGCGGCTGGGAGCGCTTCCGCCGCAGCGGGCTCGACGGCGTCACCGCGGTGGTCGGGGTGTCGCAGGAGTTCAGCCGACGCAACGCCGGGATGGACCGTGAGCGCGCCGTCGCGGTGAACCGCGAGCTGCTCGCGGCCTGCGCCGAGGCCGGGGTGCCGGTGCGTCTCTACCTGTCCATGGCCTTCGGCGGCCCCGAGGACGACGCGCCGCCCGTCGCCGCGGTGGCCGAGGTCGCCGCGGCCTTCGCCGAGGGGCCGCGCCCCGACGTCCTGGTGTTGGCCGACACCGTCGGCGCCGCCGGGCGGGCCGAGGTCGAGGCCGTGCTCGGGCCGGTGCTCGAGACCTGGGACGTCGCCCGGCTCGGGCTCCACGTCCACGACACCCGCGGCCGCGCGCTCGAGGCCTGCGCCGCCGCCGCCGAACGGGGCGTGCGCCGCTTCGACGCCTCCGCGGGCGGCACCGGCGGCTGCCCCTTCGCGCCGGGCGCCGCCGGCAACCTCGCCACCGGCGCGCTGGTCGCCTGGGCCCGCGCCGCGGGCTTCGCCTCCCGGGTGGACCCGGCCGCGCTCGACGAGGCGGTCCGGTTCCTGGAGGCCGTGCTCGGCCGCCCGCTGGCCCGCGGCGCCGCGCGCACCCCGACCGACTCCCCCTGAAGTCCCGAAGCCGAAGTCCCGAATCGCGTGACCGAAACCCCGCCCCCCGTGCGCCTCGAACGCCGCGGCCGCGCCGCCTGGCTGACCCTGGATCGGCCCGAAGCGGCGAACGCGCTGAACCGGCCGACCCTCGACCTCCTGCGCAGCCACCTCGCCGCGTTGCGCGAGGACGACGCGACCTGGGTCGTGGTCTTCACCGGCGCCGGCGACAAGGCCTTCTGCGCCGGCGCCGACCTCAAGGAGCGCCGCGGCTTCACCGAGGAGCAGGTCGCCGACTTCGTGCGCACCATCCGCGCCACCATGGACGACGTCGCGGCCCTGCCGCAGCCGACCGTGGCCGCGCTGAACGGCGTCGCCTTCGGCGGCGGCATGGAGCTGGCGCTGGCCTGCGACCTGCGGGTGGCCGACCCGCGGGCGCGGATGGGGCTCACCGAGACCAGTCTCGGCATCATCCCCGGCGCCGGCGGTTGCGTCCGACTGCCGCGGTTGGTCGGCCTGGCGCGGGCCAAGGAGCTGATCCTGCTGGCGCGGCGGCTGGACGCCGAGGAGGCGCTGGGCCTGGGACTGTTGCACCGGCTCTCGGCGCCCGGCGACGTGGTGGACGCGGCCGAGGAGATGGTGGAGGAGTTGTTGCGCAACGCGCCGCTCGCGCTCCGCGCCGCCAAGGCCGCGGTGGACGGCTCGCTCGACCTGCCGCTGGCCGAGGCCCTGGAGCTCGAGGCCGCCTGCTACGCCCGCATCGTGCCGACCGAGGACCGCTTGGAGGCGCTCGCCGCCTTCGCCGAGAAGCGGCCGCCGCGGTTCCGGGGCCGGTAGGATTCGGCCATGTCCAGGATCGCCGTCCTCGGTGCCGGGCGCGTCGGTCGCGCCATCGCCCTCGACCTCGCCGCGCGTCACGAGGTCCGGGTCGCCGATGCCGACGCGGCCGCGCTGACCGCCTTGGAGGAGGACGCCGCCGCCCGGTCGCTGCGGCTCGCCACCGGCGTCCTCGACGCCCTGGACGGCGCCGCGGTGGCGGCGCTGGTCGCCGACGCCGACCTCGCGGTGTCGGCGGTGCCCGGCAGCCTCGGCTTCGCCGTGCTCGGCAACCTGATCCGCGCCGACGTGGACGTGGTGGACATCAGCTTCTTCCCGGAGGACCCGTTCCTGCTCGACGCCGAGGCGCGGGAGCGCGGGCGCTTCGCGGTGGTGGACGCCGGCGTCGCGCCGGGGCTGGACAACCTCGTCCTCGGCCACCACGCGGCGCGGATGGAGGTGGACGACTTCGCGTGCCTGGTGGGGGGGCTGCCCTTCGAGCGCGCCTGGCCCTTCCAGTACAAGGCCCCGTTCAGCCCGGCCGACGTCATCGAGGAGTACCTGCGCCCGGCGCGCCTGCGCGAGCACGGCCGTGACCTGGAGCGCCCGGCGCTGTGCGACCCGGAGCTGGTGGACTTCGACGGGATCGGCACCCTCGAGGCCTTCCTCACCGACGGGCTGCGCACGCTGCTGCGGACGCTTCCCGAGGTGCGCAACATGCGCGAGAAGACGCTGCGTTGGCCGGGGCACCGCGAGCTGGTCCTCGGCCTGGCGCGGGCCGGGTTCTTCGACGAGACCCCGCTCGCGATGCGCGACGCTTCCGGGGCCGAGGTCGCGGTGCGTCCGCGCGATGCGGTCTCGGCCATCCTGTTCCGCGACTGGGCGCTCGGCCCCAGCGACCGCGAGTTCACCGTGATGCGGGTGGACGTCTCCGGCCGGACGCCGGACGGCGAGCCGCTGCGGGTGCGCTACGAGCTCCGCGACGCCGGCGACCCCGAGACCCGGACCTCGTCCATGGCGCGGACCACGGGCTACACCTGCACCGGCATCGTGGAATGGGTGCTCGGCGACGCCTTCGAGGAGCGGGGCGTGGTGGCCCCGGAGCGGCTCGGCGCCGCCGAGGGGGCCCTCGAGTTCGTCCTCCGCCACCTGGACGAGCGGGGGGTGCTGGTGGTCCGAGACCTGCCCTGATCCCGGCGGCGGCAGCCCGGCGGCAGGGCCGCGGCGCGAGCCCCTCCTGGCGGCCCAGCTCCGGTTCGCCCGCCTGCCAGCCATGCCACCGACTTCGCGCCCCAGGGCGTCGCCCGCGGCGAGGTCTACGTCGGCTTCGACGTCGGTTCGGGCGGTTTCCCAACCTCCCGGCTCGAGGTCGGCGGGCCCGCCGCCGGGGCATGCCTGCGTGGGCACGGTCCTCGGGGGCGCGAACGACCTCATGGTCTTCCCCACCATCCAGGTGGACGCCGACGAGGAGCTCCCGGGGAGCGGCTTGGTCGGGCCGGGCTGCTGCGACGCGTGCATCCAGCTCGTGGACCTGACGACCCGCCGGGGCGGCAACGTGGTCTGCATCGCAGGGCGAGGCCGGAATCGAGGCGCGGGACCCCGGCAGGATATTAGCATTTTCGCTAATATCTTGGGCGTCGTTGGGGTGGGGCCGAGAAGAAGAGTATCAAACGCGTATTGCGAGTTCGTAGTAGGCTTCGGGGCGGCCCGTCGTTCCATGCGGACGGGTAGCGCATCGTCTTCCCCCGACTCCTCCTCCCTCCTCCGTCCCGGCCGTGTGAGGCGGTCGGGGCCGGTTTCGGACCCCAGCGACTCGATGACCTTCCTCCTCTCCCTCGCTCTCGCCCTCGCGCCGCAGGGCTTCGACCTCGATCCCTCCAACCCGTTCGACGTCCAGACCGGGCCCTTCGGAGTCGCCGCCGGCGACATCTCCGGCGACGGCTTCGTGGACCTCGTGGTCACGGTCGGCGACGGTGAGCGCCTGGACTGCTGGTTCAACGACTGCCAGGGCGGCTTCTACTTCGCCGGAGACTTCGCCTACCCGGCCGGCAGCGACCCCGGTGAAGTGGTGCTCGCCGACTTCGACGGCGACGGCGACCTCGACGCCGCCACCGTCTTCATGGCGACCGACCAGGTCCACGTCATCTTCAACGACGGCTCCGGCGCCTACGGCGGCGCGGTGCTGCTGCCCACGGGGGCCCTCCCGGTCACGGTGGACGCCGGCGACTACGACGGCGACGGCGACCAGGACCTGGTCGTCGCCAACCAGGGGTCCAACGACGCCACGGTCTTCACCAACGACGGCCTCGGCAACTTCACCGCGGCCACCCTCGCCGGGGGCAACGTGCCGTGGGGGGCGGCCTTCGGCGACTTCGACGGCGACGGCGACCTCGACGTCGTGATCATGAACCACGACGACTGCCAGTTCGACGTGTGGTACTGGGACGGTGCGGCCTGGGGCAATCGGACCACCGTCTCCACGGGCAACCTCTACCCGCACCGGGTCGCGACCTGCGACGTGGACGGCGACGGACTGGACGACGTGCTGACCCCGGCCACGGACCACGCCGCGGTGGCCAAACTGGCCGTGATCCGATCCCTCGGCGGGACCAGTTGGGACGCCCAGGCCGAATACGACACCGGCGGGCTCGGCTCCGAGACCCTGACCCTCGCCGACCTGGATTGCGACGGGGATTGCGACGTCCTGGTCGGCAACCTGGACTCCGACGACATGAGCCTGCTCGAGAACCTCGGCGGAACCTTCGGTGCGGCCCAGGTCGAGCCCACCGGGGCCGAGCCGACCCAGATCGCGGTCGGCGAGTTCACCGGCAGCGGGGCCCTCGACTTCGCGGTGGCCAACCACGACGCCGACCAGGTGGACGTGAGGCTCAACCGCACCTGCGACCTGCAGCTCCAGCTGGTCGGCGGCTCCTGCCCCGGGCCGATGGACTTCCAGGTCACCGGGGCCACCCCCTTCGGCGACGTCTTCGTCGGCGGCGGGATGTGCGGCTGCTTCGTGATCCCGGCCGGGAAGCCCTGCGAAGGGCTGGTCCTCGGGCTGACCAATCCGATCCTGGTGCTGGTCGCCCAGGCCGACGCCAACGGCGTGGCGACCTTCACCGTGAATCCGACCGCTCGATGCTGCGGCATGCACTGCCTGCAGGTGGTGGACGTGACCACCTGCAACGTGAGCGCGGTCTTCTCCCTCTAGTCCCCAGGCTCCGTCGTGGGACCTCCCCGGGCCCCGGCTCTGCCGCTCTGGCAGGCCGGGGCCCGTCCTCCTTCCGCTTCGGAGTCGGCACGCTCCTTGCATGGTGCCGGGCGTGCGGCCGGAAGGCTGCCGAAACCACAGCAGAACGTCATCTGACAGGAGGAACCGACATGACCCAGACCCTTGCCCAGTGGACCCCGATGCGGGAGCTCGAGGAGTTCTTCGGCCGCGCCCTGCGGCCCTTCCGGGTCACCCCCGGCGCCCAGGAGGCGATGACCCAGGCCGACTGGATCCCGGCGGTGGACATCCGCGAGACCGACGACGAGTACGTCATCGAGATGGACCTGCCCCAGGTCAAGAAGGACGACGTCCACATCAGCCTGGACGAGAACGTGCTGACGATCCGCGGCGAGCGGCGCCGTGAGCACGAGGAGAACCAGGGCCGGTGGCACCGCGTCGAGCGCTTCTATGGCGCCTTCGCCCGCAGCTTCGTGCTGCCGGAGACGGTCGAGGAGGACGGCATCCGCGCCGTCTTCGAGGACGGAGTCCTCACCGTGCACCTGCCGAAGACCGCGGAGGCGCGGCCGCGCTCGCGCGAGATCGAGATCACGACCGCCTAGAGCGCGGGAGCACGGTTCGGGCGCCCGGCCCGGGACCGGAACGACGACCGCCCCGTCCGCCCGTCGCGGACGGGGCGGTTAGCATGCCGGGGCGGACCACCATGTCGGCTTTCCTCCTCGTCCTCCTCGCCGTCCTCCTCGGGTTGCTGGTCTACGACCTGACCCAGCGCAAGCACACCATCCTGCGGAACTTTCCGGTGATCGGGCACTTCCGCTACTGGCTCGAGGCCATCGGCCCGGAGCTGCGCCAGTACATCGTCACCGGCAACGACCAGGAGCGGCCCTTCTCGCGCGACCAACGGAGGTGGATCTACGCCACCTGCAAGGGCGAGAACAACTACTTCGCCTTCGGCACCGACAACCACCTGGAGGACGAAGAGGAATACCCGATCTTCCGCCACGCCGCCTTCCCGAAACCGGCGCCCGAACCGGCGGGCGACCTCCTGGGGCGGCGCTGGCCGTTGCCCGCCGAGGTCGTGATCGGAGGGCACCGCAACCGACGCCGCGCGTTCCGCCCCGAGTCGCTGGTCAACGTCTCGGCGATGAGCTTCGGCTCGTTGAGCGCGCCGGCGGTTCGGGCGCTGAACCGGGGTTGCGCCATGGCCGGCGCGCTCCACAACACCGGCGAGGGCGGGATCTCGCCGTACCACCTGGAGGGGGGCGAGCTGATCTGGCAGCTCGGCACCGGCTACTTCGGCGCCCGCAACCCGGACGGCAGCTTCAGCATGGAGCGCCTGGTGGAGCGCTGCGCCGAACTGCCCCAGGTGCGCGCGATCGAGATCAAGTTGTCGCAGGGCGCCAAGCCGGGGCACGGCGGCATCCTGCCCGGGGCCAAGGTGTCGCCGGAGATCGCCGCCATCCGCGGAGTGGAGCCGGGGCGGGACTGCATCAGTCCGAACGCCCACTCGGCCTTCCACGACGTCTCGTCCATGCTCGACTTCGTCGAGTCCATCGCCGACGCCACCGGGTTGCCGGTCGGCATCAAGTCGGCGGTGGGGGAGGAGGCGTTCTGGCGCCAGCTCGCCTCGCAGATGGCGGCGACGGACCGCGGCCCCGACTACGTGGTGGTGGACGGGGGCGAGGGCGGCACCGGCGCCGGTCCCCTGCTCTACCTCGACCACGTCGCCTTCCCGTTCCTGGAGGCCTTCCCGAAGGTCTATCGCATCTTCGCCGAGTTCGGGTTGCAGGAGTCGGTGGTGTGGGTCGGTTCGGGCCGCCTCGGTCTCCCCTCCCGCGCCACCCTGGCGCTGGCGCTGGGCTGCGACCTGATCAACGTCGCCCGCGAGGCGATGCTGGCGCTGGGCTGCATCCAGTCCATGCGCTGCCACACCGACCACTGCCCGACCGGGGTCGCGACCCAGAACCGCTGGCTGGTGCGGGGGCTCGATCCCACCGACAAGGCGGAGCGGGTGGCCCGCTACCTCGACGGGCTGCGGGGCGAGTTGCTCCACCTCGCGGCCTCCTGCGGGCTCGACGACCCGCGCCGCTTCGGGCCCGACCGGGTGGACCTCCTCATCGCCGGCCACGGCGCGGTGACCGCCGCCGACCTCGCCGGCTACGAGCCCGGTTGGGGGGTGCGCCCGACCGCGTCCAGCAGGTAGACCGCGAAGGTCGCCAGCCAGTGCTCGCCCGCGTAGTGGCCGCTGAAGACGGCGGCCAGGCCGACCTCGGCGTTGGCGCGGGCCGCTTCGCGCAGGACCGCGACCCGCGGGTCGGCCGGGTCGCGGGCTGCGAGGGCGTCGGCGATGCCCTCCATGCACCAGGCCCGCGACAGGTCCAGGCCGGCGAGGTGGACCAGACGGCCGTCGGTGAAGTCGGGGATGGCCGCGGCGGTGGCGAGCGGTCCGAGGCCGCCCGCCGAGAGGTCGGGCAGGAAGCCGTCCAGCCAGACGGCGAACGCGTCGGGCGGGAGCACGCGGCGCATCAGGTCGGCCTCGTTCAGGCCGGAGCTGAAGAAGTCCTCGCCCGAGGGTTCGTAGGCGACCGGCCAGGCGCGGTCGTCGCCGTACCACTCGTGGGCGCGGGCGACGACGAGCTCGGCGAGTTCGTCGCGGCCGCAGCGTCGGGCGTAGTCGAGGAGCTGGGCCAGGGCGAAGCCGGTGTCGGGGTGGACCCCGGTCCGGATCGGGGTCGGCAGCTTCGGCAGGTAGGCCAGGGCGCGGGCGACGATCTCGTCCTCCAGCGGTCGCAGCGCCTCGCGCCAGCGCGCCAGGTCGGGGTCGTCGGCGGCTCCGGCCTCGCACTCGGCGACCAGGCGCAGCAGCCAGGCCCAGCCGTACATGCGCTCGAAGGAGCCGTTGCCGGGGAGGTGGAAGTAGGCCGCCTCGGCCCGCATCTTCGCCGGCGTCAGGTGGTCGTCGAGGACGGCGCGGGCGTCGGCGGCGAAGCGGGCCTGGGGGAAGCGGCGCAGCAGGCGGACCAGGGTCCAGTGGCCGTGGACCGAGGAGTGCCAGTCGAAGCTGCCGTAGAAGGCCGGGTGCAGGGCCCGCGGCGTCTTCACCGAGTCGGGGCCGGCGAGGACGTGTCCGGGTTTGTTCGGGTACTCGCGGACGATGCCGGAGAGGGCGAGTCGGGCGAAGGCCTCGGCGCGCTCCGCGGTGAGCACGGCAGCGGAATCGGTCGGAGGCATGGCGGTCGCGGCCGGAGCGGGATTCGGGGCCGGCGGAGTCGCGCACCCGAAGCCGGTCGCGACGAGGCCGCCGGCCAGCCCGAGGAGCGGAGCCCACGCGGCGGCGGGGGAACGGCCGGAGGGTCGCATCGTCGCCACTATACTGGGACGTCTTTCGTCCACGGTTCCCCCCAGCGTCATGCAGCACTTCTTCTCCCTCCTCCAGGAGACCCCCATGCCCGAGGCCCAGGAGGCCTCGCCCTTCTTCTCCGTCGAGCACTGGATGGAGGTGCTCCGCGACCGCGGGCCGAGCGTCCTCCTCGCCCTGCTCGCCCTGTTCGTGACCTTCCGTGTGGCGCGGATCGCGTCCAACCTGACGGTGCGGGCGAGCGAGCGCGCCAAGGTGGACCGGACGCTGGCGCTGTTCTTCGGCAAGCTGGTGCGCTGGCTGGTCGTCGTCCTCGGCCTCCTCGTCGTCCTCGGCATGTTCGGCATCGAGACCGCGAGCTTCGCGGTGGTCCTCGGCGCCGCCGGCTTCGCCATCGGCATGGCGTTGCAGGGCACGCTCGGCAACTTCGCCTCCGGCGTGATGCTGCTCGTGTTCCGTCCGTTCCGGGTCGGCGACGTCGTGAACGTCGGCGGCATCACCGGCAAGGTCCTCGAGATCGGTCTGTTCTCGACCCAGCTCGACACCCCGGACGGGCGCCGCATCATCGTGCCGAACGGTTCGGTCTACGGCTCGACCATCGAGAACGTGACCCACAACCCCAAGCGGCGCGCCGACGTCGCCGTCGGCGTGGACTACGCGGCCGACCTCGACCGCACCCGCGAGGTCCTCGAGAAGGCTGCGGCGTCGGTCCCGCAGCGCGATCCCGAACTGGGCCACCAGGTGGTCTGTACCGGGCTCGGCGCCTCCTCGGTGGACTGGGTGGTCCGGGTGTGGTGCCGCACCGAGGACTACTGGCCGTGCAAGGAGGCGACCACGGTCGCGATCAAGAAGGAGCTCGACGCCGCCGGCATCGGGATTCCCTTCCCGCAGCTCGACGTCCACCTCGACCAGGCTGTGTCCTGACGCCGGTGACGGTCACGGTCTCGCGCCATCCGCGTTGGCTGTCCAACGCCTGGCTGGTCGAGCCCGAGGCGGCCGAGGAGGCGTTCCTGGTGGACGCCGGCGCGCCGCCCGAGCCCCTGCTCGCGCGGCTCGCCGACTCCGGGCGGCGTCTCGCCGCGGTGCTGGTCACGCACTTCCACCCCGACCACTGCGCCCACGCCGCGGCGTGGGCCGAGCGCTGCGGTTGTCCGGTGTACGCCCACGCGCTCGAGGCCGACCGCGTGCCGGGCTGTGACCGCCGGCTCGTCGGCGGAGAGGACCTGGACCTGGGCGGTGTTGCGGTCCGCGTGCTCCACGTGCCCGGCCACACCGTCGGGCAGCTCGCCTTCTCCGTCGCCGGAGTCGGGGTCTTCACCGGCGACACCCTGTTCCGCGGCAGCGTGGGGGGGACCCGGGGGCCGGGGCACGGGCGGTTCGAGGACCTGCGGCGGTCCGTCCTCGACGTCCTCCTGGCCCTGCCCGAGGAGACGCCGGTCCTGCCGGGCCACATGGAGCCGACCACGGTGGGGAGGGAGCGGCGCGAGAACCCCTTCGTGCGGGCATGGCGCGGTGAGGCCGCCGTGGGGGCCGAGCCGTGCCGGGCCCTGGGCCGCCCGGCCACCCTCCTGCTCGAGGCCCGCGACTACGACGGCGGGACCAAGGCGTGGGTGCGTTGGGAGGACGGCTCCGAGGACGTCGTGCCCGGCAGCCGCGTGGAGCGGCCCTGAAACGCGCGGCGGCCCTTGGCGGGACGGGCCGGCGCGGCGACAATGCCCCGTTCCCGGCCCGACGGCCGCCCCCCGAGAGCACGCTCCGACCGCCACCGCACTCATGCCCGCCACCGCCATCGTCGGTCTCCAATGGGGGGACGAAGGGAAGGGGAAGGTCATCGACCGCCTCGCCGAAGAGGCCGGCCACGTCGCCCGCTACGCCGGCGGCAACAACGCCGGCCACACCGTCTGGGTCGGTGAGGAGCGCTACGTCCTCCACCTGATCCCGGGCGGCATCCTCCACGAGGGCAAGGTCAACCTGATCGGCCGCGGCGTGGTGGTGGACCTCCACGCCCTCGAGGAGGAGATGGCCGGGTTGGAGGCGCGCGGGGTCGCGGTGCGCGAACGCCTGCGGGTGGACGGTCGGGTCCACCTCATCTTCCCGTTCCACCGCGAGCTCGACGCGATGGCCGAGGTGTGGCGCGGCTCCGGCCGCATCGGCACCACCGGCCGCGGCATCGGGCCGACCTACGCCGACAAGGTGGCGCGCACCGGCATCCGTCTCGCCGACGTGCTCGACGAGGAGTCCTTCGCGGTCCGTTTCGAGGCACTGCTGGCCGAGAAGGCGGCGATCGCCGAGAAGGTCTACGGCCGCCGCCTCGAGGACCCGGCGCGCATCGCCGAGGAGGTCCGCGCCGCGGCGGAACGGCTGCGCCCCCTGGTGGTGGACGGCGGCGCGCTCCTGCAGCACGCCGACGCCGCCGGCGAGCGCATCCTGTTCGAGGGAGCGCAGGGGTCCATGCTGGACCTCGACGGCGGCACCTACCCCTACGTGACCTCGTCCTGGACCGGGACCTGGGGCATCTTCGGGGGCACCGGCTTCCCGCCGCATCGGCTCGAGCGTGCGTTCGCGGTGGCCAAGGCCTACTGCACGCGGGTCGGCGAGGGACCGTTCCCGACCGAGGAGCACGGCCCGCTCGGCGAGCGGCTGCGTGAGCAGGGCAACGAGTACGGCGCCACCACCGGACGGCCGCGGCGCTGCGGCTGGTTCGACACCGTGCAGGCGCGCTACGCCGCCCGGGCCAACGGGCTGCAGGGCGTGGTGATCACCAATCTCGACGTGCTGTCGGGGTTCGCCCGGCTGCCGGTGGCGGTGGCCTACCGTCTGCCCGACGGCCGCGTCGTCGAGGACTGGCCCGCCGAGCTCGGTTGCTCGGCGTTGGAGGCGGTCGAGCCGGTCTACGAGGAACTGCCCGGCTGGGACGAGGACCTGACCGCGGCGCGCCGTCTCGCCGACCTCCCTGCGGCGGCCCGCGCCTACGTGGACTTCCTGGCCGAACGCCTCGGGGTGCCCATCGTGAGCCTCTCGGTCGGTCCGGGGCGCGAGCAGATGTTCGACACCGACCCTGCGGTACCCTGGACCTGGTCGTGAAGCCCGACTTCGCTCCCCTGCCGCGCCACGTGGCCGTCATCATGGACGGCAACGGCCGCTGGGCCGAGCGTCGCGGCCTGCCGCGGTTGGAGGGACACCGGGTCGGCGCCGAGAGCGTGCGCGACCTGGTCGAGGCCTGCGCCGAGTGGGGCGTCCCCAACCTGACGCTCTACGCCTTCTCGCGCGAGAACTGGCGCCGTCCGGACGACGAGGTGGAGGGGTTGATGGCCTTCCTCGAGGACTTCCTCGGACGTGAGTGCGCCGGGTTGGTCGAGAACCGCATCCGCCTGCGTTCCCTGGGGCGGATCACGGACCTGCCCGCCGGTGTCCGCGAGGCGTTGCGTCGGGTCGAGGAGGCGACCGCCGGGGGCGACCGCCTGACCTTGCGGCTCGCCCTGTCCTACGGCGGCCGGACCGAGATCGTGGATGCGGCCCGCGAGCTGGCGCGGCGGGTGCGCGCCGGCGAGTTCGACGAGGCCGCCCTGGAGGCGCTCGACGAAGACGCCTTCGCCGCCTTCCTCTACGACCCGGAGATGCCCGACCCCGACCTGGTGATCCGCACCGCCGGCGAGGAACGGTTGTCGAACTTCCTGTTGTGGCAGGTGTCCTACGCCGAGCTGCACTTCAGCGACAAGACCTGGCCCGAGTTCCGGCGCGCCGACCTGCTCGAGGCGCTGCGCGACTACCACCGGCGGACGCGGCGTTTCGGCGGGGTGCCGGCGTCCGGGACGTCCGCGTGCGAGGGAGGGCGCCGGTGAGTCCGATCCTGCGGACCCGCCTCACCCTCGGCAGCGTCCTGGTCGCGGCCCTGGTCGGGATCTTCCTCCTCGACCGCGGCTTCGGACCCTGGCCCGGCCTGCTGGTGCTCGGCGTCGTCTCCCTGGTCGCGCAGTTCGAGGCCGCCGACCTCTGCGCCCGTTCCGGGTTGCGGCCGCGTCTGCTGCCCGGCCTGCTCGTCGGCGCCGTCCTCCTCGGCGCCCCCGGCTGGGGGGTGGAGCCGTTGACCCTGTTGGTGCCGGCCCTGGTCCTCTACCTCTGCGGCGAGGTCCTCGCCGGTCGGCCCCAGGACGCCCCGCTGCGCATCGCCGGCACGCTCCTGCCGCTGCTCGTCGTCGCCGTGATGTTGGGCCGCCTCGGCGTGGTGCGCACCACCTGGGCCGACGGCTGGTCCTGGTTGGTGTTCCTGGTCGCGGTGTGCAAGGCCGGCGACTCGGCGGCCTTCCTGGTCGGCACCCGCATCGGCCGGCACAAGCTCGTTCCCGCGGTCAGCCCCAACAAGTCCTGGGAGGGGGCGATCGCGGCCCTCCTCGCCGGTACGGCCGCGGGCTGGGCCGCCGTCGTCTGGGTCTTCCCCGAGGGCGGCGCCCCGGCGATGGGCGTCTGGTTGCCGGCTGCGCTGCTGGCCAACGTCGCCGGACAGTTCGGTGATCTGGTCGCCAGCCTGCTCAAGCGGGCGGCCCGGGCCAAGGATTCCGGGGGGCTCCTGCCCGCCTTCGGCGGCGCCCTGGACATGGCCGACTCGTTCCTGCTGGCGGCGCCGGTCCTCGAGACCTGGCTCCGGATCGCGGGGTATCATTCGGGTTGAGGGCCCGCCGGTTCCGGCCGAGTGGCCCACGGACGCATTGGAGACCCGCATCCCCCTGCTTTCCATCGAAGAGGAACGCCAGCTCTTCGGTCCCCACGATCGTCACGCCAAGGAAGTCTCGCGCCGCCTCCAGGTTCGGTTCTCGTCGCGCGGCGGCGACCTGCGCCTGTCCGGGCCCGAGGACCGGGTGGAAGAGGTGGCGCGACGGGTCGAGGACGTCCTCGGCGTCCTGCGCTCGGGTGGGGAACTGGCGCCGGCCGAACTCCGCGCCCGCCTGCTCGGTGAGGGCCCGCCTGCGTTGCGGCGTCTCGGCGCCCGGGACTCCGTGCGGGGTGGTGAGCGCCTGCACCTGCGCGTGCGCACCCCGGAAGCGCGCACCGAGACGCAGCAGCGCTACCTCGACCTGCTGCGCAGCAAGGACCTGGTGTTCGCCATCGGGCCGGCGGGGACCGGCAAGACCTTCCTCGCCGTGGCTGCGGCGTTGGAGGAGATCGCGGCCGGTCGGGTGCGCCGCCTGGTCCTGACCCGCCCCGCGGTCGAGGCCGGCGAGCGGCTCGGCTTCCTGCCCGGCGACCTGGAGGAGAAGGTGGATCCGTACCTGCGCCCGCTCTACGACGCCCTCGAGGACCTGGCGTCGCCGTCGTCGCTGC
Organism: Planctomycetota bacterium; assembly: GCA_027020785.1. GTDB lineage: Bacteria > Planctomycetota > UBA1135 > UBA1135 > UBA1135 > JALUVI01. The sequence continues at coordinate 18,925 of JALUVI010000074.1, read as the reverse complement.
GTCGCCTGCGTGAGCAGGACCGCATCGAGGTCGCACCGTTGGCCTTCATGCGCGGGCGGACCCTCAACCACAGCTTCGTCATCCTCGACGAGGCGCAGAACGCGACGCCGGTCCAGATGAAGATGTTCCTGACCCGCATCGGCGAGGGGTCGCGGGCGGTGGTCACCGGCGACCACACCCAGACCGACCTGCCTTCGGGCAGTGCCGGCGGTCTCGAGGACGCCATCGCGCGTCTGCGCGACGCCCCCGAGGTCGGCAGCGTCGAGTTCCATCGGCAGGACGTGCAGCGCAGCGCGTTGGTGCAGCGCATCCTGGAAGCCTATGGCGACCTCTAGTCGGCTGCGGCTCTCCTTCGCCCACGCCCGTCCCGGCGCCGAGACCTGGGAGCCGCGCATCCGCGCCGCCCTGGAGGAGGCCTGGCGTCGCTTCGAAGGTCCCGACGGTGCGGTGGTCATGGTCGTCTTCCTCGACGAGCACCAGCATCGGCTGATGCACGCCCGGGTCAGCGGCGACGATTCCGAGACCGACGTCCTTGCCGTGCCCTACGGAGAGGACGACCTGTTCGGCGAGATCCTGGTCAACCTTTCGCTCGCGGAACGGATCGGCGGTGACGAGCATGCCGCCGACGAAGCTGCGCTCTATGCGGTGCACGGTGCGTTGCACCTGCTCGGTTTCGACGACCACGAAGTGGGCGATCGGCGGCGCATGCGTGCCGCCGAACGTGCGGTGCTCGGCTTCGACGCCGACGTCGAGTGGGGCGAGCGGTTCGACGGCCGCGACGACGACCGCGAAAAAAACCGGATCGGTCCTTGACTCGGACCCTCGCGTCGGGCTCCAATCGTGACACGACCGCGGCCCGCGGTCCGTTCGTCACCCTCGATCCACGCCCATGGTCCAGCGAGCGCGCCCCGAGAACGCAGCCCTCGATCGGCTCTGGGCCGCGTATCGCGACGGCGAGAGCATCGAGGCGCGCAACGCGCTGATCGAGTACTACCGCCCCTTCGCTGCGTCGGTCGCGCGCAAGATCAAGGCGCGTCTGCCGAAGACGGTCGAGATCGGCGACCTGGAGGGGGCGGGCGACGTCGGCCTGATCCAGGCCGTCCAGGGCTTCGATCCGTCGCGCGGCGTGCCCTTCGAGGCCTTCTGCGAGCATCGGGTCAAGGGGGCCATCCTCGACGAGCTGCGGCGTCACGACTGGCTGCCGCGCCCCTTGCGCAACCGCCTCAAGGAACGCCGCGCCCTGATGGAGGAGCTGCGCGGCAAGCTCGGGCGCGAGCCGCAGGACGCGGACGTGGCCGAGGCGATGGGCCTCGATCTCGAGGAGTACCAGCGCATGTTCGACCACGGCCGCGAGACCCCGGTACTGGCGGGCAGCAAGCACAACGGCGAGGGCGGCGACTCCGAGGGCACGCTCGACTTCTTCGAGGACCCCCGCAACGACGGCCCCGAAGAGGACCCGCACCGCCGCGAACTGCTCGAGAAGATCAGCTTGAGCCTGGACGCGGACGCGCGCGAGATGGTGTTCCTGCGCTTCTTCCTCGGCTACTCGCTCAAGGACATCGCCGAGATCTACGGCCTGTCGCAGTCGCGGGTCTCGAAGATCCTCGGCAAGATCATGGACCGGCTGAAGGAGCGGCTGTCGGAGAAGATCTGACGCCGGGCCCGAAGGGGTGGGAGGGCGCCCGGCGACGCCCGTCGGAAACTGGCCCCTCGGGGTGGGTCGGGCCGTAGCCTCGCCCGATCGCCTTCGGGAACCGTGGTGCGCGGGCGCACCCCCTCCGCAGCCGGGTCCCCCGGGGCTGGCCCGGGGCGGCACCCGTGCCCCGAGCGGTCCGGGGAGGTCGTCGTCGCATCCCGGCAGCAGGGAAGACGATCGCAGGGGGCCGGGGTCACACGTGTTCAGGAAGGGAACACCCTGGATGGCCAGTTTCCGATCCGGGGGGTCAGGGGGCGAGCCCGTCCCCCTCCCCCCGCGCCGCGCGGCCCTCGTCCACGCGCTCGGCCCAGAGGTGCAGGGCGGCGACCAGGCCGGCCATGAACAGGGTGGCGAGGAGCAGGCGCCACGGGCGTCCCTGGCCGAGGTCGTCGAAGGCCCAGGCGTCGGCGATCATGCGGCCCCAGGACGGGGCCGATTCCAGGCCGATGCCGAGGAAGGACAGGACGACTTCGGCCTTGACCGCGCCGACGAAGACGAGCGCGAACTGGACGGCGCACAGGGGGGCGAGGTGGGGGAGTACGTGGCGGCGCAGGAGGAGGAAGCCGCCGCCGCCCTGGGCGCGGGCCGCCTCGAGGAAGGGCGCGGCGCGCAGGCGGCGCACCTCGGCGCGGACCAGGCGCGACACCCCGACCCAGGACACCAGGCCGACGGCCAGGAACACGCCGGTGGTGCCGCCGCCGAAGAGGAAGGCGAGGACCAGCAGCAGGAGCAGCGAGGGCACCGCCGAGACCCAGGTCGTCGCGAGCAGGACCGCGCGGTCCCAGGCGCCGCCGCGCCAGCCCGCGAGCAGGCCGAGGGCGGCGCCGACGAGCAGGGCCACGCCGGCCGCCAGGAGGCCGACCCGCAGCGCGGTGCGCACGCCGAGGACCGCACCGAGCAGGACGTCGCGGCCGACCTGGTCGGTGCCGGCCCAGTGGGCGGGCGACGGCGGCGCGAAGGCGGGGCCCGATCCGGGGCGGTCCCAGCCGCCGAGCCCGGCAGGGGCCAGGGCCAGGAGCGCGTAGACCGCGAGCAGGGCGACCGCGAGTCGTCTCATCGCGCGGGGGAACGGAGCCGGGGGTCCACCAGCGCAGCGCCGAGGTCGGCGGCGAGCTGGGCGAGCAGGAACAGGGTGGCGGCGAGCAGGGTGCCGCCCTCGAGGACGCGGACGTCGCTGCGCGCCAGGCCGTCCACCAGGTACTCGCCGAGGCCGGGCAGGTCGCAGAGGCGTTCGAGCAGGAGCGAGCCGAAGACCAGGAAGGGAACCAGGTGGGCGAGGTGGGCGAAGACCGTCGGCAGGAGCCCCGGCAGGAGGTGGGCGAGGGCGAGGCGGCGCTCCGACAGCCCGCGGGCCCGGCCGGCGCGCAGGTGGGGGGCGCCTCGGCGGTCGCGGACCAGGGCGCGATAGAGGCGGAGGTCGCCCCACGGCGCGACCAGCACCCAGAGCGCGATCGGCAGCAGGAGGAGCGGAAGACGGGGCGGCCCCCAGGGGCGCAGCGGCAGGAGGCCGAGCTCCACCGTCAGCAGACGCCGCCACACGAGCAGGGCGCTGACCGCACTCACCGAGAGCAGGGCGAGCGAGAGCGCGGCGAGCGTCGCGTCGAGCCGGCCGCCGCGCCAGCCCGCGGCCAGGCCCAGCCCGAGGGCGACCAGGGTCGCGAGCACGAACGCCGGCAGCGCATAGGCCAGGGACACGGCGCCGCGGCGGAGGAGCTCGCGGGCCACCGGGCGGCCGTCGCGGTCCGTGCCGAGGTCGCCGCTCAGGACCGCGCCGAGTCGGTGCAGGAAGCGCCGCGGGGCGGCCACCGGTCGTCCCCAGGGCAGGCTGCGCTCGAGGCCGGTCGGCAGGAGGAGCACGCTGCCGTCGAGCGCGGCGGCGAGTCCGTCCGCCGGGGCCGTCTCCAGACCGGCGGCCGCCCGGGCCTCCAGGAGACGGGGCGGGTCCAGGGCGAGGGCGGCGTCGGCGAGGGCGGCCGCGACCTCGGCCAGCGGACGCTCACCGAGCGCGACGGTGCGCCCCCCGGCGGCGCCCTCGGCCGCGAGGTGGAGCGCGCCGTCCCGGACCCGCAGCTCCAGTCGCTGCTCCTGGCGCGCCGGCGCGCCGGCGAGCCGCAGCGTCAGGGCGCGCCGATGGAAGTCCTCCAGGGCGCCGAGCCGGGCGCGGGCCGCCGCCACCTCGCCGGCGCCGGCGTGCGCGCCCGCCTCGCGCAGGGCCGGGTCGCCGAGGACCGGGGTCTCGAGCAGGAGGAAGAGGAGGAGGAAGGCGCCGAGGGCTGCGGCGACCGTTTCGCCCAGACGTCGGAGGAAGCGACTCACGGCGCCTCCCCCCGACGCAGGAACTTGGGCGCGAAGGCCTCGAAGGGATGGGCGAAGCCGTGCTCCACCCACGGCTGGAACAGGATCACGGCTCGCCCGTGGTCGATCGGGGCGGCCGGCACCTCGGCGTAGAGGATCTCGTGCATGGCCACGATCAGGGCGAGCCGCGCCTTCGGGTCGGGCTCGTCGCGACACCGTGCGAACAGGCGGTCGAATTCGGGGTCGGCGAAGCCCGAGAGGTTGGTCGGGGTGCCCCGCTCCTCACCGTGGAAGGGCGCCAGCGCCAGCAGCGGGTCGGGCCAGTCGAGGCCCCAGGCCTGGAACGCGACCTGGAACTCGCCGCGCACCGCCCGGTCGAGGAAGGTCGCCCACGGCAGGGCCCGCAGCTCGGTCCGGATGCCGAGCTCGCCGAGGCGGGAGGCATAGACCTCGCCGACCGAACGCATGGTCGGCCAGGCGCCGGGCAGGTCGATGGTGAGCGGCGGCAGGGCGGCGACGTCGCCGGCGTCGTCGAGCACCCGCCGCGCCGCGGCGAGGCCGCCGTCGCGCCAGGGGAACGCGGGGAGGTCGGCCGAGCCGGGCAGGACCCGGGCGACGAAGGAGCGCGCCGGTCGCGCGGTCAGCCCGGCGCGCTCCAGACGATGCCAGTCGTCGTAGGGGAAGGCCAGGGCCAGCGCGCGGCGCAGGGCGCGCCGCCGCACGTTGCCGGCCTCGTCTCCGGGGACGTGGCCGATCACCGGGTCGGACATCGCGAAGACGAGGAAGGTGGTGTTGGCCTCGTCGGCGACGGCGAGGCGGAAGCCGCGCTCCCGCCACGAGGGCTTCAACGCGCCGTCCTGGAAGAACCGGCCCAGCGCGTCGGTCCCGGGGCGCAGGCGGTCGAGCTCGCCGCGCTCGAACATCAGGGTTCGGGTGGTGCTCTCGCGGACCCGCTCCCAGCGGAAGCCGGGGAGGAAGGGGAGCGAGCCGTCGCCGAAGGGGGAAGGGTCGCCGCGCCAGCCCGGGACGGCGAGGAAGCGGACGCGCTGGCCGGGTTCCCAGGACGCGACCCGGAACGGCCCGCTGCCGACCGGCCGTTCGGCGAGCCGCCGCGGCGGCCGGTCGGCCTCGGGCGGGACCACGGCGAAGGCCGGGGCGGCGAGGCGCCCGGGCAGGGTCGGCTCGGGGCGGCGCAGGGTGAGGCGCAGGCGCCGCTCGTCCAGCACTTCGAGCCCCGACACGCCCTCCGCGACGGCGCGCTCCCACGCCTCGTCCGCGGCCGCGCCGCCGTCCGCGGTGGCCTCGTGGAGCGCATCGAGCCCTGCGATCAGGCCGGCGAACTCCCACCAGGCGTTGCGTTCACCGCGGGCGTCCGCCTGGCGCAGCCACGACCACGCCACGTCGGCGGCGGTGACCGGGCGCTCGCGCCCGGGCCACAACGGCGGATCCCAGGGGTCGTGGAAGACGGCGTCCCGGCGCAGCGTGAAGGTCCAGGTCCGCGCGTCCTCCGAGACCTGCCAGGACTCGACCAGGAGCGGGCGGACCACGGTCGGGTCGGGGGCCGCCGGGTCGTACTCGAACAGGCATTCGTAGACCTGGTGCTGGAGCAGCGCCTCCGGGGCGGTGCCGGCGTGGCCGGGGTCGAAGTCGCGCCCCAGCACGCCCGAGGCGAAACGGGCCTCGCGGGGGGCCGCGGAGCGCGGGGCGGCGGCCGTGGGCCCCCCGCCGCCGTCTCCGCAGGCCGCGGTCGCAACCAGAACGACCAGCAGGGAGAGGGCGGCGCGGGCCCAGCGGCAGGTCATGCGTCCGGCGGTTCGCAGAGGAAGCCGAGGTGCCGGTCGCCGACACGGACCGCGACCAGGGTCAGGTGGCGCTCTCCGAGGGGCTTGGGCAGGAGTCGCTTGCGCAGGGTCTCGGGGCGCTCCGCGATGCCGCGCTTGCGGATCTCGAGCCGCCCGACCTCGTGGTCGCGGAGCAGCGCACGCATCTTGCGCGGGTCGAGCGGCGCCCAGGCGACGACGCGGAAGGCGTCGACGAAGGGCGAATCCACCGCGGCGTCGCCGGTCAGGTAGCCGATCTCGGGGTCCAGCACGTGGAGCCCGTGCTCGCGCGCGAAGCGGCCGAGCAGGCCGGCGCGGACCAGGGCCGGGTCGGGGTCGTAGAGCAGTTCGGCGGCCTCGCCGACCGGAGCGCGGGCCTCCTCGTCACCGCGGAAGGAGAGTTCCTCGGGCAAGATCGTGGCGCAGCGTCCGTCCGGGCCGGCCAGGGCGCCGTACCAGAACACCATCTCCTTGACCTCGCCGTTGAGGCTCACGACCTCGATCTCGTCGGGCGCGGGGAAGTGCTCGAGCAGCGACTCCACCGGGATGGAGGGGGACAGCTTGAGGCAAGCGCCCTCGGCCCCGGCGAGCCAGGCGGCGACGACGTCCGGGGCGGGCGACCACTGCGCCGGATCGATGAGGCGGCGGGCGCCCTTGCGCCGCGCCGGGTCGAGGTAGACGAAGCGCGCTCCTGCCGCCACCTCGGCGGCGTCGGCCTCACCGACCTCCACCCGGCCGTCGAGCCCGTAGGTCTCGACGTTGGTCCGGGCGAAGTGGACCGCGACCGGGTCGCAGTCGCTGGCGTGGACCCGGAGCCCGGCGCGCCCGAGGGCGATGGCGTCCGCGCCCATGCCGCAGCAGGGGTCCCAGACCTCCTCGGCGCCGGCCTCGACGAAGCGGCGGGCCCGCCAGGTCGCCACCCGTTCGCTGGAGGACTGCTCGAGCTGCTGCTTGGTGAAGAACAGGTCCAGGCCCCGCTCGAACTTCTGGGCGGCGCGGCGGCGCAGGGCCCGCAGCTCGCCCATGGCCCGGGCGACCTTCTCCGGGAACATGCCGCGGAAGCTCTCCTGGATGGAGAGCGGGTCGTCCGCCATGTTGCGGAACAGGACGAGCGTCTCGCGGGCTTCGGGAGACGTCAGGGCCCGAGCCGTCTTCAGGTCCATGGACATGGCCACGAACCATTCTAGGACGACTCGGGCCCGTCGTTGCCGGCCGCGGCGGGCGGGGCCGCCGCGGCACGGCCTCGCGGCGCCGACCTAGAGGTCCACGCCCAGCGACAGGGTGACGATCTGGTCGGTGCTCGAGAAGCCCGGGGCCGGCGTGCCGTCCCAGTTGACCTGGACGGCCGCCTGCAGGAACCACTTCTCACCGATGTGCCAGCGCACGCCGGTGGTGCTGGTGAAGGACTCGACGTCGCCGCCCTTGAAGTACTCGCCGTCGCCGAACAGCTCGGCGCCGTCGGAGACGGGCAGGCCGAGGTCGTAGGAGAAGCGGCCGACCGCGGTGTCCTCGCTGTCGGCGACCCCGACCAGTTCCTCGGAGACGTAGCTGACGCCGGCCTCGGCATCGAGGTGGCCGTCGGTGAGGAAGTCGAAGCGGTAGCCGACGCCGGCGCCCGCGTCGTTCCGCTTGGTCAGGCCGTTCGGCACGTCCTTGCGGGCGCCGACCTTGCCGTAGCCGTAGAGGTTCTTCTCCGTGGAGAAGAAGCGCTTGACCCCACCCGTGGCCGTGATCAGGCGGGTGGTCGTGCTGGCGTCGCCGGTGGCCTGGTCGGTGGTGCGCACGCCGGTGTAGCCCGCCGTCGCGTCGGCGGTCCAGAGCTCGCCTTCCCAGCCGAGCGCCACCTGGAGGGAGCCGGTGGTGGATTCGTTGTTGCCGGAGACCAGGGTCAGGCCGGCGTCCACGCGCCCGGTCCAGGAGCGTTCCGGTTCGGCGGTCGGGGTCGTGCTCGCCGCCGCCGGGGCGCCCTCGGAGGCGGCGGCTTCGGCTGCGGTCGAGGTGGTGACCGCGGAGACGGGGTCGCCCTGGAGGGCGAGGAGGAGCAGGAGGGTGGAGTGGATCATGGGTCGTTGCGTTCCGTCTCCCCAGGGGATGGCGGGAGGACGGAAGCCGCACAAGGTATCGCTGCGGCGCCGACCCGACAACGCGGGCGGAGGGACCGCGCCGCAGCCGTCGAGGAGGGGAACGGGTTTGACGGCATCCGCCAGAAGGCGCAGAATCCTGCCACGGTCCTGCGGGCCGTCCCCATGCTCCTCTCCGCCGACCTCCTCGCCGCCCGCCATCGTTCGGCCTTCCTCGATCGGATGGAGGACGGGGACGTCGCCCTGTTCCCCGGGGCCTCGCTCGCGACGCGGAACCACGACGTGGACTTCCCGTTCCGCCAGGAGTCGAACTTCTGGTACCTCACCGGCTGCCCCGAACCGGAGGCCTGGCTCATCCTCGCCAAGGGCATCGACGCCCTGCCCGAGGCCGAGCTCTTCGTCCTGCCGCGCGATCGTTCGCGCGAGATCTGGAACGGCCGCCGCCTCGGGCCGGAGGGGGCGCGGGAGGCGCTCGGCTTCCCCGCCGCGCGGGAGAACTCCGAGTTCGCCGCAGCCGCCGGCCACGCCCTCGCCCAGGCCCGCCGCGCCTGGGTCCGGCTCGGCGCCCACGCCGGGTTGGACGCCATCGTGCGCGAACGGCTCGAGGAGCTGCGGCGCCGGGTGCGCACCGGCGTCGAGCCGCCCGAGGTGCTCCTCGACCCGACGCCGACGCTGGGCGAGCTGCGCCTCCACAAGGCGCCCGAGGAGCTGGCGTGGATGCGTCGCGCCGCCGCCGTCACCGCCGAGGCCCATCTCCTGGCGATGGCCTTGACCGCCCCCGGACGGCACGAGTACGAGGTGGAGGCCCTCCTCGACTACGTGTTCCGGCGCAACGGCGGCGACGGCGCGGGCTGGGCCTACCCGCCGATCGTCGCCGGCGGCGCCAACGCCTGCATCCTCCACTACCAGGTCAACGCCGATCCGCTCCGCGCCGGCGACCTCCTGCTGGTGGACGCCGGCGCCGAGTTCGGCCACTACGCCTGCGACGTGACCCGGACCTGGCCGGTCTCGGGGCGCTTCGAGGGCCCCGCGCGGCGCCTCTACGAGATCGTGCTCGCCGCCCAGGAGGCGGCCATCGCCCGCTGCCGGGTCGGCGTGCCGTTCTCCGAGGTCCACGACGTCGCCGTGCGCACCCTGTGCGAGGGACTGATCGAGGTCGGCCTGCTCCGCGGCTCGCTGGACCAGGTCCTCGCGTCCGGCGACTGGCGCCGCTTCTATCCCCACAACACTTCGCACTGGCTCGGTCTGGACGTCCACGACGCCGGCCGCTACGTGGTGGACGGCGCATCGCGTCCGCTCGAGGTCGGCATGGTGCTGACCGTGGAGCCCGGCCTCTACGTGCAGCCCGACGACGACGAGGCTCCGGAGGAGTTCCGCGGCATCGGCGTGCGCATCGAGGACGACGTCCACGTCACCGGCGACGAGCCCGAGGTCCTGACCGCGGCGGTGGTCAAGGAGGTCGAGGCGGTCGAGGACGCCTGCGCCCAGGAGCTGGAAGCCCTGCCGAGTCTGGACTCGCCCCTGCCGGCATGAGCGACGCCGTCCTGCCCCACGCCGTGGTCCTCGAAGGGGTGACCAAGAAGTACGGCGACTTCACCGCGGTGGACGACGTCAGCGCCGTCATCCCGACCGGTTCGATCTACGGCTTCCTCGGCCCCAACGGCGCCGGGAAGACCACGACCATCCGGATGATCCTCGACATCATCGAGCCGACCGCCGGCGCCATCACCGTGCTCGGGGCCTCGTCGGCGTTGGCGGTGCGCGAGCGCATCGGCTACCTCCCCGAGGAGAAGGGGCTCTACAAGAAGATGAAGGCGTGGGCGATGATCGCCTACTTCGCCCGTCTCAAGGGCATGGAGAAGGGAGCGGCCAAGCGGCGCGCCTACGAGTTGCTGGAGCGCTACGGACTCGGCGAGTTCGCCAACGCCCGTTGCGAGACCCTCTCCAAGGGCATGGGGCAGAAGGTCCAGGTCCTCGCCAGCATCGCCCACGACCCGGAGTTCGTCGTCCTCGACGAGCCGTTCAGCGGGCTCGACCCCGCCAACCAGCAGGTGATGGAGGACGTCATCCTCGACCTGCAGCGGCGCGGCGCCACCGTGGTCTTCAGCACCCACGTGATGGAGCACGCCGAGCGGATGTGCGACCGCATCCTCCTGATCGCCCACGCGCGCAAGGTCTTCGACGGGACCATCCCCGAGGCCAAGGCGCTGATCCCCCGGACCGTCCTGCTCGCGGGGCCGCCGCCGGACGCCTTCGTGGACCTGCCCGAGGTCGCCAGCGCCCGCCGCCTCGGCGACGGGCGGGTCGAGCTGGTGCTGGCTCCCGGGGCCGACCCGCAGGCCGTGCTGCGTTCCTGCTTCGAGCGCGGGCTGGTCCTGACCTCGTTCGAACACCACGAACCGACCCTGCACGACGTCTTCCTGCAGCTGGTCGGAGAGGAGGCCCGGACCGCCAGTTTCCGCTGACCCCGCCGACCCGCCATGCGCAACACCCTCCTGATCGCCGGTCGCGAGTACGCCGAGAACGCACGGACCAAGGGTTTCTGGATCAACCTCCTGATCTTCCCCTTGATCCTGATCGCCTCCGTCAAGGTGCCGGAGCTGCTGGAGAAGAAGGCCAAGCCCGTGCGCAACTTCGTGCTGGTGGACCAGAGCGGCGAGTTCGAGGAAGCGGTGGCGTCCGGGGTCGAGCGCTTCGAGGCGCGACGGGTGCTGCAGGAACTGACCGCCTGGGCGATGGCGAACCGTCGTCGCGACCTGGAGATCCCGGAAGTGGACCTCGAGGACGTCCCCGCCACCGGCATCTCCGATCTGCTGCTCGGCGGCAGCGGGTCCACGTTGGAGGGGCTGATCGACCTGGATCCCGGCTTCCTGCAGCGACTGCTCGATCCCGAGGGGCTGGAGCAGGTGGTGGCGGCGATCCGTCCCTTCCTCGACCCCGAGGCGCCCGACTTCGTGCCCCCGAAGCGCCGCTTCGAGCGCGTGCCGCTGCTCCCCGGCGTGTCCCCGGACGCCCCCCCGGAGGAGATCGTCCGTACGCTGAAGCCGTACCTGGTGGACGAAGACTACCCGGGCGCCTCCCGGCCGCTGTTCGCACTGATCCTGATTCCCGAGGACGCGCCGCAGCAGCTCCTGCGGCCCGGCAGCCTGCCGACGGCGCGCAGCGACTCACAGGACGGGGTCCAGTTCTGGTCGGCGAACCTCACCGATCGCAACCTCGCCGAGGTGGTCCGGGACGCGCTCGACCGCGAGGTGCGCGAGCGCGAGTTCCTGCGCCGCGGCGTGGATGCCGAGGTCGTGGCCGAGGTCCAGCGCACCTCGGTCCGTTTCGTCGCCTTCGATCCGACCAAACAGGAAGGCGAAGAGGCGGTCAGCCTCGCCGACACCATCCGCAAGTGGGCTCCGGTCGGCTTCGTCTACCTGCTGTGGATCGCGATCTTCAACGTCGTGGTCATGCTCCTGAACAACACGGTGGAGGAGAAGTCGAACCGGATCATCGAGGTCCTGGTCTCGAGCGCCACCCCGAACGAGATCATGGCCGGCAAGCTGGTCGGCATCGCCGGGGTCGGCCTGACCATGATGGCGGCCTGGATCCTGTCGCTGGTCGGCATCCTGAACTACCTGGCGGGGCCGGCGGTGAGCTGGGCCGGCCCGCTGCTCGCCGTGGTCCGCAGCTCCGGACTGCTGCCGCTCTTCGCCCTCTACTTCCTCGCCGGCTACCTCACCTACGCGGGGCTGTTCCTGGCCATCGGCAGCCTGTGCAACACCGTCAAGGAGGCCCAGAACTTCATGGGCACCGCGATGGTCATCCTGATGGTGCCGCTGTTCACGATGGTCTTCATCGCCCAGGACCCGAACGGCACCCTGGCGAAGGTGATGTCCTGGATCCCGTTCTACACCCCGTTCGTGATGATGAACCGGGCCGCCGCCTCGCCGCCGACCTCGGAGCTGATCGGCACCGGAGTGCTCATGGTGTTCACCGTGTTCGCCATGCTCTGGCTCTCCGGCAAGGTCTTCCGCATCGGCATCCTGCGCACCGGCCAGCCGCCTCGGCTGCTGGAACTGGTGAAGTCGCTGCGGACCCCGCGTCAGTTGCGCTGACTCCGGCGTTCGCGCCGCCGGGCCCGCTCCTTCTCGCGGAGCGCGGCTTCACGGAGCGCCTCCTTCTCGGCCGGGCTCATCCACGTCAGGCGCCAGCGCCGTTCCAGGCTCGGGTCGGGCAGCGGGCGCTCCGGAGGGACGGGGACGAAGTCGTCGCGGTGCTCGCGCCACCACTCCAGCCAGGCCCCGCGGTCGCGCCCGACGTCGGCGCCGGTGAGCGCCGCCATCGCCAGGCGCACCGCGGAGAGGTGGCGGGCGTCCTCGGGCGCGGTCGCCGCCAGGAAGGCCATCACCGCGTCCGCGGCGCGGCGGTCGGCGAGGCGCCCCAGCGCGAGGAGGCGCGCGGTGACGACCTGGGGATGCAGCGCCTCGGCCTCGTCGAGCCCGGCGGTCAGCAGCGGCAGGGCGCGGAGGTCGCCGCGCTGGCCCAGCGCCAGGGCCCAGGCCGCGGCCGAGTACGGGTCGCTGCGGAGCGCCTCGACCTCGGCGGCCGCGACCAGGCGGGAGGTCGCCTCGGGAGCAGGGTGGAAGCGCAGCACCTCGACGGCGGCGAGGCGGACCGAGGGCTCGGCGTGGCCCAGGGCCTCCGCGATCGCGTCGAGGACCGGCCGTTCGGAGCGCTCTCCGGCATGGCGGACCGCGGCGACCGCGGCGGCGACGTCGTCACCGGCGAGGGCTTCGCGCAGCTCCCGGGCGGCTTCGGCCGGAGTTCGGGCCTCGCTGCGGGCGGCGGAGGGCGGGTCCTGCGCCGGCGGCTGCTGGGGCGCACCGGCCAGGGGGAGGAGGACGAGGAGGACGGGGGACACGGAGGAGGTGGGGGGAGCCCTCCGTCGCCGCGAACGGGTCGGTCAGGGGGTCGCCGCCGGTACGCCGCCGCGGGCGAGCTCGTGGAAGCGGCGGAACAGGTGGCGCGGGTCGTGCGGACCGGGGCCGGCTTCGGGGTGGTACTGGACCCCGAACGCCGGCAGCGCGACGTGGCGCAGGCCGGCGACGGTGTCGTCGTTGGCGTTGAGGTGGGTGACCTCGAGCCCGGTCCCGGCCAGGCTGTCGGGGTCCACGGCGAAGCCGTGGTTGTGGGCGGCGATGTCCACCCGCCCGCTCACCTCCTCCAACACCGGGTGGTTGGCCCCGTGGTGGCCGAACTTCATCTTGAAGGTCCGCGCGCCGAAGGCCAGCGCCAGGATCTGGTGTCCGAGGCAGATGCCGAAGGTCGGCAGTCCCGACTCGACCAACTCGCGGACCACGCCGTGGGCGTGGGCCACCGCGGCCGGGTCGCCGGGGCCGTTCGACAGGAACAGCGCCGCGGGACGCAGGGCGCGGACCTCCTCGGCCGAGGTCGTCGCCGGCAGCACCCGCGGCGCGAAGCCGGCGCTGACGAGGTTGCGGAGGATGTTGCGCTTGACCCCGAAGTCGAGGACCACGAGGGGCAGGGCGTCGGCGGCCGGCGCCTCGCCGTCCAGCCCCTCGGTCCAGTCGTAGGGGGAGCGGCAGGTGACGCGGCCGGTCAGGTCGCGGCCCTCGAGCGACGGCAGGGCTCGGGCCTCGGCGAGGAGCTCCTCGACCGTGACGTCGCCCTCGTCGGCGGAGAGGACGGCGCGCTGGGCGCCGCGCTCGCGCAGCCGCAGGGTGATGGCGCGGGTGTCCACCCCGTCGAGGGCGACCACGCCGCGGCGGACCAGGAACTCGCCGAGCGATTCCTCGGCGGCCCAGCTCGAGACCCGCGGGGCGAGCTCGCGCACCACCAGGGCCTCGGCCCAGCAGCGGTCGGACTCGTCGAACTCGGCGCGGCAGCCATAGTTGCCGATCTGGGGATAGGTCAAGAGCACCCCCTGGCCGGCGTAGGACGGGTCGGTCAGGATCTCCTGGTAACCCGTCATCGAGGTGTTGAACACCAGCTCGAACGCGCGGCGCCCGGGCGCGCCGATGCTTCGACCGCGGAACGAGCTGCCGTCCTCGAGGACGAGCAGGGCGGGGGGACCGCCGCGGGCCACGTCGGCATTATCGCACGCGATCGGCGGTCTCGCCAGCGAAACCGCCGGCGAGGACGGCGGCCCGCACCGCCAGGGCCTCCTCCAGCACCGCGCGCAGCCGGTCGGTGGGCACCATGTTGGGGCCGTCCGAGGGACTGGAGAGCGGGTCGGGGTGGGTCTCGACGAAGAACCCGTCGAACCCCGCCGCGGCCCCGGCGCGGAGCAGGATGGGGGCTCGGGTCCAGTCGCCGCCGGTGCGGTCCCCGCCGCCGCCGGGGCGCTGCACGGCATGGGTGGCGTCGAGCACCAGCGGGCAGCCCGCGGTCCGCAGCTCGGGCAGGGCGGCGAAGTCCACCACCAACCGGTCGTAGCCGAAGGTGGCGCCGCGCTCGGTGGCCAGGACGCGGTCGTTGCCGGTGCGCCGCACCTTGTCCACGGCGTGGCGCAGCTTCTCCGGCGCCAGGAACTGCCCCTTCTTGACGTTGACCACGGCCCCGGTGGCGCCGGCGGCCTCGAGCAGGTCGGTCTGGCGGCACAGGAACGCCGGGATCTGGAGCACGTCCACCACCTCGGCGGCCGGGGCGCACTGCTCGGGCAGGTGGACGTCGGTCAGCACCGGCACGCCGAGGCGCTCGCGGATGCGTCCGAGGAGGTCGAGCCCGGCGGCGAGACCGACGCCGCGGCCGCCGTCGGCGGCGGTGCGGTTGGCCTTGTCGAACGACGCCTTGAACACCCAGGTGACGTCGAGGCCGGCGACGGCCTCGGCGACGGCCTCGGCGACCTCCAGGGAACGCTCGCCCTCGAGCACGCAAGGGCCGGCGATCAACAGCGGCGGCCCATCGGGACGGAGCACCGCCTCCGGAGCGAGGGCGAGCGGGGCGAAGTCGGTCATGGGCCGGGCAGGACGAGCGCGAAACGGCGCCCGTCGAGCTCCAAGTCTAGCGGGGTGGTGCCGACCCAATCGCCGTCCACCTCGAGCGGCGCCGGGCGCGGCCCCGAGACGTGGAGGGAGCGGAAACGGCGGCGTCGGACCTCGGGCAGGCGGGCCAGGGCGGCGCCGGTGGCGGCGAGGACCAGGCGGACGAAACGTCCGTAGGTCAGCTGCGGGAAGAGGTGGAGCTCCCAGCGGCCGTCGTCGGGACGCGACGGGCCGAGGCGCCACCAGCCCGGCCCGTACACGCCCAGGCCGCTGGCCAGGCCGAACACCCAGTCTCCCTCGTTGCGTCCGTCCACCACCACCTCCTGCGGCGTCGGTCGGTAGCCGCGCATCACCTCGGCCAGGGGGCCGAGGTAGTCGCGCATCCGGATGGGGCCGGTGCGACCCTGGTGGACCTGGCGCACGATCTCGCCGTCGTAGCCGAAGCCGGCGCACAGGAAGGAGCGGCATTCGCGCCGCCGCCCCTCGGGGTCGAGGTGGCGGACCCGGGCCAGGTCCACCGCGGTGGTCCGCGGCGACAGCGCGAGGCGCGCCAGCGGCGCCGGCCGCCCCGGCAGGTGGAAGCGGCGGGCCAGCAGGTTGGCGGTGCCGCTCGGCAGGACCACGATGGGGGGCGGGTCCGCCAGGGCGTTGACCACGAAGTGCAGGGTGCCGTCGCCGCCGGCGACGAGGAGGCGGTCGGCGCGCACCGCCCGCTCGCGCAGCCAACGCCGCGCTTGGTCCGGTGCGTCCTCGAGACAGGGCTCGACCTCGTGGCCCAGGCGCCGCAGCCGCTCGCCCACCGCGGCGGCCCGGCGCGGAGCGCCGCCCCGGCCGGACTTGGGGTTGACGAGGAGGGCGAAGCGCAAGGTCTTGGAGGCCGCGGCCGCAGACGGCCAGGATACCCCATGCCGGGGGCGTCCCAGGAATCCGTCTCGCCGCGGTCGGCGCGCCGTGCGACAATCCGCGCCCGCCGTCATGGCCCACGCCTCGCTTCCCACCCGCTACCAGCCGGCCGAACTCGAGCCGGAGCTCTACGCGCTGTGGCTCGACAGCGGCTGCTTCGCGCCGCCGACCGAGCCCGGTCCGGTCGGTCCCTTCACCGTGATGATGCCGCCGCCCAACGTGACCGGCGTCCTCCACATGGGGCATGCGCTGAACAACACGCTCCAGGACGTGGTGGTGCGGCACCGGCGCATGCAGGGCTACGACACGCTGTGGCTGCCCGGCACCGACCACGCCGGCATCGCCACCCAGGCGGTGGTCGAGAAGAAGCTGCTTCGGGAGGAGGGGCGGACCCGCGAAGAGGTCGGGCGCACCGAGTTCGTCCAGCGCATCTGGGAATGGAAGGAACACCACGGCGGCGTCATCCTCGAGCAGCTGAAGCGGATCGGCGCCAGCTGCGACTGGTCACGCACCCGCTTCACCCTCGACCCTGCGATGAGCCGTGCGGTCCGGGTCGCCTTCGTGCGTCTCTGGGAGAAGGGGCTGGTCTATCGCGGCGCCCGCCTGGTCAACTGGGACTGCAAGCTGCGCACTGCGGTCAGCGACGACGAGATCGAGTACGTCGAGCGCAAGGGGAAGCTGTGGACCATCCGCTATCCGCGCCGGGGGCGGCCCGGTGAGTTCCTCACCGTGGCCACGACGCGGCCCGAGACCCTGCTCGGCGACACCGGGGTGGCGGTCCATCCCGACGACGAGCGCTGGCGCGACTGGGTCGGCGCCGAGCTCGAGCTGCCGCTCCTCGGGCGGACCATCCCGGTGGTCGCCGACGAGGCGGTGGAGCGCTCCTTCGGCACCGGCGCCGTCAAGCTGACGCCGGGGCACGACCCCGCCGACTACGCGATGGGGGCGCGGCACGGGCTGCCCATCGTGAACCTGCTCGAGCCGGACGGCACCCTGACCGAGGCCGCGGGGCCCTACGCCGGGCTGACCCGCGAGGCGGCGCGCGAGCGCGTGCTGGCCGACCTCGAGGCCGCCGGGCTGCTGGTGGCCGAGGAGGAGTGCGTCCACAACGTGCCCATCAGCGACCGCTCCAAGACCGCGGTCGAGCCCCTGGTCAGCGAGCAGTGGTTCGTCAAGATGGCTCCGCTCGCCGAGCCCGCCATCGCCGCGGTGAAGGACGGCAGCCTGCGCTTCAAGCCGGAGCGTTGGACCAAGGTCTACCTCGACTGGCTCGAGAACGTGCACGACTGGTGCATCAGTCGCCAGCTGTGGTGGGGGCACCGCATCCCGGTGTGGTACGACGAGGACGGCGCCCCCGTGGCCTCGGTGGACGACCTCGAGATCGGCGCGCCGCACCCGGTCACCGGCAAGCCCATCGTGCGCCAGGACGAGGACGTCCTCGACACCTGGGCCTCGTCGTGGCTGTGGCCCTTCGCCACCCTCGGATGGCCGGAGCCCACCGAGGACCTGCTGCGGTTCTACCCGACGCAGTTCCTGTCCACCGCCCGCGACATCATCTACCTGTGGGTGGCGCGGATGGTGATGGCGGGCTACGAGTTCGTGGACCACCTGCCGCCGGAGCGGCGCTGCCCCTTCGCCACCTGCTACGTCCACGCCACGGTGCTCGACGCCCAGGGACGGCGGATGTCGAAGTCGCTCGGCAACGGCATCGATCCGGTCGAGATGATCGAGCGCTACGGCGCCGATGCGGTGCGCTACTCGCTGATGATCCTGACCCGCGAGGGGCAGGACGTGAAGCTCGCCGAGAACCGGTTCGAGCTCGGGCAGCGCTTCTGCAACAAGGTGTGGAACGCGGCCCGTTTCGTGCTCGGCCACCTCGACGGAGAGGTCGCCGCCGAGCCCGCCTCCGGGCTCGCCGACCGCTGGATCCGCCATCGGCTCGACGTCACCGTCGCCGAGGTGTCACGGGCGCTCGAGGAGTACGACTTCCACGACGCCGCCACCGCGCTCTACCGCTTCACCTGGGACGACTTCTGCGACTGGTACCTGGAAGCGGTCAAGCCGGTGCTGCGGGCCGGCGGGGAGGAGGCGGCCCGGGTGCGGCGCACCCTGGGCGTGGTCCTGGCGCGGCTGCTGGCGCTGCTCCACCCGTTCGTCCCGTTCCTCACCGAGGCGGTGTGGCAGCGCCTGCCCGACACCTTCCGCGGCGGCGCCGACCTCCTGATGAACGCGCCCTGGCCGCCCACCGACGCCGCCGAGCGCGACGCCGAGGCGGCCCGCGCCTTCGACCTCCTGCGGGGCGCGGTGCGGGCGCTGCGCAACCTGCGCGCCCTGCTCGACCTGCCGGCCTCGGCGCGTCCCGACGCCGAGGTCCGCCTGGATCGTCCCGAGGACGCCGCCGCGCTGGCGCCGCACGCCGAGCTGCTCGCCTTCCTCGCCGGCATGGGCGCGGTGGAGGTCGTGGCCGACGACGGCTCCCGCCCCGAGGGCCGGGGCACCGACGTCTTCGAGGGCGGGGCCGTGTTCCTGCCGTACGGCGCCGACGCCGACCTCGGCAAGCTGCGCGACAGCCTGGCCCGCAAGCTGGCCAAGGTGGAGAAGGGGCTGGCCGCGGTCGAGCGCAAGCTCGGCAACGAGCGCTTCGTCGCCAACGCCGACCCCGAAGTGGTCGCGGGCGAGCGCGAGCGACGTGACGAGCTGGCCCGCGAAGCCGAGGTCCTGCGCGCGAACCTCGACGCCCTGGCGGGCGCGGCCTGAACCGTCACCCGCCGGGGCGGCTCTCCTGGATCAGGAGTCGGTCTTCGGCAGGACCACCTCGTAGTCGCCGTCCCACCAGTTCTGCCGCACCAGGCTGGCGCCGTCCTCGTCGGTGGGCTTCACCGAGAAGCGGATGGCGTAGGCCTTGTTGGCCCGACCGGGGAAGCCGACGCGGAACTGGACCCGGTCGCGGGCCAGGTCGAGGACGGTTTCGTGGCGCGCTCCCTTGAGCGACGTCATCTTCAGGTCCTGGTCGAGCTGCAGAGCGGCGACCGCCTTGCCGTCGTGGTCCACCAGCAGGATGTGCTCGTTGAGGGGGCGGATC
Organism: Planctomycetota bacterium; assembly: GCA_027020785.1. Taxonomy (GTDB): domain Bacteria; phylum Planctomycetota; class UBA1135; order UBA1135; family UBA1135; genus JALUVI01. The sequence continues at coordinate 59 of JALUVI010000074.1, read as the reverse complement.
ACCACCTCGCTCACGTCCACGCTGGCCTTGGCCTCGGGTTCGGGGCGTTCGTCCGGCAT
>JALUVI010000073.1 GCA_027020785.1 Planctomycetota bacterium | reverse complement strand
GGTGCCTGGAGCCGCGGGTCGAGGTCGATGGCATCGAGGTGCCCCACGCCGGCGACCGGCCCTGGGCCGCCCTCGAGCAGGAGTGGGAGGACGGCGCCGAGGTCGTCCTGTCGTTGAAGCGGGACTTCCACCTCTATCGCTGGGCCGCTCACCACGGTGCGGTCTCCCTGAAGATGGGGCCGCTGTGGTTGGCGTATCCGGTCCCGACCGAACGCCGTTTCGACCGCGGCGAGGCCGACTGGGGCACGCACGACGGGGTCAACGGCCCGCGCAACACGCCGGAGTGGCCCGGCGTGGAGTACCTGCCGGCCGGTCCGTGGAACTGGGCGCTGCTGATGGACGAGACCGGGCGCGTCCCGGTCGGGCTCGAGCCCGACGAACTTCCCGGGCCGGTGCCGCAACAGCCGTGGACACCGGAGACGGTCCCGAGCCGCGTCCGGGTCCACGCCCAGCGCGCCCCGTCGTGGCGCATGGAGGACGGTCTCGTCGCCCCGCTCCAGGAATCACCGATCCGAACCGAGGGGCCGATCACCACGATCGAGCTGGTTCCGATGGGGGCCGCCCGCCTCCGGATCTCGGTCTTCCCGGTCGCCGGCGGGAAGGGCGGCCACGTCTGGAAGGTGGCGCCGCCGCCGCCGCCGGTCTCCTACTGCTGGAGCGGCGACACCCCGCGCGCCGTGAACGACGGCATCCTCGGTACGGACAGCGGTGACGTCGAGGTGCCGCGTCTGACCTGGTGGTGGCACAAGGGGACCACCGAGTGGGTGGAGCAGCCGCTCGGCGTTCCGACCCGGATCGGAGCGACCCGAGTGCAGTGGTTCGACGACCGACCCGCCGGCGAGTGCGCCCTGCCGGCGTCGTGGCGGCTCCTGTACCGCGGTGAGGACGGCGCCTGGCACGAGGTCGAACCGCCCGACGGGTTCCCCGTGGTCGCGGACGCGTTCCTGCGGGTCTCCTTCCCACCGGTGACCTCGGACCGCTTCCGCCTGGAGGTCCGCCTCCAGGACGGCTGGTCGGGCGGCGTGCTCGAGTGGGAGCTGGAGCCGGCCGACTGAACCGCGGCCGAGGGAGCGGTCAGCGAAACGTCCAGTAGAGGGCGGCGACGGCGGCGACGACCGCGGCGCAGGCGACGTCGAACAGCGGGTCGCGCTCCGGGGCGGCGCACGGCGGACCGCTCGCCGCTCCCACCGTTGCGGACGCCGACTCCGACCCGGCCGGGGCGGCGGCGCGGCGCGGCGAGAGCGCGAACAGCACCACGGCGAGGACCAGCGCGGCGAGGAACATCTGGTCGAGGAAGGCGACCTCGATCGCGGCGGCGGCGAGCCCGAGCTTCAGTCCGAGGGTGACCGGGAGGGTGAGCGCCAGCGCTGCGACCGCGCCGCCGGCGGAAGCGCGGCGGGTGAAGAGCCCGGCCAGGAACACCACGGCCACCCCCGGGGTCACCAAGCCCCAGAACTCCTGGACGTAGCGGAAGATGCCGGGGAAACGGCCGAGCGCCGGGGCCCAGAGCACGGCGACGAGGAGGATGCCGAAGGTGGAGAGCCGCCCGACCCGCATCAGGGCGTGGTCCGGGGTGTCGGGGCGGAAGCGCCGCCACACGTCGAGGCTGAAGATGGTCGCGGCCGAGTTCAGCATCGAGTCGAGGCTGGAGAGCACCGCGCCGAGCAGGGCGGCGAGCATCGGTCCACGGGCCCCGTCGGGGAGGAGGTCGCCGAGGAGGGTCGGGAAGGCGCGGTCGGGCGATTCCAGGCGTCCCTCGTAGAGCACGGCGGCGGCGATGCCCGGGACCACGATCAGGAACGGGACCAGCAGCTTGAGCCCCGCCGCGAAGACCACGCCGCGGCGCGCCTGGCGCAGGTCGCGCGCAGCCAGCACGCGCTGGGTGATGAACTGGTTGCACCCCCAGTAGAAGAGGTTGGCGATCCACAGCCCGCCGAAGAAGACCGCGAACCAGGGGAGTTCGGGGTCGGAGAGCGGTTTGACCACGTGGAAGCGCTCCGGGGTCGCGGCGCGGAGCGCCGCCACCCCCCCCACCGCGTCCAGCGCCAGCCAGGCGGCGAAGGCTCCGCCGGCGAGCAGGGTCGCGGCCTGGAGGAAGTCGGTCCAGACCACGGCCCGCAGGCCGCCCCAGACGGTGTAGCCGCCGCCGACCGCGGCGAGCAGCAGGATGCCGAGCGGGAGCGGCAGCCCGAACAGTTCCTCGACCGCGAGCGCCCCGGAGTAGAGCACGGTGGCCAGCGCCACGAACACGTAGGCGACCAGCATGTAGAGCGCGAGCCAGGTCCGCGCCGCCGGGGAGAAACGCCGCTCCAGGAACTCGGGCATCGTGCTGATGCGCCCTGCGAGGAAGCGCGGCAGGAACCAACGCGCGACGACGACCAGTGTCACCGCCGCCATCCACTCGTAGGAGGCGATGGCGAGCCCGACGTCGGCGCGGGCTCCGGCTCCCGCCATGCCGACGAAGTGTTCGGTGGAGACGTTGCTGGCGAGCAGGCTGGCCCCGATCAACCACCACGGCAGGCGCCGGCCGGCGAGGAAGTAGTCCTCGGCCCGTTCCTCGCGGCGGCCGGCGGCCCAGCCGATCAGGGCGAGGACGACCAGGTAGGCGACGAATCCGACCTGGTCGGCGAGCCCCATACCCGAGTCGGGACGATCAGCTGCCGGAGTTCGGGCGCGGGAAGAAGGTCAACGAGACGGTATGGAGTTCGCCGTCGCGCAGGAAGTCCACCTCCACCGTGTCCCCGGTGTGGTACGCGCCGAGGGCGTCCATGAAGTCGTAGATGTCGGCGACCTCGAAACGACCGACGCGGCGGATGACGTCGCCGCCGCGGAGACCGGCCTTCTCGGCCGGACTGCCTGCCCCGACGCCTGCGATGGCCATGCCGCCGCCCTCGGGTGCGGAGCCGTAGTCGGGAATG
>JALUVI010000072.1 GCA_027020785.1 Planctomycetota bacterium | reverse complement strand
AACTCCCACTCGAACTCGCGGGCGCCGCTGTCGGGGTAGAGTCGTTTCGCAGCCGCGGCGATGCGCCGGCCGAGGCGCTGGACCATCTCGTAGTCGGGGCCGTCCTCGACCAGGCGGACCTCCGCGATCATCTCCTCGAAGGCCTCTTCACCGAGCTGCTGCTCCTGGGCCCGCGACATGAGGTTCAGCTGGCGGCGCCCGGTCGGCGAGGTCGAGCACGCCGTCAGGGTGGCGAGGCCGAGCAGGAGGGGGACGACGAGGGCTCGTAGGGCTCCACGCATGCTTCCATGGTAGGGAATCGGGGGTCAGGTTCCGGGAAAGAGCGGCCGATAGGGGGTGAAGGGACCCTACGACCCCCATACGTCATGACGCGCGCCGCCTTCCTCACCGTCTGCCGGTTCCTCGCCCTCCTCTGTCTGGCGACACCGGCCGTCGCCCAGCAGGGCTGGTTCGTGGACCCGACCACGGGAAGCGACGGCAACGACGGCCTCACCCAGGCCACGCCCTTCCGCAGCCTGACCCATGCCTTGACGGTGGCGTCGTCCGGGGACAACGTGTTCCTGGCCGCCGGAACCTACTCGAGCTTCGAGACCTTCCCCATCGGGCTGCGCAACGGCATCGGGTTCGGGCCGTTGGGCGCGGGGGAGGTGGTCTTCGACGCGGGCGGCGCGGCGGTGGGGTTCACCGTGGCCGAGGACGTTTCCACGGCGACCGCGGTGCGCGGCGTCACGGTGCGCAATGCCGTGACCGGTCTCGAAGTCCCCAGCGGGCGTTCGGTCGCCGGGCTCTCCGTGGAGGGCTGGACCTTCGAGCCGACCGACGTCGGCGCCAGGGTGCAGCTGACGACCACGGCGAGCGACCAGGACCTGACGTTCTCCGAGTGCACCTTCGCCGGAGGCGGCAGTACCGCCTGCCTGATCGAGGTGTCGTCGGGGGCCACCCTGGCCACCGGCGGCATCCTGGACTGTACGGTCTCGGGCTCCTTCGGAGACGGCATCGTCGTCACCGCGACCGACTCGGCGCTGGTGGCGTCGGGTTTCACCATCGAGCGCAACGACGTGTCGGCGTTCACCGGGCGCGGCATCCACCTGCTGGCGAGCGGGAGCGGCGGCAACGTCGCCGACGTCGCCACGGTCTCGGCCGGAGTGATCGCGAACCGGATCTCGGGCGGCGGCGTCGTCGGGACCACCGGCATCCGACTCGAGGCCGTGGTCGGTGCGCTCGGCGAGGGGGCGCGGGTCTCAGGGCGCGTGGACTTCGACCTCGTGGAGGGCTGCGAGTTCGGCGTGGTGGCGCGCACCGTCGGTGACGGAGCGGCCACGGTGGAGGTCATCGACGACTTCTTCGGCAACGTCTTCGAGGGGTGCACCACGGCGGTGGTGGTGGATTCGACGCTCCCCGTGCCGGGGGCCCGGAACTGCGACCCGAACCTCGGTGGCGACGGCGAGGGCGGCATTGCGTGCCTGAACACCTTCACCGGCGCGACCACCGACTTCGACCTCGACCCGGACCAGGTCGCTACGTTGTCGGCCAAGTTCGACTGGTTCGATGGTCCCATCGTCACCGTGGATGGTGCGGTCGAGACCGATCCGGTGTACTCCGATCCTCTCGAGGGCACGATCGGCGGCGGCCTCGTCGCGAACCAGGACGGCCAGACGCTGTCGCTCACGGCGGGGCCGACCACCGGTTTCGTGGACTACGACGGACCGGGCGACATCGGGCAGATCGCGGTCACGGTGGACGGCGTCGCCGTCCCGCAGAGCGACATCACCATGCTTCCGATCGGCGCCGGCCTCGAGGTCGTCTTGCCGGCGCTGGCCGCGGGGTCGCACCAACTCGTCGTCACCAACCCCGGTGGCCAGAGCGGGACCTTCCAGTTCGAGGTGAACGCCTCGGCAGGCGGCGGCGCGGCGGAAGCCGGTTCCGGCGCGGGTTGCTTCGTGGCGACCGCGGCGCACGGTGACTACGACGCCCCCGACGTGGTCGTCCTGCGTGGTCTGCGCGACGAGTACCTGGCGCTGACGCCGCCGGGGCGCGCCTTCATCCGCTGGTACTACGCGGAGGGCCCGAAGGCGGCGGCGTGGATCGCCGAGCATCCGTGGGCGCGGACGGCGACCCGGGCGGCGCTCCGTCCGCTGGTGTGGACCACGGAGGGGCTGAACGGGGCGAACCCCGGACAGCGCCTCGCCCTCGCCGTCGCCTTCCTCGGCGCGGCCTTCGCCCTGCGGCGCGTCCTGGGCGGCTGACCGGAGCCGGTCCACCCGGAAACTGGCCCCGGAGAGTGGGCGGGGAACCGGCCCCGGAGGATGTGCGCGCCGGGAACGCGACAGCGGAGCCGGTCACGGCGGCTCGGCGGGGACACGACGCCCCGGCAGCGCAGCCCCTTCGGGCTCGACCGGAGCGGAGCTCGGGCCGCCGAGGCCGCCTAGCGCTGCGAGGGGCGCCGGGTGGTGCTGCGCCAGGGAGGAGGCGTGCCGGGACGGCCCGGTTGCATGTCTCCTCCTCAGGCCCACCGTTTCGGATCGGAGTCCGGGAAGGTGGTCAGGGCAGGACCTCGAGAGGCACGGCCACCGAGGACGAGCGGGCCGAGGCCGGTCCCTCGAAGGTCACGGCGGCGGCCCACAGGGTGCGCCCGACCAGCGGCGTCCAGGCCCCGGGCGGGGCGTGGACGCGAGCGCGGGCGCGTCCGAAGTCGTCCAGGGCGCCGCGTACGCCGTGGAAGCCGGGAGGGTAGGCGCCGACGAAGGCGTCCCAGAACAGGGCGTCGGGCGTGAGCGGGACCAGCGCGCCGAACAGTTCCACCGGGCCGGTGCCGGCGAGCGAGAGCAGCAGCGCGAAGTGGGCGCCCGCCTCGTCGCGCGGGAAGCGCAGGTGGTAGGCCCAATCGCCGCCCGCCGCCGCCGACAGCGCACGGCGGTCGGAGCGGAGGAA
>JALUVI010000071.1 GCA_027020785.1 Planctomycetota bacterium | reverse complement strand
GGTACCAGCACGCCTCGCGGCTCGAGCCGTTCGAGTACCAGGCCGCGACGGCGACGACCCCGGCTCGGCTGGTCCGCTACTTCCGCGACGGGAGCCGCGAGACCTACGAGCACCTGGACCCGACGTCGCCTTGGTGGCACCTGACCCGCGCCGAGGACGCGTGGGGGAACGGGCTGACCTACGAGTACGTGGACACGGAGCCGCTGTCGCCGACGACGTGGACGCTGCACCGGATCGTCTCGGACCTGGGGCACGAGGTCACCTTCGCCTACGACGCGAGCCACGGCCGCCTCGCCCGGGTGGAAGCCCGCTACCAGGGGACGCTGCTCGGCGAGGTGGACTACGCCTACGTGGTGGACGCCTCGGGCCACGTGCTCCTGGACACGGTGACGCGCGGCACGTACCCGATGGACGACGGAACCGGCGGTGTCTCGCTCCAGCGCGCCACCGTCTCGTACGCGTACGCCGAGGACGACGGCGCGGGGACGTCCTACGGCCATCCCCGGCTCTTCGCGGTGGTGAACGGGGAAGGCCAGCGGGTGGTCGAGTGGCGCTACGACGCCCAGGGCCGGGTGGTGGAGCAGGTGGACCGCCCGAACGACCCGAACCGTCCCCCGGGGACCCACACCTACGCCTACACCGCGAACCAGACCAGCTACACGGGCCCCGACGGGGAGACGCGCGAGTTCGTGCTGGACGCGCAGGGCCGCATCGTCGAGCGCATCGAGCACCCCACTGCGACGACCACGGCCTCGGTGTCGTTCGTCTACGACACGTCGGTGTGCTCGACGTGCCCGCGGATCTCCGAAGTGCACTTCCCGGACGGCTCGTGGACGCTTCTGCAGTACGACGATGACGGCAACGTCACCACCCAGTGGTGGTACCCGAAGGCGGGGTCGGGTCTGCCGCCGCGGGTGGAGCGCTGGTCGTGGTCGGTGTTCGACCCGAAGTCGGGGAACTTCCGCACCCGCCTGCTCGAGCACGAACTCCAGCGGGATGCGAACCCCGTGGAGGACCCGTCGCACCCCTGCAACCACCCGAGCTGCTCGGACCTCCAGAACGCGGAGGGGCACATCGTGCACACCTACACGTGGAGCACGGACGAGAAACGGCTGCTCCAGGTGGACTTCGGGACCATCCAGCCGTCGGCGAATGCGGGCCCGACGCTGTCGCGCCTGAAGACCTTCACCTACCATCCCGACGGCCGCCTCCAGTCGGTGTCCGAGTGGGAGGACGGAGTGGAGGTGTCGCGCGAGGAGTACGCGCTCGGCCAGGACGGGCTGACGTATGCGAACGCGACGCTGTACGACCTGGTGAACGGCGAGTCGTGGACCACGACGTTCGGCTACGTCGCCGGGACCCCCTTCCTCGAGACGGTGACCGACGCGGAGGGCGTGGTGACGCGTTTCGTGCGGACCCCGTCGGGGCACCTCCAGCGCATCGAGGAGGACTGGGACGGCTCCGGCGCGGCGCGGACGACGGAGCTCACCTACGACCACGCGGGCCGGGTGGTGCGGACGACGGTGACGGCGGCCGGCCAGAGCGAGGAGACGACGCTCCACCTCGACGCCTCGGGCGCGCCGTACGCGGTGGACCGGGTGGTGGACGGGGGGCCGACGCGGACGACGCTTTTCGGCTTCACCGCCGGGGGCCGCCCGAGCTTCGTGGAGGACTGGCGCGGCTGGCGGAAGGAATACGCCTACGGCTTCGGCTCGCTGCTCCTTCCGACGAGCGTGGTGGAGCGCTACTCCGGCAACGTCCGCACGGTGTGGCAGGCCGGCGACGGCGCCGGCGACCCGGGCTACGACGGGATGGGGCGTCCGACCTCGTCACGGAACGTGGCGGGGTGGAAGACGGTGTGGAAGTACGACGACCGGGGTCGCCTGAAGGAGGTCCACCGCCAGCAGGACGCGACGCACTGGGCGAGCCGAGCGTACTTCTACGACGCGCGCGGCTTCGTGAAGGAGGAGGAGGTCGGAACGCTGGCCGGTGACCCGTGGTCGGCGACGGCCGCGGACTTCGCGTGGCTGGAGCACCGCGTCCTGGTCCACAACCTTTCCGGCCACCTCCTCTCGGCGGCGGTGTACGAGAGCGGCGAGAACGGGGCGCAGGCGCGGCTGACGCGCTTCGTGCGCGACGGCCGCGGCCGGGCGACGCGGATCGAGACCTGGTGGGGGGAGCGCAGCGGCAACGGCGCCCCGGTGGTCCGCGAGGTGGACTGGGACGCGCTGGACCGCCCCCTGCAGGTCCGCGACCTGGAGGGAGCTTCGGGCCCGGTGGTGCGGACGCTCGACGCGTGGTACCCGAAGGACCTGTCGGAGACCTTCGTGGAGACTCTCGAGAGCGGGACGAAGCGGAAGGTGGACCTGCTCTACGACGGTCTCGGCCGCCCGATCACGCGGACGGAGACCGCGTGGGAGTCCGGCGCGTGGGGGACGACGCGGAGCTGGCAGTACGAGTGGGACGGCCTCGACCGCCCGACGGCCTTCACCGACCCGGAGGGGGTGCGGACCGAGTGGGAGGGCGACGACCTGGGTCGTCTGGTGGCCGAGCGCCGCTACCCGAGCGACGGCGGCTCGCCCCAGGTGACGAGCTTCACCTACGACCCGGTGACCGGTGCTTTGACCACGGTGACCGACGCGGAGGGCGAGGTGACGACCTACGAGGTGGACCCTTCGAACTGGCTGCGCCCGAAGAAGGTGACGCACCCCGACGGCCGGGTCTTCGAGATCCTGTCCTACGACGCGCTGGGGCGTCGCCTGGCGACGCGGGACGACCGAGGCGTGGAGCACCACTACGCGTGGGACCATGCCTACCTGGTCGAGGACCTGGTGGTGAAGCCGCAGGGCGTGGTGGTGCCGGGCCCGGACCGGATGACGTGGGAGTACGACCGGAGCCGTGGGACGGTGAGCCGCTCGCGGGTCTGGGAGAACGGAAGCC
>JALUVI010000070.1 GCA_027020785.1 Planctomycetota bacterium | reverse complement strand
GATGGCGCTCCTGTTCGCCCACTGCCAGAACAACCCCGACCAGCGGCTGTTCGAGGCGGTGCAGAACCTCGAGGAGGTGCTGGCCAGCAGCCGGCTCGCCGAGAGGTCGGAGGTGGTCGAGATCGACGCCGGCGAGAACGGCAAGCTCGCCGTCTACCACGAGATCCTGAAACGCGCCCAGCAGGCGCTGATCGAGCGCGGTTTCCTGAAGGGCGGGGCCGACGGCCGCTACGGACCCAAGACGCGGGCGGCCCTCGAGGCCTTCCAGCGGAGCGAGGGACTGCGCAGGACCGGCCTGCCGGACCAGGAGACCCTCTTCAAGCTCCTCCTCGAAAAGGACATCGCGCCCCCCGGAGGGTGAACCCGCCCCCCGTCGGCCGGCTGTCGGGGCAGTGCCCGCGACGGCCGATCACGTTAACGAAAACTTAGATTTCCGGCGCTAGGCGTCGGGGTGGCGGTACGCTTCGCCCCGGAAGCGTAGGGTTGGTGGCGCGGAACGGGTAGTCGACGGAGGTAGCCATGGTTTCGCCTTTGGCAAGGGTCGGAATCCGCACCCGCATCCTGTTCTTGCTCGCCCTGCCCCTCGCGTTGTTGGGCGCCGTCGGTGGATATCTGTACGAACGCGAACGAGCGATGGCGGCCCAGGCCGAAAGAATCGCCGAGATCGTGTCCCTCGGTCCCTCTCTCGGCGCGCTGGTTCACGAACTGCAGAAGGAGCGCGGCATGTCGGCCGGCTTCGTCGGCAGCGACGGGGCGCGTTTCGGCGACCGGCTTCCGGACCAGCGGGCGGCGACCGACACGGCCCTCGCCGGGCTGCGACGCGCGGTCGACGAACGCGCGGCGGACGGGGCCGAGCTCCCCTATCTGCGGAAACTGAAGGCGGACCTCGCGCGTTTCGACCTCCTGCCGACCCTTCGGCGGGAGGTCGACGGGCTGCTCGTGGAGGTGCCGGAGCTCGCGCGCCGCTACACGAAGCTCGTGCGCAGGCTCCTCGATACGACACGTGCGATGACCGGCGTGGCCGAGGACCCGCGCCTCCTCCGCGCCATCCTGGCGCACGTCCATCTGCTCGAGGCCAAGGAACTGTCGGGGCTGGAGCGTGCGCTCGGTGCCGTCGGGTTCGGACGCGGCGGCTTTTCGCCGGTGCTCTACAACGGTTTCCTCGAAAAGGCGGTGCTCCAGGCCGAGCATCTGCGGGAAGCGCGCTTTTGGGCGCAGCCCGGAATGCGCCGCCTCATCGACGAACTTTCGGAGAGTCCGGCGTTCCGCGAGGTCGAGCGCCTGCGCGAGACGGTCACGCGGGGGGTCGGCACCGGCGACCTCGGATCCACGACCGGCGAACAGTGGTTCGCCGCCGTGACCCGCAAGATCGACGCCATGAAGGCGGTCGAGGATCGCTCCGTGCGCGAGCTCGCCGTCCTCGCGGGCACCCTCGCGGGCCATGCGGAGCAGCAGGCCCGTCGCCTCGGCGTCGCCGCGCTCGTCGCCCTGGTCTTCCTGCTGGGAGCGGGCACCGTGGTGTGGCGCAGCATCACCGTGCCGTTGGCGCGCCTGGTCGAGAAGACCCGTCGCCTGGCCGACGGCGACACCTCGGTCGAGATCGGCGAGACGGACCGGCGCGACGAAATCGGCACCATGGCGCGGGCTCTCGCGCATTTCCGGGAGGTTCGCGAAAGGGCGGACCGGGAGGAACGTGCCAAGGCAGAACGCGCGCGTCGTCTTGAGGAGACGATGGCCCGGTTCGGGGAACGGGTGGGGGGCGTTCTCGCCGCCCTCGCGGAAACCACCGCCACGCTCGATCAGGCGGCCACGGAAATGACGGAGACGGCCAAGGCCACCCACGGGAACGCCGATGCGATGGCCGGCAGCGCGGAGCGCGTGTCCGCCGACATGAGGACGATGGCCGCCGCCATTCACCAGTTGAGCACCTCCGTCGAGGAGATCGCCCGTCAGGCCGGCCACGCCTCGGCCATCGCCGGCGGTGCGGTGGAGGATGCCGGTCGGGCGCGGCAGGTTGCCGGCGAGCTGGCGGAGGTCGCACGGCGGATCGAGGAGGTGCTCGGCCTGATTTCCTCGATCACCGAACAGACCCACATGCTGGCGCTCAACGCCACCATCGAGGCGGCACGCGCGGGCGAAGTGGGACGCGGCTTCGCGGTGGTGGCCGGAGAGGTCAAGAACCTCGCCGGTGCCACCGCGGACGCCACCGAGAAGGTGCGCGCCCTCGTCGAGCAGATCGGCGGCGCGACCAGCCAGGTGGTCGGAGCGGTGGAGCGGGTGCACGATGTCCTGTCGGAAATCGACGGTGTCGCCGCCACCATAGCCGGCGCCACCGAGGAACAGTCGGCGGCCGTGCGGGAGATGTCGGACAAGGCCGAGAGCGCGGCCTCGGACACCGCGCGGGCGAGCGAGGCCATCGGCGGGGTGCGCGACGCGGCGGGTCTCAACGACCGGGCCTCGGAACGCGTGCGCGCCGCGGTGACCGTCGTTGCCCGGCAGACCGAGGAGCTCCGCAACTGCGTCGAGAGCTTCCTTTCGGACATCCGGGCCGCCTGAAAGCAGGCGGGGTGCGCCGCCCCGAAGCTCACGCGGGCAGCGTGGCCTCCGCCATCGGCCGCTCGGGTTCGCCGGTGCCCACCGGTTCCAGCCAGACGGCGGTGTCGTGGAAGGCGCCGCCGCCGGCCGGCGGTGGCGGGTCGGCCCCGACCAGGAGGTTGATGCCCACACCTTCCGGCCAGTGGCGATTGGGCCAGATGCTCTCGACGACGATGGTCTCCGGGCGCTGCCCTTCGCGCGCCGCCACATGCACGAGCAGCGAGCCCCGCCGGTTGCCGAGCCGGACGAGATCCCCGTCGCGCAGGCCGAACCGCACCATCGTCTCCGGATGGAGGAGGGCGGTGGGCCGGCCTTCCTTGGCGAGCGAGGTCGGCGTCTCGGTGAAGCTCGTGTTGAGGAAATTGCGCGCCGGCGCCGCCA
>JALUVI010000069.1 GCA_027020785.1 Planctomycetota bacterium | reverse complement strand
CTGGACGCCATCTGCCGCAGCGCCGCCGCGCTCAAGGAGGCCAATCCGGACGTCCAGCTCGGCTATTCCTTCGTCGTCACCTGGCGCGGCGCCCGGGCCGAGGACCGGACGGTGGTCGAGAACCTCGGCGAGATGGAAGAGGCGGCGGTCCGTGCCAAGGAGCACGGTTTCGACTACATCTCCTTCAAACCCTTCCTCCAGCGCGAGGACGAGGGCGCCGAGGTCTTCGACCCCACGGGAGGGGGGCGGTCGCCCGAGGAGATCCGCTGCCTGCTGCGTGAGGGCCTGCTCGCCGCCGCACGGCACGAGGATGCCGGATTCCGGGTCGTCGAGAGCACCAACCTCCGCGTCTTCCTCGACGGGAGCTGGCGGGACTACACGGTGCAGCCCCGCGAGTGCCACCTCCAGGCGCTGCGGCAGGTGATGAGCCCTCTCGGCACCTTCAACTGCCCCGCGCACCGCGGCGTGGCCAAGGCCCGCATCGGCGGCACCGCTGCTTGGTCCGGCGACGGCGGCGAGGGCGCCGAGGGCACCGCGCGGTTGCTGGACGCCTTCGACGCGAGTCACGAGTGCTCGAACGTGACCTGCCTCTACAACCCGGTCAACCACCTCCTGGAGCGGGTGGTGTCGGGCGACGGCGACGTCGCCGACCTCTTCCCGGAGGGCGAGGAACTCGGCGATGCCTTCCTCTGACCGAGGCGGCGACGGCCTGCGTGCGCTGCGCAGCGAGTACGAGTCCGCAGCTCGTGCCCGGCACTACGCCGAGGAGCGCTGGACGCGCACCCGCCGGGCGCGGCGCACCGACCGGCGGGAACAGGGCTTCGTCGGCGCCTGGCTGGAGGAACTCGGCCCGTTCCGCCGCGCCCTGGACCTGCCCTGCGGCACCGGGCGGTTCGCGCCGTTGCTGGCCCGCCACGCCCACGAGGTCGTCGCCGTGGACGCAGCCCACGCCATGCTGCTCCGACATCCGGGGAGGAGTCGCCTCCAGGCCTCGGCCGGGGCGCTGCCCTTCGCCGAGGCCTCCTTCGACGTCGTGCTCTGCTCGCGGCTGCTCCACCACCTGCTCGAGCCCGAGTTGCGGACCGCGGTCCTCGCCGAGTTCGCCCGGGTCTGCCGCGGCCCCCTGATCGCGAGCCACTTCGACTCGCGCAGCTACCAGGCGTGGCGCGCCGGGATCCGCCGGCGTGACCGGGCCCGCTTCGCCCAGACTCCGGCCTCCTTCCGCGCCGAGGCCCTGGCCGCAGGCTGGCGCGAGCGCGACCGCCGCTACGTGGCGCGCGGTTGGAGTCAACAGACCTGGGTCCTGCTCGAGCCGGTGGGGGAGCGGCGGACGGGAGGCCGGGCGTGACCTGGCGCCACGGCGGCGCTCCGCCTCCCGGCGCCCACGGAGCGCCGCAGGCGCCGGACCGGGCCGGCTGGCCCGATTGGACGCTGGTGGCCGAACTGTCCCGGTCCGCGAGCACCGAGACCCTGTTGCTCGCCGCCCCGGACGGGCGTCTCTACGTGCGCAAGCGCTACCGCTTCCCGACGCTGGCGCGCAGGCTGCGCCCCGCATTGCGCCACACCGGCCTGCCGCCGGCCCGGGTCGCCGCGGAAGCGCGGGCCCTACGGGAGTTCGCGCGCCGCGGGCTGCCCGCGGTACGCCCGGTCGCCTGGGCCGTGGAACGTGACCGCCTCGGGCTGGTCCGCGACTCGTGGCTCCTCACCGAGGCCGAGGACGCGCCCGACCTCGGCGCCCTCCTCGCCGGGGCCGGGCCCCCGCCGCTCACCGAGGTCGCAGTGGCGCGTTCCATCCTCTCCCTCCACGAAGCCGGGGTCTTCCACGGCGGCCTGGCGCCGCGGAACCTGCTCGTCGTCCGGCGCGACGACGAGCGCGCGCCCCGCTGCGTCTGGCTGGACCCCGCCAAGGTCCGCTTCTTCCAGGGGCCGGTGCCGCCGCCCCTGCGCGCCGCCGAAGCGGTCCGTTTCGCCGCGGCCTGCGGACCGGACCGGGTCGCCTTCGCCGCCGCCGTCCTCGACCGCATCGGCGCCGGCCTGTCGCGGTCGGAGCGGGCGGCCTTCACGGCCGCCCGCTCGCGGCTGGAGGCCCGGCCGCCGCGCTGGTTGGTGCGCGAACGGGCTCGCGCCGCCGCTACTGCAGGTCCTGCTTCTCGAGCTCCTCGGCCAGGGCCGGCAGCACCTCGTTGACGTCGCCGACGATGCCGTAGGTGGCGTGCTGGAAGATCGGGGCCTCCGGGTCGCGGTTGATGGCCACGATGACCTTGGAGGAGTTCATGCCCGCCAGGTGCTGGATGGCGCCGCTGATGCCGGCGGCGACGTAGAGCTCGGGCGACACCGTCTTGCCGGTCTGGCCCACCTGCTCGCTGTGCGGCCGCCAGCCGGCGTCCACCACGGCGCGGGACGCACCGAGGGCCATGCCGGGCACGGCGTCGGCGATGCGCTCGAGGAGGTGCCAGTTCTCGGGGCCGCCCATGCCGCGGCCGCCGGCGATGACGCGGGCGGCTTCGGCGACGTCGGGACGAGCGCTCTGCTTGGCCTCCACGGTGACGACGTGGGCCTGGCCGGGTTCCGGAGCGATCTCCTTCACCTCGGCCTCGGCCTCGCGACGGACCACGGGGAAGTGGTTGCCGCGCAGGCTGGCGACCGCGACCGGGCCGACGACGCGGACCTTGGCGACGGCGCGTCCGCCGTACACCGGCCGCGTCCAGACCAGCGACTCGGGGTCCACCGCGGTGCAGTCCGAGGCGAAGCCGGTGTCGAGCAGGGCGGCGATGCGGCCCTGCAGGTCGCGCCCGCGCACGGTGGCCGCGAGCAGGACGACTTCGGCCGAAGTCTCCCGGGCGACGCGCGCTGCGGTGGCGGCAGCCCCGTCGGGGCTGTGGCGTTCGCCGGATGCGACCAGGACTTCGTCGGCGCCGAAACCGCCGAGCGAGGCGTCGGCGTCGCCGGCCGATTCCGTGACCAGGGCGACGACGCGCCCGGAACGGGCGTCGGCCAGGGTGCGGGCCGCGCCCAGGACCTCCTGGCTCGCGGGCCGGAGCTTCCCGTCGCGGGTTTCGAGGAGGGCGAGGATGGTGCTCATGGGGCGGGAGACGTCAGAGGACCTTGGCTTCTTCGCGCAGAGCGCGGACGAGTTCGGGCACGGCGGCCGCGCCTTCGCCGACGATGCGGCCGGGCGGGCGCGGCGGCGGCGGCGCGAGTTCGACGACCTCGACCTTGGCCGGCGGCAGGTCCACCTGGACCGTCTCGAGCGGCTTGCGCTTCGCCGCCATGATGCCCTTCAAGCTGGCGTAGCGAGGCTCGTTGAGCCCCTTCTGGCAGGTGAAGGCGCACGGCAGGGGGGCTTCGAGGGTCTCGCTGGCGCCCTCCACCTCGCGGCGCGCGGTCGCCTTCCCGTCGGCGATCTCGAGCTCGACGATCTCCGAGAGGCACGGCATCCCGAGTCGGGTCGCGACCGAGGGACCGACCCCGTGCTGGTCGCGGTCCACCGCCTGCTTGCCGAAGAACACCAGGTCCCAGGGGCCGCGCTGCTCGGCTTGCTCCGCCAGCACCTGGGCCGTGGCTTCGGCATCGAGGAAGGCGGCGTCGGAGTGCGTCAGCAGGATCGCCTCGTCCGCGCCCATGGCGAGCACGGTGCGCAGTTCCTTCTGCGCTTCCGGCGGTCCGAGGGTGATGGCGGTGACGGTGGCGTCGCCGCCGGCCGCCTCCTTGCGGCGCAGGGCTTCCTCCACGGCGAACTCGTCGTAGGGGTTGAGGACGAACTCGACCCCCTCGGGGTCCATGCGGAGGCCGTCGGCCACCCGGATGCGGGCGGTCGTGGCGGGAACGCGCTTGACGAACACGAGGATCTTCATGGGTGGCTCCGGGGCAAAGGGCGGCACATGATAGCCGCGTCCGGTCGGCTTCGGCCGGGCAGGATGATGCCCTCGGGCGTTCAGGCCAGCTTGAAGCGACGGCCCAGGTAGACCCGCCGGACCTCGGGGTCCTCGACCAGTTCCTCGGGGGGGCCCACCGCGATCACTTCGCCCTGACCCAGGATGTAGGCCCGGTCGGTGATCTGCAACGTCTCGCGCACGTTGTGATCGGTCAGGAGGATGGCGATGCCCTTGTCCTTGAGTCGGGCCAGGATCTCCTGGATCTCCTCGACCGCGATCGGGTCCACGCCCGAGAAGGGCTCGTCGAGGAGGATGAGACGGGGTTGACCGATGAGCACCCGGGCGATCTCGAGGCGTCGGCGCTCGCCGCCGGAGAGGACCTCGGCGCGGCTGCCGCGCACCACCAGGAGGCCGAACTCCTCCAGCAGCTCCTCGCATCGTCGCTCGGCGCGTTCGCCGCGGATCTTGCGGATCTCGAGGACGGCGCGGAGGTTGTCCTCGACCGACAGCTTGCGGAACACCGACGGTTCCTGCGACAGGTAGCCCATGCCGAGGCGGGCCCGTTTGTAGATCGGCTCGCGGGTGACGTCGCGGCCCTGGAACCAGACCCGACCGCGGTCGGGCGAGACCATGCCCATGCACATCCGGAAGGTGGTGGTCTTGCCGGCTCCGTTCGGGCCGAGCAGTCCGACGAAGGTGCCGGGGGCGACTTCCAGGTCCACGTCGCGGACCACGGCGCGCCCCCGGTAGGACTTCCACAGCCCTTCGGTTCGGAGCAGCGGTTCCTCGGCCATGGTCAGTGGACCAGCCCGAAGCGCCAGACCGGGCTGAAGGGCGGGATCGGCAGGAACACGGCGATGGCGCGGCCGATGACGTACTCGCGCGGCACGAACGGCGCCGGCTCCAGGCGGTCGGTCGAGCGCTGCATCTCGGTGATGGAGTACTGATGGATGCCGCCGTGCTCGTCGCGGAAGGTCATCACCGTCCCCTCGCGGTTCCAGCGCGGGTTGTCGAAGGTCGGATCGGCGCCGTGGGCCATGTGGTCGCCGCGCACGCGTTCGGTGCCGTCTGCCGCCGCCGGCTCGAAGGTCAGCGTCTCGGCCTGCCAGTCGCGGCTGTCGAGCGAACCCTGGGTGTTGTCTCCCATCATGAAGTAGTGCCCCTCCGGGACGTCGAACACGGGCGGGGCGCCGCTCTGGCGCGGCGGCAGGTAGTAGACGTCGCGCCAGACGGTCGGCGGTTCCAGGGTCCAACGGCCGCCGCGGCTGCGGAAGTCGAGCGCCGTCCGCGTCGGCTGGCGCGAGGCGAGCACGAAGTCCTCCTGCCAGAGCAGGCCGTCGCCACTTCGATTCGCGGCGAGCCGCAGCCGGTGGTCCCACCACGAGAAGTCCAGGTCGAAGGCGCCGTCGCCGGACAACCGTCCCTCACGCTCCAGCCCGAGCTCCGGCTGGGTCAGGGTCAGCGAGCCGTCGGGGCGCAGCGTCAGCGTGAAGTCGAGGCCGCCGAAGGCCAGGAGGGCGCGGAACTCGCCGTCCGCCGCCTCGGGAGTCACCCTGAAACGGGCGCGCAGGTCGCCTACCACGTACTGGGCGCGCGCATTGCGGGTCGGCACCCGGTCGGCGATGGCGTCCGGGTAGCCGTGGTTCGGTTGGTCCTTGATGCGGTGGTCGTAGAGCGTGCGTCCCGTCCCGGAGAAGCGGAGCGAGCCGTCCTCGCCCCGACTGACGTCGCCGGCTTCGCTCCAGCCCAGCCAGGTCGCCGCCGCGGTGTGGGGAGGCGGCCACACCCGCTTCCAGACGTGGGCCTGTACCTTCCACGGCTTGCGCAGGATGGCGAAGTCCTCGTCGCTGCCGAGCGGACGCGCCCACAAGTCACCGTCGTCGATCAGCAGCTGCTCGCCCCCGAGCCCGACCAGCCGCTTCACGTAGTTGACGTGGGTCAGGAGCGGATAGCGGAAGACCACCACCTCCCAGCGCTCCGGGTCCCGGAACCAGTAGCTGACCTTGTCGACCAGGACGCGGTCGTGGATCGCCCCCGAGGTCTGGCGGGTGACCGGGTCCAGCAGGGGAGTGCCCATCAGGGTCGGTTGCATGGAACCGGTCGGGATCTGGTAGGCCTCGACCGCGAACACCTTCAGGGCCATCGCCGCGACCACCGCGAAGACGCCGATCTCGAGGTTCTCGCGGAACGGATGCCGCGAAGCGGTCTTGCGGGCGCGCCCCATGCCCGGGGATTCTAGCCCCGGGCAGGATCGGACGGCGGCAGCAGCAGGGTGGCCTCGACGACGCCGGCGGTGGTCTCGGCCCGCACCCGCAGGCCGGGGTTGCGGAACCCCTCGGGCCACCGCAGGTGGTGGACCCGCCATGCCTTGCGCGGCCCGCCGGCGTCCACGTTCATCTCCCAGCCCTCCGCTTCTTCGCCGGGATCGAGGAGGCCGTCCCCGTCCAGGTCGTCGAAGGGTTCGACTTCCAACGCGTCGAACCACAGGGTCCGCTCGCCCGGGAGGACCTGGAGGTCGAGGAACGCGAGGTGTCCGTCACCGCTGCCGGCCGTCCACGGGGCGGCCACGAGGCGCAATCCGCCGGCCTCGGCGACGCCGCCGGGCGGGGGCAGGGGCTCGACGGCGCAGGACGCGCCGAGCAGGCCGAGAAGCCCGATGAGGAGGGGGAGACGGAGTTCCATCCCGGGAATCCTACCCCAGGTCCAGGCTCTCGGTCAGGGTCCCTTCGTCGGTGTCCAGCTCGCACCAGAGCCGGGGAGCGGCCAGGTCGGCGGGGAAGAGCACCTGGTGGACGGTGAGGACCCGGGCCTCGCTGCCGGACGTCGGCAGCGCCACCTTGCGGATGCCGGTGCTCTCGCCGGGGCCCAGGCGGCCGTCGCCGTCGCGGTCGTCGAAGACGGTGACCCGCAACCGGGTCAGGCGAGGGTCGCCGCTCGACTCCGCCCGCACCCAGGCCAGCATCCGTTGGTCGCCCCGGGCGCTCGGCGGGCTGGTCGTCACGGTGAGCTCGGCGGCCAGGTAGGCCTCGCGTTCCTCGGGGGTCATCCCGCAGGAACCGAGGCTGGCGAGACCGGTGATCAGGGAGAAGAGGAAGAGGGTGCGGAGTCGGTTCATGGTGCGCGATCCGGTGCGGGGCCGGGGGCTTCCCGGGGCGGCGGGAGCTCCCAGCGCTCGACCACCGGAGCGTACCACCATCCGCCGAGTCGGCCGACCTGCTCCAGTTCGGTCGCCCGGACCCGCCCCCGTTCGTCGAGCAGCTCCGGCGCCACGTGGAAGGCGACGACCTCGCCGAGCAGGAGGTCCACCGGGCCGTTGCCGACCTCGTGGTGGCCGACCAGGCGGCACTCCATGCGCGCCCGCGGCGCGGCCAGGCCCGGCGTGGCCAGGCACGCTCCGGGGGCGGTCTCCAGGCCCAGGCGTTCGACCTCCCCGACGCTCGGCGGGAAGGACCACGAGCTGGCCACGACGTCGTCCAGGTGGCCGCGCTCGACCAGGTGCACCACGAACTCGCCGCTCGCGAGCGCATTGCGCGCGGTGTCCTTGCGCGAGCCGTCCTCGCGTCGGGCCACCGCCACCGAGATCGTCGGCGGGTCGCCGCAGACGCCGTTGAAGAAACTGAAGGGCGCCAGGTTGAGCACCCCGTCGGCGGAGCGGCTCGTGATCCATCCGATCGGCCGCGGTGCGACCAGGGCCAGGAGCAGGCCGTAGGCGCGGCCGCGGGGCAGGGCGTCCGCCGGCAGGACGAGGCGGCTCGCGGCGGCGCTCATTCCTCGGTCGAGAGCACCGCCAGGAAGGCCTTCTGCGGAACCTCGACGTTGCCGATGGACTTCATCCGCTTCTTGCCCTCCTTCTGCTTGGCCAGCAGTTTGCGCTTGCGCGTGATGTCGCCGCCGTAGCACTTGGCGGTGACGTTCTTGCCGAGGGCGCGGATGTTCTCCCGCGCCACGATCTTGCCGCCGACCGCAGCCTGCAGCGCCACCTCGAACTGGTGCCGCGGGATCTCCTTCTTCAGCTTCTTCAGCACGGCGCGGCCGCGGCGCTGCGCCGCGTCGCGGTGGCAGATGCAGGACAGCGCGTCGGCCTCCTTGCCGCCGACCAGGATGCGCAGCTTGACCAGGTCGGCCGCCTCGAAGCGCGGTTCCTCGAAGTTCATCGTTCCGTAGCCGCGGGTGGCCGACTTGAGCTTGTCGTAGAAGTCGTAGATGACCTCGGCCAGCGGCAGGTCCCAGGTCAGCATCACCCGATGCGACGAGAGGTGCTCCTGGCGGAGGAAGCGCCCCCGCCGCTCGCTGCACAGCTTCATGATGGCGCCGATGCTCTCGGTCGGCACCAGCACGTGGGCCCGCACCACCGGTTCGCGGATCTCCTCGAAGAAGTTGGGGTCGGGGAGGTCGCCGGGCCGATGGATGATTCGGGTGGTGCCGTCCGAGAACAAGATCTCGTAGGGCACGCTGGGGGCGGTCTGGACGATGTCCAGGTCGCTCTCCCGCTCCAGGCGTTCCTGGACGATTTCCATGTGGAGCAGTCCGAGGAATCCGCAGCGGAAGCCGAAGCCGAGCGCGTCGGAGGTCTCGGGTTCGAAGACCAGCGACGAATCGTTCAGCTTGAGCGCATTGAGCGCCGCCCGAAGGTCCTCGAAGTCGCCGGGGTTGACCGGGTACAACCCGCACCACACCATCGGCTGGGGGTCGCGGTAGCCGGGCAACGGCTCGACCTCGGCTCCCTTGGCCAGGGCCAGGGTGTCGCCGACGCGGACGTCCTCCAGCGTCTTGATGTTGGAGACGAAGTAGCCGACTTCGCCCGCCGACAGCCGTTCCACCGGGGTCGGTTCGGGCGTGGACTTGCCGAGCTCCAGGGTCTCGTAGGTGGCGCCGACCCCGAGCAGCCGCACCTGGTCGCCCTTGCGCAGGGTGCCTTCCACGACGCGCAGATAGAGGATGACCCCGCGGAACTCGTCGTAGCGGGCGTCGAACACCAGCGCTCGCAGCGGAGCGTCGGGGTCGCCCTGGGGCGGAGGGATCTCGCGGACCACGGCCTCCAGGACCTCGCGCACCCCTTCGCCGGTCTTGGCCGAGCAGCGCAGCGCCCGCTCGCGCTCCAGGAGCAGCGTGTTCTCGAGTTCTTCGGCGATCTCCTCGGGCCGCGCGTGGGGGAGGTCCACCTTGTTGAACACCGGGATCACGGTCAGGTCGTGGTCCAGGGCGAGGTGGGCGTTGGCCACGGTCTGGGCCTGGATCCCCTGGGCCGCATCGATGAGGAGCAGCGCCCCCTCACAGGCCTGGAGCGACTTCTCCACCTCGTAGGCGAAGTCCACGTGGCCCGGCGTGTCGATCAGGTTGAGCAGGTATTCCTCGCCGTCCACCTCGGCGGTCAGCGAGACCCCGGCCGCCTTGATGGTGATGCCGCGCTCGCGCTCCAGGTCCATCGAGTCCAGCATCTGCTCCTGCGCCCGCCGCGGCTCGACCGCGCCGGTCAGCTCCAGGAAACGGTCCGCCAGCGTGGACTTCCCGTGGTCGATGTGCGCGATGATGCAGAAGTTGCGGATGCGCTCGGGCGGGAAGGTCTTGGTCATGGGACGGGTCGTTCCTCGACGCCGAGCAGGTCCGCCAGCACTTCGCGGAGGCTGCGCATGGCGATGCCGCGGTGACTGACGGCGGCCTTCTCCTCCGGCGTGAGGGCGGCGAAGGTGGCGCCGAGCTCTTCATGATAGAAGAGAGGGTCGTAGCCGAAGCCGCCCTCGCCCTCGGGGGCCTCCAGGATGCGGCCACGCACTCCGTGACCGACCGCGGCCACGATGCGCTCGGCATCGGCGACGACCAGGGCGCAGCGGAACACGGCGCCGCGTCGCTCCGGCGGCACGCCGGCGAGGCGCTCCAGCAGCAGCGCGTTGTTGGCGGCGTCGCGCCCGGGGCCCTCCACTCCCGCGAACCGGGCCGAGCGCACGCCGGGTGCCCCGTCGAGGGCGTCCACGCACAGCCCCGAGTCGTCGGCCAGCGCCCAGGCTCCGGGCCAGACGGAGGCGGCGGCCGCGGCGGCGGCGCGGGCCTTGAGGATGGCGTTCGCGGCGAAGGTGCTGCCGGTCTCCTCGACCGCGGGCAGGCCGCCGGGCAGGTCCTCCGGGCCGCGGACCGTCAGCGGAAGGTCGGCGCAGAGCTCGCGCAGCTCGCGCAGTTTGTCGGCGTTGCCGGACGCCAGGAGCAGGGTGGTGGTCGTGGTCATCGTGGTGATCCGGTTCGGGACGGCTCCGGAAGCGGCAGCCAGCGCGCAGCCAGGTGCGGCGCCGGGTCCGGTCGCCAGGACAGCATCAGGAACACGGGGCCCTCTTCGGGCACCTCGTCCGCGCCGCGGCCGAGGCCGCCGCCGGCGACGAAGACGGGGACGCCGTCGAGCACGGACTCGAGCGAGGCGTGGACGTGGCCGTGGAGCAGGAGGTCGGCGCCGAGGGCGGCCACCACCTCGCGCATCCAGGCGCGCTCGCCGGCGCGGCCGAGGTCGTGCCCGCGTCCGCGCGGGTCCACGATGGGGCGGTGGGTGAGGAGGACCGTGGCCGCGGTCCGCCCGCGGGGAGCCGCCAGCAGTGCGGCGACCAGCCGCCCGCGTTCTCCCGAGTCCGGGGGCCAGGTGTCCGCCGCGGTGTCGAGGTTCACGAACTCGACGCCGCCGAGGCGGAAGGCCCAGTTGCGGGGGCCGACGTTGCGGGTGAAGCCGCGGTGGAGCAGCTCGAGTCCGCGATGGAAGTCGTGGTTGCCGATGGCGGCGTACACCGGGACCGCGGAGCGTCGCACCGCCTCGGCCGCCGCTGCGAGCTCCCCCGGGCCGTAGGCGAAGTCGCCGAGGTGGAGCACGAAGTCGGCGCCGGCTGCGGCCGCGGCTTCGAGGAAGGCGTCGAGTTCGCCGCCACCGCCGGTGTCGCCGAGCGCCGCGACGCGGTAGCGGTCCCGCACGGGGAAGGTGGGCGCCAGGACCAGGTCGGCGGCGCCGGCGGGCACCAGCCAACGCCGTTCCAGTCCGTGCTGCGCCGCCGCCGCGAACTCGGCGTCGGTGGCTTCCGGGTGCACGTTCTCGACCACCACCTCGACCGGGACGTCCGTCGGATTGGAGACGTGGAGGACGGGCTCCGGCGTGAAGGCCCGCCAGCGCAGCCGCGGCCCGTCGTGAGCGACCAGATAGGCGCCCTCCGCGCGCACGCTCGGCGCCGTCGAGCCCCCGTCGAGCCGCGTGGGCTCCGGGGCGGGGTCCCACTGCAGGGGCGGCAGCCGCCACCCCCGCACGAAGCCGGGCGCAGCGGCGAGGCCCACTCCCAGGAACAGGACCACGGCTACGCGCCGCCCCGTCCTCATGGCGCCGAAGGCTCGGGTTCGGCGACGGCGGCGCGTTGCCGTTCGATCAGCTCCCGGACCCCGCGCTGCGCCAGGTCGAGCAGGGCGTCGTGTTCCTCGCGCCGGAAGGGGTCGCCCTCGGCGGTGCCCTGGACCTCGACCAGCAGGCCGCCATCGACCCCGACCACGTTCATGTCCACCGACGCGGCGAAGTCCTCGCGGTAGTCCAGGTCCAGCAACGGCGTCCCGCCGACCAACCCGACCGAGACCGCGGCGACGAAACGGCGCAGCGGCCAGGCGGCCAGGCGGTCCTCGGCGGCGAGCCGCTTCAGCGCATCGTGCAGCGCCACCATGCCGCCGGTGATGCTGGCGCAGCGGGTCCCGCCGTCGGCCTGGACGACGTCGCAGTCCACCGTCAGGGTGAGGTTGGGGATCGCGGTGAGGTCGAGCGCGGCCCGCAGGCTGCGCGCGATCAAGCGTTGGATCTCGATGCTGCGCGCATCGCGGCGTTCGGTCTCGCGGCGCTTGCGGCCGCGGACCGACCCCGGCAGCATCGCGTACTCCGCGGTCAGCCAGCCGGCGCCGCTGCCCTGTCGCCACGACGGCACGCCGGAGCTCGCGCTCACGGTGCAAAGGACGCGGGTGTCGCCGACCTCGACCAGCACCGAGCCCTCGGCGTTGGGCGCGAAGCCGCGCCGGAAGCGGATGGGTCGCAGTTGGTCCGGGGCGCGGCCGTCGTGTCGGGTCATGGCGCAGGGCGGGGGACGAGGCGTTCCAGGCGGGCCAGGGGGTGGCGCTTCCGGCCGTCCTCCTCGTCCAGCAGGAGGCCGTCGTCGAAGCGGAATTCTAGCAACCGGGCCGCCCCGCCGGACGGCGCCCACACGCCGTGGGGCGCGCCGATACGGAGCCGCGCCAGGAACTCGTCCTCCAGGGCGCCGGGGCCGCCGCGCTCGAGCACGGCGAGGCGCGCCTCGAGCTCCCACAGCCAGCCGGCGAGGACGTCCAGACGACGGGGCGGCGGCGCGCCGACCTCGTGGGCGCGCGCATCCAGCGAGGTCGCCTCGGGTAGGTCGGGCGGCGCCGCGTGGACGTCCACCCCCATGCCGAGCAGGGCGATCGGGGCCGCACCGCCGCCGCGTACCTCGCCGAGGACGCCCGCCGCCTTGCGTCCGCCGAGCAGGACGTCGTTCGGCCACTTGAGTCCGGTCGGCCCCAGGCCGAGCCGGTCGAGGGTCGCGGCCAACGCGCAGGCTGCGGCCGCGGTCAGCGCCGGGGCCGGATCGGGGGGCTCGGGGACGGCCAGGGTCAGGGCCAGGTTGGCCGCCGGCGGCCCCGACCACCACGCACGTCCGCGTCGGCCGCGTCCTGCGGTCTGCTCGTCGGCCACCACGAGCAGCGCCTCGGCTTCCTCGTCGGTGCGCCGCCGCGCCTCTTCCTGGGTGCTGTCGCAACGCTCCAGCACCAGGATCCGCCGCGCCAGGCGCCGCCGGGCCGGCAGCCGCCGCTCCAGCTCCGCGGCGGTGAAGCGGTCGTCGCGGGGGGCGGCATCCAACGCCGGTCGGGGCCCCGTCGGGGTCAGAGTTCCAACTGGTCCTTCACGGAGGCGAGGTTCTCGCGCAACCGCTTCAGGATGCTGGCGTGGATCTGGCAGACCCGCGATTCGGTGACCGTCAGCCGCTGCCCGATCTGGCGCAGGGTGAGCCCCTCCACGTAGTACAGGTTGAGGATGGTGCGCTCCTTCTCCGAGAGGTCCCGCATCAGGATCTCGATCACGTCGGCGCGGTGGGCCTCGTCGAGCGGGTCGGTCTCCCGCGACTCGGCGAGCCCATCCAGCGGGTTCTCGTGGGTCTCCGAGAGCTGTTGCGGACGGTCGCTGACCGACATCATCTGCTTGGGCATCCCGCGCCGCACCGCCGCCAGCGGGATGCCCAGGATCTCTGCAAGTTCCTCGTCGCTCGGCTCGCGACCGTGGACCTCGACGAACTCGGCCCGCGCCGCGGCCATCTTGACCGAGCGCTGTCGTTGCAGCCGCGGCGCCCAGTCCAGGCGCCGCAGCGCGTCGATCATCGCCCCTTGGACGCGTCGGCCGGCATAGGTCTTGAACTTGTAGCCGCGGTCGGGGTCGTAGCGTTCGATCGCATCCATGAGGCCGAACAGCCCCTCCTGCACCAGGTCGTCGAGGTCCACGCTGCGCGGTAGGCGCCGCAGCATGTGTTCGGCGATGTGGCGCACCACCGGCTGGTAGCGGCACAGCAACTCCTCGTGCAACTCCTTGCTGCGCGTTTCGCGGTAGCGCTGCCAGAGCTCGTCGAGGGTCCAGTCCGCCGTCGGCGGATGCGGGGAGGACTCGGAGCGCGGACCGGCCATCGCCCGGATTCTAGGCCGGGCGGGGGGGGCGCTTCCAGCACCGAATCACGCCGGTACGCGGACCAGTGCGTGGACCTCGACGCCGTGGAGGCGCGAGCGCCCGTCGAGTCCGTCGAGCTCGACCACGAAGCCGCAGCCCACGGTCTCGGCGCCGAGGCGGCGCAGGAGCACCAGCGAGGCCGCTGCGGTGCCTCCGGTGGCCAGCAGGTCGTCCACCAGCACCACGCGGTCGCCGGGGCCGGCGGCGTCCTGGTGGACTTCCAGCTCGCCCTCGCCGTACTCGAGCCGATAGCTCTCGCGGTAGGTCTTCCACGGCAGCTTGCCGGATTTGCGAATCGGTACGAAGCCCACACCGAGGCGCTCGGCGAGCGGCGCTCCGAACAGGAATCCGCGCGATTCGATCCCGGCCACCACGGTCGGATGCAGCCGCTCCGCCCACGCGGCGAGGCCGTCCACCGTCCGGCGGAAGGCCGTGCCGTCCTGGAGCAGCGGCGAGACGTCCTGGAAGCGGATGCCGGGGCGAGGGAAGTCGGGCACCACCCGCAGGTGGGCCGTGAGTTCGTCCTGGAGGCTGGTGCTCACATCTCTTCGGGGGCGGGGACGCCGAGCAGGCCGAGGCCGAGCGCGAGTCCGTTCACGAGTGCTTCGACGACGGCGAGCCGGGCGTCCTCGAGCGCCGGGGTCTCGGCCCCGAGGACGCGGTGGTCCTTGTACCACGCGTTTCCCGCGGCGGCGATGCGCAACAGCGAGCGCGCCAACAGCATCGGCTCGCGCTCCCGCGCCGCTTCGCGGATGGCCTGCGGCATGCGACCGAGCTCGACGAGTAGTTCATGGGCCTCTTCGGCGACCAGCGCGGCGTCCACCTCGGCGGCGGGCGGCGCCGAGCGGCCGGCCTTGCGCAGGATGCTGGCGCAGCGTGCGTGCGTGTACTGCAGGTAGGGGCCGGTGTCGCCCTCGAACGACAGCACCTCGTTCCAGTCGAAGACCACGTCCTTGACGCGCTGGTGCTTGAGGTCGTGGAAGACCACCGCGCCGACGCCGACCCGCTCGGCGGCGAGCGCCTTGTCCTCCAGGTCCGGGTTCTTCGCCTCGACCGCCTCGCGCGCCAGCTCCACGGCGCGATCCAGGACCTCCTCGAGCTTCAGAACCCGACCCTTCCGCGTGGACAACTTGCCCTCGGCAAGCCGGATCAGGCCGAAGGGGACGTGCTCCAGCCGCTCGGCCCATACCTCGCCGCAGCGCAGCAGCACGGCGCGGAACTGGCGGAAGTGCAGGGTCTGCTCGGCGCCGACCACGTAGAGCGCCTGGTCGAAGTGGAACTCGTTCCAGCGCGACAGCGCCGCAGCCAGGTCGCGGGTCGCGTACAGCGTGGTGCCGTGGGCGGTCTGCACCAGACACGGCGTCTCGATGCCGAACTCGTCCAGGCGCACGATGCGCGCGCCTTCGGACTCCTCGATCACGCCACGTTCCTCGAGCAACCGGATCACGGCCTCGAGCTGGTCCTCGTACCAGCTCTCGCCGCGCACGTGGTCGAACTCGACCCCGAGTCGGTCGTACACCTTCTGGAACTCGCGCATGGAGAGCTCGGTGAAGCGCTTCCAGACGAGTCGCGTCTCGGCCTCCTCGCCGCTCTCGAGCTCGCGGAAGGCTCGTTTCGCCTCCTCGGCCAGGGTCGGATCGCCTTCCTCCTCCTCGTGGTAGCGCACGTAGAGCTCCAGCAGGTGCCCGATGGGGTCGGCCTCCAGCGCCTGCTCCGAGCCCCAGCGCCGCCACGCCGCGACCAGTTTGCCGAACTGCGAGCCCCAGTCGCCGACGTGGTTGATGCGGACGACCTCGTGGCCGAGCCACTCGTGCAGGCGGGCCAGCGCGGCCCCGATCACGGTGGAGCGCAGGTGCCCGATGTGCATCGGCTTGGCGATGTTCGGCGAGCTGAACTCGACCAGGGTGACCCGACCCTCGGCGGCGCGCCCGTAGTCGCGGCGCCTGGCCTGCTCCAGGACGACGCGGGCCAGCGCGGCGGGTTCCACCGTGAAGTTCAGGAACGGTCCTGCCGCCGCGGCCGTGACCTCGGGGATGGTCAGCGAGGCCGCGAGCTCGGCGGCGAGCTCGGCCGGGTTCCGCCCCGCCTCCTTGGCGTGGCGGAAGGTCGGCAGCGAGAACTCGCCGAGCCCTTCGCGGCGTGGCCGCTCCAACTGCAGGGTGGCGGTGTCGGCGCCGAGGGCTTCGGCGAGGGCTTCGCGGATGCGCGCCGCAAAGGGGTCCAGCCCCCAACCCGCTTCGGGCGGGGCGGTGGAGTCAGTCGGTTTCGGGGAGGGGGCCATGCAGCGGGGCGAGCAGTTCGTCCAGGGGAACGCCGACCACCTCTTCGATCGCGGCGGCGTGGGCCGCACCGAGTTCGGCGTGGCGGCGGAGCCAGTCCGAATCGCCGTAGCGTTCGAGGAGGTCGGCGTGGCGTTCGGCCATCGGCACGACGACGTCGTGCCGCACCGACGAATCGGCGACCGACAGCGCGCTGTCGGCGAGGTCCCAGGGTACCGGCTCCAGGGCCGCGAAGGCCTGGGCGACCACGTGGGGGCGGAAGCCGGCGGCGACGACCTCCTCGGGGGAGCGGCCCTTGAGCCAATGGGTCAGGCAGCCGCGGCCCTCCGGGGCGTGCCCCATGGAGCGCAGCAACACCCAGCCGGTCCAGCCGTGCAGCGGGCCGTGGGTGCGGGCGCGGCCGACGTCGTGGAGCAGCGCCTGCGACTCGAGCAGGTCGAGGTCGAGCTCCACGCCGGCCGCGCGGAGCGCTTCGCCGAGCCGGCGCGCCACCCGCGCCACCTGGAGGCAGTGGCGCGGCCACCGCTCGTCCGGCGGGGCCAGTCGTCTCAGCAGGCGGCGCGCCTCCTCCGGCGGCAGCGGACGGCGGGGGACGGGGGTCATGGCCTCGGAGGGCGCAGCCGGGTCGCGGCGCGGACCAGGGCCCGACGCAGGTCCTCGTGTTCCAGGCGTTCCAGGGCCTCGCCGACGGTCGCCCAGGCGTGACGGGCGTGCTCGTCCGAGCGCTGCAGGGCCTCGGTCGGGGTCGGCCGCGCCGCGAGGAAGAGTACGACCCGCTTCCACGCACCGTTCGGCGTGCGGTAGAGCGCGGCGTCGTTCCAGTCCGGGACCAGGTCCTCCGCATCCAGGCGCAGACCGGTCTCCTCGGCGAGTTCGCGCAGCGCACCTTCCAGCTCGGCCTCGCCCCCCTCGAGGTGGCCCTTGGCGAAGCCCCAGGTGCCGTGGCGGGCGTTCTGCAGCAGCAGGAACCGCGGGTCGTCGGCGTCGCCGGTCCAGACCAGCACGCCGGCGGCCCGCACCGGCCTTTCCGGTCGGACGCCCCGCGCTTCGGGGTGGACCTGGGGAGGGTCGCACGCGGTCATGGTCGCATTCTAGGCCGGGCTACAATCCGGCCATGGACACCGCCGCGCCGGACGCGACCGGGGTCGGTTGTCGGCGCGCCTGGATCACCGCGCGGCGCGACTGTGGCCCCGACGCCTTCGTCCTCGAGGTCGAGGTGGACGACCCGCCGCCTCCGCAGCCGCCGGGGCGCTTCGCCATGCTCTCGCCGTGGAGCGAGCACGACCTCGGTCCCGGCCCGGTGATCCCGCGTCCCTTCAGCATCTACCAGCGTCCCGCTCCGGAACGTTTCACCTTCCTGGTCCAGGTCCTCGGGCCCGGCACCCGAGCCCTCGACGCCCTCTCCCTCGGCGACCACGTCGCGCTCACGCTGCCGCTCGGCAACGGCTTCGTCCTGCCCCCGCCCGAGCGGCCGGTGGTGCTGGTGGCCGGCGGCGTCGGCAGCGCCCCCTTCTTCGCCTACCTCGAGGAGCGCCGGGCCGCGGGCGCCGGTGAGCGCACCTGGCTCCTCTACGGCGCCCGTTCGGCGCCGAGGCTCTACGACCTCGCCGCCTTCGCCGCCTTGGGGACGCCGCTCCTCACCGCCACCGACGAGGGCGACGCCGGGTTCCACGGCAGCGTGCTGGACCTGCTCGCGACCGAGCTCGACGCCGGCCGTCTGCCCGCCGACGCCCGCTTCGCAGCCTGCGGGCCCGAGGGGCTCCTCCATGCCTTCGCCCGGTTCTGCCGTGTCCGCGGGCTCGACGCCGAGGTCAGCCTGGAGACCTACATGGGATGCGGTTTCGGCGTGTGCAACGCCTGCGCCGTCGCCACCGATCCCGACGGACCTCTCGGCGCCTGGCCCTGGGCCAAGACCTGCGTGGACGGTCCGGTGTTCGCGTTGGAGGCGCTGGCGCCGTGAGCGGTTCGCCCGGCCTGCCTCCCGGGAGCGAGCGCTGGAGCATCGAGATCGACAAGCAGTACCTGCAGTTCTCGTCGGCCCACTTCCTGATCTTTCCGGACGGCAGCGCGGAGCGTTTGCACGGTCACAACTACCGGGTCTACGTCGCCCTGGAGGGCCGATTGGACGACCACGGTCTGGTGCTCGACTTCAAGCGGGTCAAACCGGTGGTGCGCGAGCTGGTGGACGAGCTGGACGAGCGTTGGCTGGTGCCGGGGGAACACCCGGTCCTGACCTGGGAGCGCCGCGGCGACGAGGTCGAGGTCCGCTATCGCGAACGTCGCTACGTCGCCCCGGTGGAGGACGTCCTGGTCCTTCCCATCAACAACACCTCGGCCGAGAACCTCGCGGGTTGGCTCGGCCGAGAGTTGGGGCGCCGCCTGCAAGAGCGTTTCCCGAGCCTGCGGCTGCGGGCCCTCGAACTGAAGGTCGAGGAGACCCCGGGCCAGCGCGGGGTCTGGCGTTGGTGCGCCGACCCCGCGCTTCCTTCGGGTCAGTAGATCTCGACGTCCACGACGACCACGCTGTCGGGCTCCATGGTCAGGCGGAGCTTGCGGCCGTCGAGCACCACGCCGGCGCTCTGGGCGTCCTCGACCAGGACGGTCGTCTCGGGGAGGGTGTTCAGCCAGGCGCCCTGGACGATGCGGTTGTCGAACAGCCCCTGGTTCATCATCGCGATGGCCCGGACCTGGATGCCGAAGGGGATGCCCCGACCGTCGGCCCAGTCCTTGAATTCCTGATCGATGCCGAGCAGCTCGTCCGAGGTGGTCGGGTAGCCTTCCGTGGTCAGGAAGTCCGCGACCTCGATGGCCGTCGCCTCGCGGGCCATGTCCTCGGCGAGCTGGAGCTGCGGAGTCAGCGTGTCCAGGTGGTTCGCCGGTGCGTTGACGGTCTGGGTGAAGCGCCGCACCTCGGTGACCTGGACGGGGGCGGTGCCGGTCAGGGTGAGGACGACCTCGGTGGGCTGGGCCGTCTCCACGTCGGCCTCGAGCACCGCCGGGATGAAGGCCAGCGTGTCCTCGGCCTGCTGCTCGGTCAGCCCCTGGGCCATGAGCGTGGTCACCGTCGCCTGGGGACCGCCTGCGGCGAGCCAGATCGGGTACAACCAGCCCGGGTCCATGCCGGCCTCCCTGGACTTCGTCACGAACATCCAGTGGCCGCTGACCGGCGCGTTGCTGATGACGTAGCGGACCCTGGTGCCGAGCCGCGTGGCGGCGATGCGCACCGAGTACTCCTGGAGGGGCGCCTCGACCGGCACCACGCTCTCCCGCGCCATGCCGAGGAGGATCTCCATCAACCGGGCCACCGGCTTGCGGATGCCGTGGTGAGTGATGGCGCCGAGGCCGACCCCCGCGAGGTCGGTCAGACCGCCGTCGTCCGCTTCGTCCACGTCGAGGAAGAACAGGTTGGCGTCCAGCCCCATTTCCCCTGCGGTGGTGGAGAAGCCGGCGTAGGCCGCCGCCGCCCAGGGGCCGTCGAACTGGTAGCCGTGTTCGCCCTGTGCGCTGGGGTACAGGTTCCATTCGCTGACCACGGTCTCGAAGCGCGGCAGGCCCAGCGAGACCTGCAGCTTGCGCAGCTTCTCCACCACCCGACTGGCCAGCAGCTCGTTGGCCTCGGTGTAGTGGTGCCACGACACGAAGTCCAGCGGCGCACCGCTCTCGGCGACGTGGCGCACCAAGGCGAAGAGCACCGATTCGTCGCCACCCATGGTACTGCTCCAGCCGGCCAGGCCGGGACCGCCGACCTCGATGTCGGGGCGCACCGTCTTGATGCGGGTCGCCGCCGCGTCGTAGAAGGCGAGGAACTCCTCGAGCGAGGACGAGAACCATTCGACCCGCTCGACCTCGTTCCAGATCTCGACGTGGTCCACCCGCGCGCCGGGCGTGGCCTCGATGGTGTCGATGAAGTCGAGGACCCGGTCGGCCCAGGCCACGCCGTCGGTGGGGACGTAGCGGGCGTAGGCCTCGAGCCCGGTCCCGTACTCGGTCCCGGTCTCCTCCGGGTGGGGCGACAGGTCCATCGGCGTACCGACGCAGGTCAGCCAGGTGCGATAGCCGCGGCTCGAGGCGAGCGCGAAGTCACGCCCGATGAGGCTGCCGCGCTGCGGGTCGGGGAGGAAGAACGTCCGTCGGTAGAGCGAGTCCTGGAACCCGATCTCCTGGAGTTGGTCGGCCAACCCGTCGGTGGCCGTCCAGCCGACGATGCCGAAGCCGCGCGTGGTCATCGGTTGGGCGGTGCCGCCGGCCGGGTTCGAGGCGAACTCACCGGGGCCGACGTTGACCTCGGAGGTTCCGCCGCCGGCGCCGCGTCGGTTGCCTGCGGAGGCGCCCCCTCCGGAGGCCGACGCAGAACGGTCGGTGCGTTGGAACGCCTGCATCAGCTGCGCCCGTCGCTTGCCCTTGCCCGCCATCGTCGCAAGACGGCGGAAGACGGCGTTGCGGGCTGCCGTCGTTTCGGGTAGGAGGTCGCCCATCCGGGCCATGAAGCGACTCACGGCGATCCGCGGGTTCGCCGTCCGCCGGAGCCGGACGACTTCGGAGCGCAGGCGCTTGGTATCGATGCCCATGCGCCTGGCCAGGACGGCCAGGCTCGAGGACTTCGCGCCCTTCTTCTTGCTCTTGCGCGCCGCAGTGTCGCCGTGCGTGGCGCCGACGGCCCCGCCCTTGGGCACGGCGCGCCGGGTCCTGGTCACGCGCTCGCCGGAGACCTGGCGGAGCTCCTGCTGCGGGGCGAGGGCGGAAGGGGATGCCGCGGCCACGGGGGGCGCTGCGGCCAGACTCACCAGTGTCAAGGTCGTCGTGAGGAGGAGGGTCTTCATGTCGGAGTTCGGATCGAGCCGGGGGCTCGACCGCCCTTCCTTCACGGCCGTGCCTCGGCCTCCTTGAGCTTTCGAACGGCGAACCATCGGGGCCGGCGGGGTGGGAGACGCGCTCCGCGGCCCAGAAGAAGAAAACCGGCGGCCTTGCGGCCGCCGGCACCCATCATGGCAGTCAGCGCTCCTTCTTCCAACGACGCTGCCACCCCCTTTGCGGATCACCGCGGTCCGGCTTGAGCCGCTTTCCCCCGCGCCTCGCGTCGCCTGGCCCCTCTTGCCAGCCAGGCCCTCCGGCGCGTACAATTCCCCACCGGTCGGGGCGTGGCGCAGTCTGGATAGCGCGCTGCAATGGGGTTGCAGAGGTCGGAAGTTCGAATCTTCTCGCCCCGACCATTCCCCGCCCGCCGGGGGGGGGCGCCCAGCCTCCCTCCCAGCGCCCCGAGACGTCCGCGTGGAGTTCCGCCGCAGCGGGGTCAGTCCGCCTCCTCCGGGACGATCTTCCAGACCGGCCCCTGGAGGCTGACCAGGTAGAGCTCGCCGTCGGCGTCGCGTCCAAAGGAGCACAGCGCTGGCAGCTTCGTGTTCGGCGCCAGGTCGCGGGTCAGGTCCAGCGAAGCGACCAGCTGCCCGCCCTCCTGTTTCAGGGCCCCGACCCGTCCGCTGCAGTAGTCGGCCCACAGGTACCAGCCGCGCAGCTCCGGGATGGCGTCACCGCGGTAGACGAACCCTCCCGTCACCGAGCAGTCGTAGTGCGGAGCCCCGTGGGGGTACTCGAAGATCGGCGGCACGTGTGGGGTCGGCCCGAGTTCCAGGTCGGGGTCGAAGGGGTGGCTGCCCTCCCAGCGCCGCCAGCCGAAATTGGCGCCGCCCCCGTGGTCGGCGGGCAGGAAGTCCACTTCCTCCCACAGGTTCTGGCCGACGTCGCCGATCCAGAGGTCGCCCGTCTCCGGGTCGAACGAGAAGCGCCAGGGATTGCGCAGGCCGTAGGCCCAGATCTCCGGTCGGGCGCCTTCCACGTCCACGAAGGGGTTGTCGGCAGGGATGGCGTAGGGGCTGCCGCCGTCCACGTCGATGCGTAGGATCTTCGCCAGGTGGGTGGTGAGGTCCTGGCCGGCGGCGAGCGGGTCGTTGGCTGCGCCACCGTCGCCGAGGCCGATGTAGAGATGGCCGTCCGGGCCGAAGGCGAGCTGGCCTCCATCGTGGTTGGGGAAGGGCTGCTCCACGAACAGCAGGAGTTCCTCCTCGTCGGTCGCGCGCCAGGGGGCACCCGGTTCGGGGCGCGGCAGGTGGTTTCGGGTGACGTGGGTGTGCCCGCTGCGGTCGTTCCAGTGCAGGAAGACCGAGTCCTCGCCGTCCCGTCCCCAGTTCGGATGGAACACCAGGCACAGGAGCCCGCGCTCGGAACGGTCCGAGATGCGATCGCGCAGGTCGAGCACCGGCTCCCGCTGGAGCTCGCCGCGGACCACGGCACGTACCCGCCCCGGCTTCTCCACCACGAAGAGGACCTCGGCGTCGTCGGGCGCCGAGACCACCCACAACGGTTGGTCGAAGCGCAGGCCCACGGGACGCAGGCCGAGGCCGAAGTCGCCGGCGACGGTTTCGACTGCGGCGGCGGGTTCCTGGGCCGGCGGGGCGCAGGTCAGGAGGAGGACGAGCGAGGGGAGGAGGGTGACGGGCACGGCCCCGTTCTACCCTCGCCGCCCCCTTGGCCGCCCGACCGCTAGCGCCTGGGGTAGGTCGCGAGCACCCACGCCCGCCAAGCCCGGTCCCATTCCTCCGGCGTCCAGCCGAAGGCTTCGCGGAGCGCCTGCCAGTGGCGCTGATGCAGAGCCTCCACGGTGATCGGTTCCTCGTCCGGTCCGAACGGCGCCTTCAGCGCGTGCACGAATCGGGCGAAGCCCGCCGGGTCGGTGCTCACCAGGTGGTCCACTCGCGACCAGGCCGTCATGTGATCGGCGTATGAGAAGTCCGCGTCGTCGAAGGGGGCGGCCAGCGCGCGTCCGCTCCTCGCCATGCCGTGGGACACGCGGGCCCGCACGCGTGGAGCCCAGTCCCAGACCCGTACGTCATCCGGTCCGTAGTCGCGGTCCTCGGCGAAGTAGTCGTAGCGCGGGCTGATCTCGCGCGCCAGGAGGTGTCCGAGTCCGACCGACAGCCAGGCCGGGACCGGGAAGGTGTGCCCCCGATAGCCGTCGAGTAGATTGCGGGTCAGGGCATAGGTGACGTTGCAGCGCAGGGCGAGCTCCGAGTCCAGGTAGGCCGGGGCCGCCCCGTGCGTGGCGTAGAGCTCGACGCGGCCGACCGGAATGGACCAGCGGAAGGCCTCGCCGGACAACCCTTCGCCGAGGAAGGCGTCGCGGAACCGCCCGACCTGCGCCGCGTCGCCGAACAGGAGGAGGACGTAGGACCGCTGGGAATCGATCCGTCGGGCGTCACGCTCGGGGTCGGGGCAGGCCAGCGCGGCGAAGCGTTCGTAGGTCCGCTCGGCGCGGGCCGCCCAGAGGTGGGCGCGTAGCCACGGATCCACGCGGGAAGGCCGTCGCGGGACGCCCGGCAGGCGTTCGCGCAGGGTCTCGAGTTCCGCGGCCAGGGCCTTGCGCTCCCGGCTGCCGCTCGGCCGCATCGCTCCCAGGGAGCACCCGATTCGGAAGTGCTCGGTCTCGATCCAGTGCAGGCCGACGTCGCCCAGGGCCTCGTCCACCTTGGCGCTGGTGACGTCGCGGAACAGTCGGAACGGGCCGAAGGAGCGATAGCCGGCCCTTTGCATCGCCTGCGGCTCGCCCCTGGTGTAGGGGTCTCGTTCCCCGGCGCCCCCCGCCGTCTGCGGCGGGAGGGCGCTCATGGCGGCCAGGAGCAGGCCGGTGAGGGCGAGCACGCAGAGCCCGGTCTAGGGGTTCCGGGCGGCGGGCGTCCGGAGCGGCAGGTCGAGGAGCTCGTCCCGCTGGCGGTCCAGCTCCTCGCGTTCGGCCCGGGCCTTGGCCAGACGGCGCGCCAGCCTCTTCGCCTTGGCCGACCGCGGTCCGTACTTCTCGGCGGCGAGCTCCTGCTGATGGAGCAGCGCCCGGATCTCCTCGTCCACCGCGTCGTACTTGCCGACCAGACGGTTCAGGCCGCGCAGCCGCTGCTGGAGCGGGCCGTCGTAGTGTTGGGCCAGCATGGTCTCCATCGCCTTCCAGAGCTGGACCCGTGAGAGGTCGCCCGGCATGGCGACGACCTCGGTTCCATCGGGCGACGCCAGGAGCAGGTGGGGTGCCGGCGTACCGAACACTTCGTGGAACGGGTGGTCGGAACGTAGGACCTCCTTGGGCAAACGCACGCAATGGAACCACTGCGACAGCAGGAAGGTCTTGGTGTCGTCCTCGCCGCCGCGCAGGAGGGCGCGTTCGCTGCCGAGGCAGTACGCGCACTCGCGGAGGACCAGGAGCGGCCTGGGGTCGTCGCCGGCGAGGCGGCGGAAGGCCTCGTCCCGGGGCAGGGCCCGAGGCGCCTGGCGGGCGTAGGTCCGGCGACCGTCCACCGCGTCCGCGAGGAGGACCGGGTAGGTCCAGGCCACGGTCAGCAGGGTGCGCGCGCTCGGGCCGTGCGCGGTCGGGAGCTGTTCACCGCCGGTCATGGCCGGCGCACCGGCGGTGCCGGCAGGCGTGGCGGGGAGGGCCGGAGTCGCGGGGCGGTTGGGTGCGCCCGGCGCACTCGGCGCGTTCGGCGTGCTCGGCGTGCTCGGTCGGGTGGGCCGCGCGCCGGTGGTGGCCGGCGCATCGTCCACGGGGCCGAAGTCCGGCTTCATCCCGGACTGCGGGGTGTCGGTGGAGATGCCGGGTGGAGGTGGCGGGCCGGGGCACTGGGCGGCGGCCCGGTCCGCGACCAGGCTCGCGGCGAGGAAGGCCAGGAAGAACAGGGAGCGCGTCATGCCCTCCAGTATGCCCTTCGGATGGGCGGGAAACCCCCGCTTCGTTCGGTTTCTTGGGGCGCTTCCCGCGTGGAACGCCGTTCCGTAGGGGGCTCGGTGCTGCGTCAGCGCCTGGGATAGGTCGCGAGCACCCACTCGCGCCAGGCTTCGTCCCATTCCTCGGGCGTCCAGCCGAGGCCCGCCTGGAGGGCTTCCCATTGGCGCTCGAGCAGGCGTTCCGGAGGGATCGGGTATTCCCGGGGCGGGAACGGCGCCTTCATGGCCCGAAGGAAACGTGCGAAGCCTTCCGGTTCGGCCTGCGCCAGGTGGTCCACCCGCGACCACGCCATCATGTGGTCCGCGAACTTCAGGCCGAGCTGGTCGTCCCATGCGCCGAGCTTCCGCGCGCTCGGGAAGTAGTCGTTGGCGACGCGCGCTCGGACTCGAGGCGCCCAGTGCCACTCCGCGACGTCGTCGGCGGTGAACAGTCGGCTGTCCGTGAAGTAGTTCTGCTTCGGGCTCACGCTGCGCGCGACCCGGTGGCCGAAGCCGACCGGCAGCCAGGCGGGCAGCGCGAAACCGTAGCCCCGATAGCCGTCCAGCAGGTAGATGGCGAGGTTGTAGGCGACGGCGCAGTGCAGGGTGAGGTCGGAGCGCGCGAAGGCGTCGGTCTCCGCATGGGCGGCGTAGAGCAGGACGCGTGAGCGGGGGAAGTAGTGGCGCAAGGAACCACGGGAAGCCTCCGGCCCGATGAATCGCTCGGCGAAGCGCCCGAACTCGCTCTCCTTGGCGAAGAGCAGGAGGACGAACCGGTCGCCGGCGCCGAGCAGGGGCTCGAGGGACTCGCCGTCGGCGCCGAGGACGGCCGCGACGCTGTCGTAGACGCGTTCGGCCCGGAGCGCATAGAGGTGGGCGCGCAGCCACGGATCCAGCTTGCGCACCCGCTTCGGCGCATCCGGAAGGAGTTGCCGCAACGCTCGGAGCTCCTTGGCGAGGAGTGCCTTCTCCTCTCGGTCCTCCAGCTTCCAGGTCTCCAGCGTGGAGCCGATGCGGAAGTGCTCGGTCTCGATCCAGCGCACCTCGACCCCGCCGAGCGCCTCTTCCACCTTGGTGGTGGTGACGCCGTCGCCCAGCGTGAAGGGGCCGAGGGAACGGTAGCCGGCCGCGGCGACGGCTTCGGGTTCGCCCCGCGTGTAGGGGTCGTCGGCGCCGGGGGGCTCCTCCTGCGCCGCCGCGCTGGGAGCGACGGCCAGGAGCAGGGCGAAGGCGGCGAACGAGTGCGTCACGGAGGGACGCCTCGGGTCAGCCGGCGTCGCGGTCGGACCGTGCGGTGTCCTCCTCGCCGGAGGCCTTCAGCGGGAGACGGCGCAGTTCCTCTTCACGGGCCTTCAACCTGTCGAAGTCCTCGTGTGCGCGTTCGAGCTGCTTGCGCAACTTCCGGACCTTGGCGTGCTTGGGCCCGTACTTCTCGATGGCGAGGTCGAGCTGCGCCTCCAGCCGGAGCACTTCCTCATCGGCCATGTCGTAGTCGGCGATGAGGCGGTCCCACTCGCGCAGTTTGCGCTTCACGTCGACGACGTAGTTGCGCTCGAGGACGGTCTCCATCGCCTCCCACAGTTCGGTGCGCGACTGGTCGCCCTTCAGGGTGACGACGCCGGAGCCGTCCCAGTCGCAGAGGATCAGGTGCGGCGGGTCGTCGCCCGCGAAGACGTTGCGGAACGGGTGGTCCTCCTCGAGTACGTCGGGCGGCAGCTTCACGCAGTGGAACCACTGCGCCATGAGGAGGGTGCGGGCGTTGTCTTCGGTGCGGCTCAACAGTGCGTCGTCGGTGCCGTTGCACCAGAGGCACTCGCGCAGCACCAGCAGCGGGCGCCGGTCGTCGCCGGCGAGCTCGAGGAAGGCCCGTTCCCTCGGCAGGGCCGAGCGCACCGCCCGGGCCACGGTGCCGCTGCGCTCCTCGGGGACGGCGTCCTCGCCGGGGAGCCGGAACACCGGGTAGTTCCACTGCATCCGGAGCAGGGTCTTGGCGGTCTTGCCGTGTTCGGTCGGCAGGGTGCCGCCGCCGGTGGTCGGGCCGGCGCCGGTCGTGCCGGCGGGGCCGGTGGGTGTGGTGGGGGCGGCCGGGGTCGCCGGGCCGGCGGGAGCGGCCGGGGTGGCGGGAGAGGCGCCGCCGGGGCCCATGGCGTCACCGGGACCGGCGTAGCTCGGAGGCGGACCGCCTCCGGGGGCGGGCCGTCACTGCAGTGCGGAGGCGCGCGCGGCCCCGGCGCAGGCGAAGGGCGCGAGGAGGACGAAGAGCAGACGGAGGAATACGGGCATGCCCCTAGTATGCCATCGGAGAGGAGCGGCAACGGGGAGGATCAGTCGGAAGTCGC
The DNA here is from genome assembly GCA_027020785.1 of Planctomycetota bacterium. Classification (GTDB taxonomy): domain Bacteria; phylum Planctomycetota; class UBA1135; order UBA1135; family UBA1135; genus JALUVI01. Next base: position 24,013 of record JALUVI010000069.1, on the reverse strand, counting down.
GGCCTTCCCGACCTCGACGGCTTCCATCGCCCGGACACCCTGCCGTGACGCCTCGGGCCCGGGGCGCGCCGCCTCCCAGAGCAACCAGTCGGCCAGCGCCAGGAAGGCCCTGCTGCGGAGGAGGAGGCGCTCGTGCGCCGGCGACGGTGGACAGGGCTCGAGTCCCGGGCCGTCGTCCATCCAGGTCATCGTCCCGTAGCCGTCCGGGAACTCCAGCACCGCGCCGACCCGGCCGATCACGATGCCGGCGGGGTTGGACGCGAGCGGTTTGGCTGTGCGGTCCAGCAGGCTGTGCCCGAGCCCGCGCCAGCCGCGACCACCGAGTCCCGCCGCCTGGATCAGGGTGGGAACGACGTCCGGATGTCCGCCGGGCGTCGTTTCGTCGGGTACGAGCTCGCGGCGCACCCGGTCGGGGACCAACAACAGGAACGGCACGGCGCGCTCGAGCAGCGCCTCGCGGTGGCTGAAGGGGATCCCCGTGCCGATGGTGTGGTCGCCGGTCACGGCGACGACGGTGTGGTCGAGCAGGCCCTTGCGGTCGAGTTCGTCGAGGAACAGTCCAAGGCGGTGGCAGGCGTACTGATAGGTGCGCAGCTGCAGGTGCTGCAGCTCGTCCAGTGGTCCGCCGTTCCGCTCCAGCAGTCCCGGCGGCGGGGTCAGCGTGGGGAGCTCCGTTCCTTCCGGCAACTCGTGCGGCGGGTGGTTGCTGGTCGTGAAGCTCATCAGGAACGTCGGCCCTTCGGCCGACTCCAGGCGGTCGGCGAGGGCGCGGAACAGGTGTTCGTCCCAGACGCCCCATTCGCCGGCGGCGTCCTCGCGGCGCAGGCCGAGTTCCGCGAGCAACGCCTCCTGGCCCACCACCTCGTCGAAGCCCTGCAACGGGGCGAATTCGCCGAGATTGCGCCAGGTCAGGGGACCGCCGTAGACGAAGCGGGTGTGGTAGCCCCACGTGCGGAACCAGCGCGCGGGTGCAGTCGGCAGCGCGCGGTCGTGGAAGTCCTCGGACTGCGACAGCTGTTTGGTGCCGGGGCGATAGGGCAGCCCCGAGAGCAGCGACAGGATGGAGCCGGCCGAGCCGTTGTCGCTGGGGAGGAAGCGCCGCCAGAGGATGCCGCGGTCCCAGTACTTCGCGAGCGGGCCGAGCAGGTCGAACTCGGGGCCCTGCCAGCGCAGCAGGTGGAGCGAGAAGCTCTCCATCACGACGACGACGACGTGGGGCGGCGCGTCCCAGGTCGGGCGCGGTGTCATCGCGGGTTCCGGCAGGGCGGTGAGGAGGCCGCCCGGTTCCGGGCGGCCGTCGGGGGCGGAGCCGGCCCAGACGGCCAGGGCTTCGTCGGGGTCTCGCCCGAAGCCCATCCGGGTCGCCACCGACAGCGGTTCCTCGCGCAATCGGGTCCACACGGCGTCGGCGAAGGCCTCGACGCCGTTCATCGGGATCTCGTGCACGAAGGGGGCCGCCGGACGCGGATCCTCGCGCGGCGTCGCCGCCGCCGGCCACACCACGAGCAGCAGGATGCCGGCGCCGAACGACGTGAGCAGGCGCAGGAGCTGGCGCTGGACCAGGTGGGGCGGCGGCGTACGGTGGTGGGGCTGGAGGAAGTCGCCGGGGGTCCAGGCGCGCTGGAGCAGGCGGAACAGCGCCGTCGCTGCGATGCCGATCAGCAGCAGGTAGAGCGGAATCGGATAGATCTTCATGGCGCCGCGGGTCACGGCGCGCAGGTCGTCCTCGAGGAAGCCCCAGGCCAGCACGGTGAAGTGGCTCTGGAAGTAGCTGTAGAACACCATGTCCGCGGTGAGGACGGTGACCAGGAGGACGATGCCGACGAAGCTCCACCAGAAGGCGAAACGCAGCCAGCGCCGCCACGAGGCCTCGCCGCGGTCGCGCAGCCACGCCAGCGACAGGGCCAGGGGCGCCAGGAACACGATCACGATGCGCAGGTCGTGCAGGGCGCCGCGCAGGAAGGCCGCGGGGAGGTCGGCGAGGAAGTCGCGCCAGAGCTCGGGGTGCGCATAGCGCAGGACGAAGGCGAGTCGGTAGCCCGACATCAGGAGGAGCGCACCGACGCCCAGGAGCAGGATGCGGCGCATCCCGGTCCAGAGGGCGTGGTTGCGGACCAGCGGGTTCATCGAGTCTTCAGCGACGGGTCAGGGTGCGGCGCACCGCTTCGCGCCACCCGGCCCAGCGCTCCTCGCGCTCGTCCTCGGGCATCGCCGGGGCGGCGCGGCGTTCGGCCCGCCATGCGGCGGCGACGGCGTCCAATCCTTCATGGTACCCGGCGCCGAGGGCGGCCAGCCGCGCGGCGCCGAGGGCGGTGGTCTCGACCACCGCCGGGCGGGCGACGGGCAGTCCGAGCAGGTCGGCGAGGGCCTGGAGCAGCCAGTCGTTGCGGACCATGCCGCCGTCCACGCGCAGCTCGCGCGGCGCCGGCGCGCCGTCGGCGGCCGCGGCCTCGAGCAGGTCGCGGGTCTGGAAGCACACCGCTTCGAGAGCGGCGCGGACCAGTTCGGGGCGTCCGACCTCGCGGGTCAGGCCATGGATTGCGGCGCGCGCGTCGGGGTCCCACCACGGCGCACCGAGTCCGGTGAAGGCCGGCACCAGGTAGACGCGCTGGCGCGGGTCGGCGTGTCGCGCCAGTTCCTCGGTCTCGGCGGCGTCGTCGAACAGGCCGAGCCCGTCGCGCAGCCACTGCACCGCGGTGCCGGCGTTGAAGCTGGAGCCCTCGATGGCGTAGGTGGTGGCGCCGTCGAGGCGCCACAGCACGGTGGTGAGGAGCATGCGCTCCGACCACACCGGTTCGGCGCCGGTGTTCTGCACGGTGAAACAGCCGGTGCCGTAGGTCGCCTTGACGTCGCCGGGCGCGAAGCAGGCCTGGCCGAAGGCCGCAGACTGCTGGTCGCCGACCAGGGTGCGGATGGCGAGCGCGCCGTCCAACCCGGCGACTTCGGCGGCGCCGTAGTCGGCGACGGTGTCGCGGACCTCGGGGAGGAGGGCCGGGGGCACGTCGAAGAAGCGGCACAGTTCCTCGTTCCAGGCGCCGTGGACCAGGTCGTAGAGCAGGGTGCGCGAGGCGTTGCTGGCGTCGGTGGCGTGGACCCGGCCGCCGGTCAGGCGCCAGGTGAGCCAGCAGTCCACGGTGCCGGCGGCGAGCTCGCCGCGCTCGGCGGCGGCGCGCGCGCCGGGGACCTGGTCGAGGATCCAGGCGATCTTGGTCGCGGAGAAGTAGGGGTCGAGCAGGAGTCCGGTGCGCTCGCGCACCCAGTCCTGGTGCCCTTCGTCCTGCAGGCGGCGGCAGGTCTCGGCGGTGCGCCGGTCCTGCCAGACGATGGCGGGGTGGATGGGGCGGCCGGTGGCGCGTTCCCACACCACCACGGTCTCACGTTGGTTGGTGATGCCGAGGCCGCCGATCGCGGCGGGGGCGACGCCGGCTGTCGCGAGGCAGTCGCGGATCACGGCCTCGGCGTCGGCGTGGATGCGTTCCGGGTCGTGTTCGACCCAGCCCGGCGCCGGGAAGGCGGCCGGCAGCTCGCGTTGGGCGACGGCCACGACCTCGCCGTCCGAAGAGAACAGCATGGCGCGGGTGCTGGTCGTGCCCTGGTCGAGGGCGAGGAAGGGCGGTGCGGGTTCGGGCACGGACGGGTCAGCGCGTAGCGGCGGTCGGGACGGCGAGCAGCGGCCGGTGGGCGCCGACGGTGGACCCCGGAACGGGCGGCAGGCCGAGGAGGGCCAGCGCCAGGTTGGCGGCCTCGGCGTTGCGGATGGGCGGGGGCGCCTCCGCATCGGGCCGCGGATCCCACAGCCCGGGGTCGCGGCGGGCGTCGCCGGCGAGGTCGTAGAGGGGGCCCGTCCAGCGGGCGTCGCCGGTCCACAGCGCGAACGGGATCACGTAGTTGGTCCACAGGTGTCCCAGGCCGTGGTGGTTCTCCAGCGGGACGCCGCCGCCGTGGTCGGCGGTGAGGACGACGGCGGTGCGGGCCCGACGTTCGGGGTGTTCGTCGAGCCACGCGAGGACGCGCTCGAGCTGCGCGTCCACGGTCGCCACCGCTTCGAGGTAGGCCGACCCCGGGGTCAGGTCCCAGCCCTCGGCGTGTCCGGCGGCGTCGCACTCGGCGAGGTGGAGAAAGGCGACGGTGCGGGGGGCGGGGTCGGAGTCCCACCAGGCGAGCAGGTGGCGCACCCCATCCGCGGCGTCGCGGTGGCGCACGTAGGTGAAGCGCTCGGCGTCGTCGTTCCACGAGCGGTCGAACAGGACGAACTTGTCCTTGCCGGCGCCGAGGTAGCCGGCGACCCCGGCGGCCGCGCTGACGTGGAACAGGCCGGGCACCGGTTCGCCGTCGGGGCCGACCAGGCGTCGTCCGGGGTGGGGCGTGCGGTTCTCGCGCCAGCCGTGCCCCTTCGGGCCTTCGACCAGACGCCCGGTGAGGACCCCAGTGAAGTTCGGCAGGGTCACGGTCCAGTCGGGGTCGGTGCGGGCGTTCCAGGTGACGGCCTGCCCGCAGAGGCGGTCGAGCGCGGGGAAGTCCACCCCGTCGAGCAGCAGGGCATCGCTGCGCAGGCCGTCCACGCCGACGACGAGGACGTGGTCGTAGGGATCGGGCGGCGCGCCGACCGTGGGAACCGGCCCCCCGGACTGGGGCGGGGCCAGAGCGAGTCCCAGGGCGAAGAGGGCTCGTGCACGCAACGGGCCCCGGTTGCAGCCCTGCGCAGAGGGAGCTCCAGGAACCCTGGCCCCGCAGCGGCATGCGGATGCCGGTCTGGTGGACGACCCGGTCCGTGGGGCCGGTTCCCGTTCCTGGGGGGCGGTGCGCCTCATCCCTCCGTCCCTTCCTCTGCGCGCGTCTCCATCCAGAACCATCCCCGCAGGTCGCCCGGGCGGAACCCCGTGGCGCGGTCCTCCGGGTACAGGGCGGCGAGGCGTTCGGCGACCTCGGTGGGGATGGACTCCTGCGGGCCGTGGCAGGTGACGCACAGCGGCTGCAGGGGGATGGGATCGAGGATGCCGAGCCGACCGTCCGGGCCGCGCAGTACCAGCGGCTGGTCGTGTCGTTCGGCGACCCAGGGCTCGGCCCAGGGGGGAGGGGCGTTCATGGGGTTGCGCAGGCGGTGGCTGGTGCGACCGAGGCGCAGGCCCTGCTCCTCGGCGACCGCCCCGGTGATGCGCGGCGCGTCCAGGTGGCAGACCTCGATGGCGGCCGCCGGCCCCTGCTGCGACAGCACCTCGGTGAGCCGCCCGACCAGGCGTCCGGCCAGCTCCTTCTTGGCGGCCCGCGCCGCGGCCACCGCCTCGGCCTCGGCCGGAGCGAGTTCCTCCGCCGGGACCGGGGTCCAGGCGGCGCGGGCCGCGGGCCGGGCGTCGGGCACGGGCTCTTCGGCGCAGCAGGAAGCGGCGAGGGCGACCGCGGCGGCGAGACCGAGGGCCAGGCCGAGGCGCAGGACGATGGGGGGCGTGGGGGAGGTGGGGAGGGACATGGCGGGTTCCTAGGATGCCGACCGCGGCCCCTCCACGACGTCCGCGCCGAGGGGGCCGGTCCAGGCGGCGGCGAGTTCGGCCTCGCGGTCGCTGCAGCGGCGGGCCAGCTCGTCGGCCTCGGCTGCGCCGAGCCGGTCCTCGAGCACCGGGTGCAAGGCAGCGCGCTCGCGCTCGTCGTGGTGGGCGAGCAGCTCCTTCAGGACGTGGAGCGCCTCGATCCAGTCGACCCGAAGCCCCGGCGGCAGCTCGCCGACGGCGGCGTCGTGGATGCGCCGGTGCGCGGCGGCGGCGAGTCGGCGCAGCTTGCGGTGCTCGCGGTCGAAGAGCTCGACTCCGCCGCCGACCGAGGTCGGTCCGCCGGCCGCGAGTCGGGGCAGCAGGAGCTCGTCCTCGGCCCGGGAGTGGGCGTCGAGCCGAGCGTGGAACCGGTCCCACGCCGTCCGCGCCGCCTCGAGGTCCCCAGCCGCCACGGCCTCCTGGTGTGCTCGTAGCGCCGCCCGGAGCTCCTCGTGGCCGTCCAGGAGGCGGAGGAGGCGTCCCATGGGGGCAGGATACCGCAAGCACGGAAACTGGCTGCGCAGGGTGTTCTGGACCCCGGCGTCGGACCACCGCCTCGCGGCGCTGCCTGCCGCGCACGCACCCCTTCCGCCGCGAGCTCCTCCCGGCCTCGCTCGGGGTGGGCGGCGTCCCTCCGGGGCCGCTTCACACCCCGAGGGGGCGCCGATCCTGCGCCTCCACACCGAGGAAGACGGGTCGGGACGGCTGCGGTCACGCCTTTTTCCGGTCAGCACAGTCTGCGTGGCCAGTTTCCGAGGTCGGCGGTTACGCTCATGGACATGGGGAGTCCCTCCTGGCCTCCCGGTCCTTCTCACGAGGAGGTTTCCGATGCAGTGCAACGTCGGGGGCGCCGATCGCGCCCTTCGTCTCGTCGTCGGGCTGGCCCTGGTCGGCTACGCCTGGTTCCAGGAGCCCGAGGGCTGGATGCTCTGGGCGGCCTGGGTCGTGGGGGCCATCGCCCTGATCACGGCCTTGGTGGGGTTCTGACCGCTCTACAAGGTGCTCGGTCTGAACACCTGCAAGAAGCAGAACGCCTGACCCCGGGTCAGGAAGCGCCCGCTCCCTCACCGCCCGCGCGCGGCTCCCGCGCGCGGGTCGGGTGGGGGATCTCGACCTCGGCGAGCTCGGCGCCGACCGTCGCGGCCGTGTCACGCCAGACGGCCAGGTCGCTCGGGTTCGCGGTGGCATAGAACACCTGCCGCCCGCTCCGCGCCTCCGTGGCCACCGCCTCGGCCACGGCGCGGAACCGCTCCGGGTCGGCGGTGGACAGCACCTCGTCCAGGAACAGCGGCGCCGGCTCGACCCCGACCTCCTCCTCCTGGGCGGCGACGAAGGCCAGTCGCAGGGCGAAGAGGACCTGGGCCCGCGTCCCGTCGGAGAGCGCTTCGAGGGGGACCACGACGCCGCCGCGGGCCAGGTCCAGGGCGACGGGCACACCGCCGTCGCGCGTCTCGAAGGTGAGCCCGTAGCGGTCCCGGGTGAAGCGCCGGGTGAACTCGTCGGCCAGCGCGATCACCCGGGGCCGGTTGTCGCGCTCGTAGTCCGTGGCGACCCGCTCGAGGAGCAGGGCGCCTGCCTCGGCGCGGAGCACGCGCCGCGCCTCCTCGGTGACCTCGCCCTCCAGCCGGGCGGCCTCCGCCTCGGCCGCCTCGAGGGCCCGTCCCCCCTCCGCCTCCTTCCGATCCCGCTCCAGCCGGGCCTTCCTCTCCTGGAGTTCCGCATAGCGCTTCCCGGCCTCCGCGAGGGTCTCGGCACGGGCCTCGAGGGCCTCGGCTAGCGCCTCCAGGGATGAAAATTCGGCAAAATCACCGAATTCCTCGGGAAGGTCGCGGGCCGATGCTTCGAGATCCGCCCACTTCGCCTCCGCCTGGGCCGCCCGGGCCTCCGCCTCCTCGGCGCGCCGGGAACGCTGCCGCCACGCCTCGTGTTCCACCTTGCGTCGGGCCAGCGCCGCCTCGACCATCTCCGGTGAGGCATCCTCCGCGCCTCCGAGCGCCTCGCGGAGCTTCCCCCACAGGTCCGCCGCGGCATCGGCGGCGGCGGCGCGCCGCGCCTCGGCCTCGCGGAGTCCGCTCCTCGCCTGCCGCAGGGCGTCGAGTCGGCGCAACCACTCGGCCACGGCGAGTGGCGCATCGCCGGCGACGAAGCCGTGCTCCTCGGCCCAGGAGCGCCACCGGTCCCGGGCCCGGGCCAGTTCGCGCTCCGCCGCCTCCTCCGCCTGGCGGAGCTTGCGGAGCCGGTCGCTGACCACGTGCTGCTGGCGCTCCGCCAGGGTGGCGTCGGCGGCCCGGCGCCACAGTGCATGGGCGGCCTCGGCGAGTTCGTCCTCGCCGCCCTCGGCGCCGACTCCCAGGGCGCGACGCAAGCGGATCGCCGTGTTCGTGCACGACTTCGCCTCCGCCTCGGCGTCGCCCGCGCGCCCTCCGCGCAGGACGAGCCAAACGGCGGCCAGGGTGGCGACGACGAGTCCGGCCACCGACGTTGGCCCCCCGACCCCGAGGGCCGGGAGCAGGAGGGCGGCGCCGGCCACCAGGAGCACGGCGCCCACCGCGATCCGACGCCGGGCGGCCCCGGAGGGGGGGCCAGCGTCCTGCTCGGCGCGCACGTGCTCCCGCACCGCGAGCTCCAGCAGGCGCGCGACCCCGTCTCGGTCCGCTTCGGCGGGGCCGCCTTCCCCATCGGCGTCCGCTCGCGCCGCGGGAACCGAGGCCTCCAGCGCCTCCCGCTCGGCGGCGGCGGCCTGCGCCCGCGCCCGCGCCTCGGCGAAGGCTTCGAGTTCGCGATCCAGCGCCGCCAGGACCTCGGGCGCGGGCAGTTCGGCGTCGTCCGGCGCCTCGCCGCGCAGCGCCGCCACCGCTTCGGCGACCCGGGCTCGAGCCGCGGCGACGGCCTTGTCGTGCTCGTCGAGGCCCTCGCGGCGGGCCCGGGCCGAGCCGAGCCATTCCTGCCAGACGTCGTTCCACTCCGGGGGCGCGCCGACCGCCGCAGCGGCGGCGTCGGCCTCGCTGCGCAGCCGCCGCGCCTCTCCGCCCAGGGCGGCGGCCTTCCGGGCGGCTGAGCGCACCTCCTGCGCCCGCCGCGTCAGGGCGTCGTGCAGCCGCTCCCGACGTCGGGCCTCCTCCAGAGCGCGCTGCAGGCTGCCGTCCTCGAGCTCCTCGAGGTCGTGCGCCAGCTTCGCGAGGCGGTCCTTCGCCGCGACGACGGCGGCGCGCGCCTCTCGGGCCCTCCGTGCGTCGTCGCGGGGCCACTTGTGGTCGAAGCGCTCCTTGCGGATGCGGTCGAGGTCGAGCCCGCCGGCCCAGGCCCGCCGCAGCCGGTCCGCGAGCGGCGCATCCGACTCCCAACCGAACAGGTCGCGCAGCGACAGGTGGTAGCACGGCGCCAGGGAGGCCGGCGGCAACCGGTCGGCCGGGAACCCGTCGAGCACCCGGCGCCGACCGTCCTCGATGCGCACTTCCCAGGGCCTCCCCGCCAGTTCCAGCACGATGCGCGCACGCACGCCGCGGGCTGCGAGCGGAGCCTTCTTGCGCTTGTCCGTAGGCGGCTCGAGCTCCGGCCACAGGCAGGCGCGCAGGGTCGCGAGCAGGGTGCTCTTGCCGGCGGCGTTGGGTCCGTGGACGACGACGACGGCTCCCTCCGGCAGGTCGGCGAACCCGAACGGGTGGGGCAGGTCGTGCGCCGAAGCGACCTCGGCACCGAGGAACCTCATGCCGCGGCCTCCTCGCGCTGGGCCAGCAGCGCGTCGAGGGCTTCCTGCCCCGCCTCGAGCAGGGCGGACCGGAGTTCCTCCTCGACGTCCACCGGTTCGTCGCCCTCGCCGCGGGGCAGCGCGTCGAGCCAGGCTCGGGCGAACCCGCCGCGGCGCGTGGCCAGGACGCCGGCGACCAGCTCGCCGGCCTCGGCGTCGCCGCTCTCGATGGCGAGGAGCTTGCGCGCCAGCAGAGCGATGGGGTCGTTCCCGCGCGCCAACTCCTCGAGGTCGTGGCTCCGCGCGAAGGCGACCTCGACCTTCTGGATCCAGGCCTGGATCCCTCCTCCATGGGTGGCGTACTCCCGGAGCGACCCCTGGGCCTCCAGGGCATCGCGCAGCCGGACGGCGTGGCGGGTCCGGCCGACCAGGCGCAGGCGCAGGCCGACCGCGCGGGGGCCGAGGGTCGCCTCCTCGAGTGAGCCCGCCTCGGGGGCGACGTCGAGCAGGCGCTGCATCGTCGCGCGCCCTTCCGCGCCGATGGCCTCGAGGATCCGGGTCGCCCCTTCCTCCACCAGGGCCTCCAGTTCCGCTACCGGGTCGGCGGCCTCCTCCAGCACGCCGACGTCGAGTTCCAGCCGTTCCCGACGCAACGGCGCCAGGGGCAGTTGGACCAGGTCGCGCAACCCCTCGGGGCCGACCGTGGCCAGCCAGGGGCCGCGCGCTCCACACTCGTCGGCGGCCAACGCGGTGGCCGAACCGAGGTAGCCGACCGGACGGGACCCGGACAGGGGAGAGGGGTCGTGGACGTGCCCCAGGAACCAGGGCATGCCGGTGGCCTCCAGGGCGGCACGGGTGGTCGGAGCATAGGGGGCGTCGGCGGCGTCCAACTGGGTGTGGAGCAGACCGATGCGGACCCGGCCCTCGGGCGAGGTCGGCCCACGGAGGGCCTCGGGGAACGCAGCCATCGGGTCCGCGGTCTCGTGCTCGCGGACGAAGGAGCGGCCGACGAACTCCAGTGCCGTCGCGCCCTCCGGTTCCAGGGAACGCGCCTCCCAGCCGCCGTCGGCGCCGAGGACGTGGAGGGCCTCGCCGCCGAGCAGTCCGGCGACGCGATTCAGGGCGACGGCGTCGTGGTTGCCGGCGACCGCGAGCGCCACGACGCCGCGCTCCGCCAGTCGCTGGCACGCCCCCTTCAGGGGCCCCAGGGCTTCGAAGCGGTCCTCCAGGTGATGGATCAGGTCGCCGGCGAAGGCGACGGCGTCCACGTCGAGCGCGCGGGCGGTCGTGACGATGCGCTCCAGGGCTTCGCGCGGTCCGAGTCGGTCGGCGTCGGCTGCGCGCTCGGGCAGGCGGCGCGGCCGCAGGCCGAGGTGGAGGTCGCCGACCAGGAGGACGCGGGTCGGGCGGGTCATGGGGCGGCCGCGGTGGCGGCGGCCGCGGGCGGCGCTTCCAGGGTCAGGGTGAGGCGGCGCGCGCCCTGACGGTCGGGGAAGCCCTCCATCAGCAGCGGCAGGACCAGCCGGGCGAAGTGGAGCGGGTCGGGGTTCGGCGACAGGCCTTCCGCGCGTCCCCGCCACACCGTCTCCCGCCACGGGGTCGAGTCGCTCTTCACGAGGGCGACCTCGAGCTCGTGGCGGTAGCGGTGGACCACGTAGCCGGGGCGGGTCCAGGTATGGGAGACCCAGTCGCCGGGTTCGTGGACCGTGACCCAGCGCACCGTGCCGTCCTCGACGATGCGGTAGCGGCGGGTGCGCCCGGGGTACCACACCGGATGGGTCTCGACGCTGGGCGGGACGTAGAGGTCGCTCTCCTCGGTGCGCACCGAGGCCGACAGGAGCAGCACGTCGGGCGCCGCCGCTTCGGCCCGCTCGAGGCCGACCTCCTGGAGCGATTCCTCGACCAGGGCCAGGACGGCGCGGTGTTTCGGGTCCGTCACGATGACCTGGGGGTCGCGTGCGTAGGCCCCAGCGGCCCGGACCGCATCGCCGTCGCCCCAGGCCTCGACGGTCACGTCCATGGAGGGGGCGGCGCAGGCCGCCAGCAGCGGCGCCAGGGCGACGAGGAGAGCGCGTCGGGTCACGCCGACCAGTCTAGCGCGAGCTCCCGGCCTGCGGAAACGATTCCCCTCTGGGTTCATGAACGGAATCAGAACGAATCGGCCCATCGGTAGGCTTCGACCACGGCGAGTTCGCCCTCGCGGCCGGCCGCCGAGTTGCCGTGCTCCATGCCGAGCACGCCGTCGTATCCGGTTTCGTGGATGGCGGCGAAGACGTTGCGGTAGTTCACTTCGCCGGTGCCCGGTTCGTTGCGCCCGGGGTTGTCGCCGATCTGGTAGTAGGCGATCTCGTCGCCGAAGCGGCGCAGGTTCGGGATCAGGTTGCCCTCGCTGACCTGCTGATGGTAGAGGTCGAACAGGATCTTGACCGACGGCGAAGCCACCGCCTTGCACAGGGCATAGGCATGGTCCGAGCGGACCAGGAACATGCCGGGATGGTCGCGCGGGTTCAGCGGCTCCATCACCAGGACCAGCCCGGCCTCCTCGCACAGCCCGGCGCCGCGCTTCAGGGTCTCGACGGCGTGGGCGTCCTGCAGGCCCTGCGGCAGCCTCGGGTCGGCGGTGCCGAGCACGATGGTGGCCCAGGTCGCGTTCACCCGCTTCGCGACCTCGACCGCCTGGCGCAGGTCGGCGAGGAAGGCCTCGCGCGCGTCCTCGCGCCCGGAGGCGAAGCTGCGGTCGCCGAAGGCGGTGCCGAAGTTGGCGACGAAGACGCCCATCCGCATCCCCAGCCGCTCCATGGCCGCGGCGATGCGCTCCTGCTCCTCGACCGGCCGCCGCGCCATCTGGTTGTCCTCCCACGCGGTGAAACCCTGGTCGTGCGCCCATTCCAGCTGCGCCACCGGGTCGTCCCCGGCGTGGTGGCGGAACGTGCCGAAGTGGGGGGCGTAGGCCAAGCGGAACTCCTCCCGCGGGGCGACTTCGGCGGCGGCGGTCGCCGCGGCCCCGCGGGCGGCGCGCGCCAGCGGCGCAGCGGCGAGGGCGGCGAGGCCGGAACCCAGGAAGCGGCGGCGGTCCATGGGTGCGACCATACCAGGAGGCGGAGGCTCGGCCGAATCCGTGAGGCATGGGCAGGCCGCATTTCCGCTAGGGTGGATGGGCCCCCGATGGGCCCCGACCCCCCGATCACCCATGAGAATCCGCTCCTTCCTCCTCCTCGGCGCCCTCGGCGCCGCCTTCCTCCTGGCTTCCTGCGGCGGCGGCGGAGACGACTCCAGTTCCGGCTCCGGCGACGACGTCGGGTTCCTGATCTCGGACGCCCCGACCGACGGCCTGGCCGCGGTCATGGCCGACGTCGTGGACCTGCGTCTGCTGCGCCCCGACGGCTCGGCCACCGGCAACCTGCTGCAGGTGCCGCGGACCTTCGACTTCATCTCGCTGGCGTCCACCCGCTCGCTGTTGCGGATGGCGGACGTCCCCGACGGCACCTACACCGGGGTCCGGTTGCGCATCGATCCGGCTTCGGTCCGGGTCGTCGCCAAGGCCGGCGGCGTGGTCCCCGTGGTCGTGGACCGCAGTCAGGACGACTGCCTGTTCTCCGACCTCGGCGAATCGCCGCTGGTCGTCGGTTCCGGTTTCGAGCGCATCCTGGTGGACGTCCCGCTCGACCAGACCCTCTCGGACGACACCACCAATCCCGGGGGCAAGCGCTTCGCCCTGAAGATCCGTTGCGAGCACGAGTTCCCCGACGACTCGGGCTTCGACGAGTTCCATGGCCGGGTCACCGAGATGGACCCGACCTCCAACACCTTCGAGTGCATGGTGATGGACGACTCCGGCTCTGGTTTCGGCGAGGTGCACGTCGTGGTGGACGACTCCGACGTCCTGCTCGACGATGGTCGGGCCCTCGCCGGGACCACCGCCTTCTTCGCCGCGCTGCGGATCGGCGCCGAGGTCGAGGTCCACGGCTACCTCGGCCGGGCCGGCAACTTCCAGGCCGACCGGGTCGAGATCGAGGACGTCTCCAGCGAGCCCTACCGGTTGCGCGGTCAGGTGCTGTCGGTGGATTCCGGCGCCGAGACCTTCGAGCTGCTGTGGACCCGCGTGGACCGCGGCTCTTCGACCGTCCATGGGACCATGGCCGCGCTCGGCAACCCCGCCGTGATCACCGTCGCCTGGGACGGCTCCACTCGGTTCGAGGGCGAGGACGGTGCTTCGGCAACCGTGGCCCAGTTGATCCCGGGGGCGAAGGTCAAGTGCGGATTCCCCGCCTTCAGCGGCAGTGAGCCCTTCTTCTGCACCACGATCGAGTTCGACGACGAGGGAGCCGAGTTCGAAGGCACCATCACCGACGACTCCGGACTGCCCGCTTCCCTCGAACTGACCCTGGACTCGGACGAGCCTGCGGTCACCTCGGGCCAGGTCACCGCTCCGGTCACGGTGGACCTGACAGGGACCTCCAACGTCTTCCTGGACGTGGAGGGGCGTCCGTCCCTGGCGAAGGACGACGTCCTCGCCGGGATGAAGGCCGAGGCCCACGGACAGCTCTCCGGACCGCCGAATGCGGCCGCCGTCCAGGCCACCAAGTTCAAGGTGAAGCCCGGACGCGTGCAGGGCACCCTGGTCGCCGTGTCCCCGGGAGCCGGAACGATCACGATCCAGGTCAGCGACGTGGACGATCCCTGGGGGGTCGCCATCGCCGGGACCGAGACCTTCGCGGTCGCCTCGGGCGCGGCCCTGGAGCTGGAGGGTTCGACCACGACGCTCTCCGGGCTGCAGAGCGCCCTTTCCGGCCTCGGTCCGGGCGAGGAGCTCGAAGTCGAGCGCGCCAAGGGCATCGGAGACGCTTCCGGCGGCGACCCGATCGTCTGGGAGCTCGAGGTTCGCGTGAAGTAAGTCCTTGGTCCACAAGTGCTTGCGCACGCATGCGAGGAGAGGTCCCGGTCTTCCGGGGCCTCTCCGGCCGTTTCCCGGCCGTTCCGCCCTCTCCGGACCCCTCGGGCCGCTAGACTCGGCCCGTCTCTCGGGATGCGGTGCGCCGCCTCCCTCCACTCCCTCGCGCCAGCGGCGCGTTCACACCGAACCACGATTCCATGGCAGACAAGGACATCCTCGTCGTCCAGAGCAAGGTGAAGACCTACATCAAGGAGAGCTCTGGCATGAACACCTCCGGCAACGTCGCCCCCCGCCTTTCGCAGCTCGTGAAGCAGCTGTGCCAGCAGGCCATGCAGAACGCCCAGAAGGACGGTCGCAAGACCGTCATGGACCGGGACTTCCCCTCGCTCGGCGAGTGATCCCCACCGCCCGGCGGCGCCGGGGACGGCGAGGGGTCGGCCTCCTCGCCCTCTCCTGCGCCGCGGTGGCCGCCTGTCGCCTCCCGGATGGCGCCCCCCGGCCGACGCCGGACGTCGCTCCGGGAGGCAGCGCCTCCTTTCGAGGTCTCTCCGTACCCCGTCCAGTCGTCGCCTGGGCCTCGGGCAGCGGCGGTACGCTCGTCCTGACGGAGGACGGAGGGCGCACCTGGCGTCGGCTGCCGCCCCCTCCGGGCGGCGCCGAGCTCGACTTCCGCGACGTCGTGGCCTGGGACGCGAGGAACGCCTGCGCCCTCGCCGCCGGCCCTGGCGCCGCTTCCGGCCTGTGGAGCACCACCGACGCCGGCCGGACCTGGACCGCCCTGGCTCGCAACGCAGACCCCGACGGCTTCTGGGACGACGTCGCCTTCTGGGACCGGCAGCACGGCCTCCTGGTCGGCGACCCGGTCGGCGGCGCGCTGTTCCTGGCCCGGACCGAGGACGGCGGCCGGACCTGGATCCGGGTCGGCCCGGGCGACGAGCTGCCTGCGCCGGTGACCGGCGAGTACGTGTTCGCCGCCAGCGGCTCGTCGCTCCGCGTCGCCCCCGGCGGCTTGGCCTGGCTCGGCACCGGCGGCGCCGTGGCCCGGGTCTGGCGCAGCGAGGACGGCGGTCGCACCTGGACCGCCGCCGAGACGCCGCTGACCCGATCCGGAGGCGGGGGAGAGGGTTCGGCTGGCGTCTTCGCCCTGGCCTTTCGCGACGAGCGACGCGGGGTCGCGGTGGGCGGCGACTGGCGTCGCCCCGACGACCGCGCCGCCACCGCGGCCTGGACCGAGGACGGCGGGCGGACCTGGAGCCCTGCCGAGGTCCCGCCCGGCGGCTACCGCTCCGGCGCGTGCTGGTGGGCCGAGGCCGGCGTCTTCCTCGCCACCGGCCCGAACGGCACCGACGTCAGCGAGGACGGCGGGCGGACGTGGCGCCCGCTCCTCGACTCGGACGGGAGTCCGGTGTCCGGCTTCCACACCGCTGAAGCCGGCTGGCTGGCCGGCTCCGGCGGGCGCGTGCTGCGCCTCGACCCTACTCGGGCGGCGCGATCCCGATGACGCCGACTGCGACCCGCGGCCCCGCCGCACCCGAAGGCTGGCTGGAGAAGTCGTCCGGGCCGGCGTGGACGACCACGGCGCGTCCCACGATGGAGTTGGGGCCCTCCAGGCGGAGCCGGGAGTCCAGGCGCTCGTAGTCGGCGACGCCGTCGGGCCCGGCGACGAGGTTGCCGAGGTCGCCGACGTGGCGCAGTGGCGCGTCCGGGGCGCCGTGCGGTTCCCCGAAGGGGTCGAAGTGGCCGCCGGTGCACTTGCCGTCGGGGCAGTCCACGTCGCCCCACTGGTGGACGTGGAAGCCGTGTTCGCCCGGAGTCAACCCTTCGACGCGGGCCCGCACCAGCACGCCGCCGGAGCGTCCTTCGAAGGTGACGACGCCGTGGACGCTCTCGTTGCCCGCGGTGCCGCGGAGGACGCACACCGCGCGGTCCACGTCGGGGCCGCCGCCGTCGGCCTGGACGTCGTTGCCGATGGCGATGGCGCAGCCGAATCCGCCGAGGAGCGGCGCGAGGGCGAGGGAGCAGAGGAGAGCGGTCGTCTTCATGGCCCCCATGGTAGGGCCGCCCTAGGATTCCACGCATGGACGTCCGCCAGGCCCTGCTCCACCGTCGCGCCCGCCACCGCTTCGATCCGGACCGACCGCTCGACGACGGCCTGCTGCGCCGGCTCGTCGCACGGGCGCGCCTGGCGCCGACGTCCTTCAACATGCAGAACGTCCACTGGGTGGTCGTCACCGACCCCGAGGTGCGGCGCGCCCTGTGGGAGGCGTCGTGGCGGCAGGAACAGGTCGGGACGGCCGCCGCGGTGGTGGTCCTCGCCGGCGACCTGACGGCGCACCGGCGCACCGACCGCTTCCTGCGCCACGCCCCCGAGGCGGCCCGGGCCAAGCTGCACGACATGATCCAGGGCATCTACGAAGGAAAGGATCGGCTCCTGCGCGACGAGGCCTGCCGTTCGGTCGGCCTCGCCGGGATGAGCCTGATGCTCGCCGCCGAGGAGGAGGGGCTCGGCAGCTGCCCGATGATCGGATTCGACCCCGAGGCCGTCTCCGAGTCGCTCGGGCTCGACGAGGACCATCCGCCGCTGTTGATGGTCACGCTCGGCCATCCGAGTGACGCGCCGAGGCCGCGACTCGGTTTCCTCGACTGGGAGGAGTGCGTGTCGCGCGACCGCTTCGGCGTTCCCGCCTGGACCGGTCCCTTCGTCCCCGAAGAGGAGGTCTAGGAACCGAACTCGCGCGCGAGCACGGTTCGGGTCTCCTCCAGGCCGTCGGCCTCGACCATGCCGGAGGGGCTCACCAGGTAGACCACGGGAACGAAGAAGACGTGGTAGTCGCGGAAGGCCTCGTCGGCCGCGCCGACGATGGGGTAGTCGGCGCCATGGCGCCGGGCGAAGGCCATGGCTTCTTCGCGGCTCGAGCGGGTCAGCCCGATCACTTCCACGCCGCGATCCCGGTATTGCCGCCGGACCTGCACGAGGTCGGGGACTTCGTGGATGCACGTCCCTCAATCGGGGGCGAAGAAGGCGAGGACGCGCCAGCCCCGATTGGGGTCCGGCGGCTGGTCGAGGTCGGCCGGCAGGGCCCAGCTCGTGGCGGTGACGGGCGGGGCGGGGCCTCCGGCGAGGCTTCCGCACGCCTGCATGCCGAACCAGGCTGCGGCGGTTGCGAGGGCGAGGGAGACGGTCAGGGGAGCCCAACGACGCATGACCGCGAAGAGGCTAGCAGGTCGGCACCAGGGTATCATCACGCCCCGTGAAGTCCCCGAGCGCCCTCTCCTGGCTCCTCCTTTTCGTTCCCAGCCTCTGCGCCGCGGCCTGTGGCAGGAGCGGCGGCGAGGACGGGGCCGAGCCGGTCCGCTTCACGGCGATCCCCGACCAGAACACCACGGAGCTGGCCGAGAAGTACGCCGTCGTCGCCGACTACCTGTCCGAGCGCCTCGGAGTCCCGTTCGAATACGTGCCCACCGCGGACTACGGGGCCTCGGTCGAACTGTTCCGCAACGGGGACGTCCAACTGGCCTGGTTCGGCGGACTGACCGGGGTGCAAGCCCGGGCCGCCGTCCCGGGAGCGCGGGCCATCGCCCAGGGGCGGAGCGACCCCGAGTTCCGCAGCTACTTCGTGGTCGACGCCGAGGCCGGCATCGCGCCGAGCGAGTCCTTCCCCATCGGCCTGGAGGGGCATTCCTTCACCTTCGGCTCCCCGTCCTCGACCAGCGGGCGGCTGATGCCCGAGTACTGGATCCGCAAGGAGACCGGTCGGAGTCCGGAGGAGTTCTTCGGCCACGAGAACCACTACTCGGGCTCGCACGACAAGACCGCCAAGCTGGTGGAGGCCGGCACCTACGACGCCGGCGCCCTCAACTTCCTGGTCTACGACCGGATGGTGGCGGAGGGGAAGCTGGACCCGGCGCGCTGCGTCAGGGTCTGGACCACCCCGCCCTATCCGGACTACAACTGGACCGCGCACCCCGTCCTCGACCAGCGCTACGGCGCCGGATTCGTGGACCGTCTCCAGCAGACCCTGGTCGCGATCGAGGACCCGGTCGTGTTGGAGGCGTTGCAGCGCCCCGAGGGCCTGATCCCGGCCCGCAACGAGGACTACCAGCCGATCGAAGAGGTGGCGCGCGAGCTCGGCTTCCTGGAGTAGGGCGTGGCTTCCGCCTCGTTCCGCCTCGACCACGTCGGCGTCGATTTCGACGGCGTCGAGGTGTTGCGCGAGGTGGACCTGGAGATCGCGCCCGGTGAGCAGGTCGCATTGGTCGGGCCGAGCGGCGCCGGCAAGACCACCTTGTTGCGCGTGCTCGACGGCGTGGTCCAACCCTGTTCGGGGCGGATGCTCTGGGACGGTCGGGACGTCCACGGGTTCGGGAGGCGCGAGCTGCGCGCGTTTCGCGCCAGCGTCGGTTTCGTCCCGCAGGACCACGGTCTGGTTCCCAACCTGCGAGTGGTCCAGAACGTCGTCAGCGGCAAGCTCGGTCGCCGCGGCTTCCTGGCTTCGCTCCGTTCCCTGGTGTGGCCCGGCCGCGACGACCTGTTGCGCGCCCACGCACTGCTGGAGCGGGTCGGCATCGCCGACCGCCTGTTCCATCGCACCGACCGCCTCTCCGGCGGCCAGCAACAGCGCGTGGCCATCGTGCGGGCCCTGTTCCAGGAACCTGAAGCCCTCCTCGCCGACGAGCCGGTCGCCTCGGTGGACCCGGCCCGGGCGCGTTCGGTGATCCGCCTGCTGACCGACCTCGCCACCGACCGCGGGTTGACCCTGGTGGTCAGTCTGCACGACCTCGAGCTCGCCCGCGCCTTCCTCCCACGGGTGGTCGGGCTTCGCAACGGGCGTGTCCTCTTCGACCGGCCTGCCGACCGGGTGTCGCCCGCCGACGTCGAGGCCCTCTACGCCTTCACCGACGGCGTCGCGGCCTCGTGAGCACTCGCCCCGCCGTCCCGCCGTCGCGGCCCCTCCTCGGCCGCCGCACCGTCCTGGTCGCCGCGATCCTGGCGCTCGGCGCCGTCTCCGGGCTGGCCGTGGGATTGCGCCCCGCCGACCTGGTCCCGCACGGGCGGGGTTGGGAGCTCACCCTCGAGTTCCTCGCCGCCGCCCTGCGCCCCGCCCTGGACCACGAGGCCGTCTCCGTGCCTCCCGGGACTCCCGCGTTCCCGCTCCAGGTGGGGGCGGCCCTGCTGCGCACCGTCGCCTACGCCCTGGCGGCGATGAGCCTGGCGGTGGTGGCCGCCGCGCCGCTCGCGCTCCTGGCGTCGGGAGCATGGTGGCGGGGGCGCGGCCGGCTCGGGAGCGGCGTGCGCTGGGCCGTCCGCGGGCTCGTGGTCGTCCTGCGGTCGGTCCACGAACTCCTCTGGGCCGTCCTGTTCCTCGCCGCCTTCGGCCTGTCCCCGGCGACCGGCCTGCTCGCCCTGGCCCTGCCCTACGCCGGAACCCTGGCCAAGGTCTGGTCCGAGATCCTCGACGAGGCCGACCCGCGGCCGGCGGCCGCGCTCGAGGCCCTGGGAGCGACTCCGCTGACCCGCTTCCTGTTCGGGATCCTGCCGGTGGCGTTGCCGGACGTCTCGGCCTATGCCTTCTACCGCCTCGAGTGCTGCGTGCGTTCGGCCGCCGTCCTCGGCTTCTTCGGCATCCCCACCATCGGTTTCCTGATCGCCCGCAGCTTCGAGAACCTCCACTACCGCGAGGTCTGGGCCCAGCTCTGGGCGTTGGTCGCCGTCGTCCTGGTCCTGGAGGGATGGAGCGCTCGTCTGCGCCGGAGGTTCGTCGCATGAACGCCGCCGCCCGTCTCGCCGAGGTCCGGGCCTTGCGGCGTCGTCGTCCGCGCGACCGCTTCCTTCGGGGCAGTCTCACGGCCCTCTCGGCGTTCGTCCTCGGCGCTTGGTGGTGGGGCGACTTCGGCCTCGTTCGGCTCTTCGCCTCCGGTCGGTTCGCTCGCATCGGCGCCTTCCTCCGCGACCAGGTGGCGCCGGCGCCGCTCCGCGAGGGAGAGGGCTGGGGGGCCGCGGCCGCCTGGGCCGCCGAGGCGTGGCGCACCATGGGCTACGAAGCGGCCTGGCGGACCCTCGCCATCGCCCTGGCGGCGATGGCCCTGGCCGGTGTGCTCGCCGCATGCGTGGCGCCGCTCGCGAGCGGCGCCCTGATGACCTGCGACCCCTTCGTCCCGAACACCCGGCACAGCACCGTCTGCCACGTCGGATGGGTGGTCCTGCGCAGCCTGGCGCGCCTGGGCGCGGTGCTGATGCGGGCAGTGCCGGAGTACGTGTGGGCCTTCCTCCTGCTCGGCCTGCTCGGGCCGACGGCCTGGCCGGCGGTCCTCGCCCTCGCCGTCCACAACGGCGGCATCCTCGGCCGTCTCGGCGCCGACACCTTCGAGAACGTGCCGAGCGGGGTCCCGGCCGCGTTGCGCAGCCTCGGCGCCGACCGTCGTCAGCTCCTCTTCGCCGCGCTGCTGCCGACCACCTTTCCGCGGCACCTGCTCTTCTTCTTCTACCGCCTCGAGACCTGCGTTCGCGAGGCCACGGTGCTCGGCATGCTCGGCATCGTCAGCCTCGGCTATTGGGTGATGGAGGCGCGCGCCCGCTTCCGCTACGACGAGATGGTGTTCCTGGTCCTCCTCGGTGTGGTCCTCGTCCTCCTCGCCGACGTCGCCAGCCACCTCGCCCGTCGCTTCGCCGAACGCAGCGGCCCCGACCACCGCGGGAGGTGATCGGGGCCGTGGGCCGCGGTCGGGATCAGGCGCGGGCCAGGTCCTTCGGTGCGCCGGCGCGGGCGAAGCGCTCCTCGCGGTCCTCGGCGAAGCGCTGGATGCCTTCCAGCAGGCTCTCGGGGTCGAGGCGCGCTTCCTGGATGACCTCGGCGAGCGAACCGCCGGTGCGCCAGCGGTCGTCCCAGTCGGAGCTCATCGCGTATTCCGCAGCGACCGAGTGGGCAGTCCATGCGGTCATCCCGATGCGCGCGCCGTTGGTGATGAAGGTGCTGTCGAACCAGTCCTCCCGGGTCACCACCCGATTGCGCCACTCCTCGGGCTGACGGCGGAACAGCTCTTCGCTGATGGCGGCCACCAGTTTGACGTTCGGGCCGTCGCCCTCGAAGGCGCCCGCCTTCAGCAGCTCCACCACCGATGCGGTGGAGCTGGTGCCGCGCACGAAGATGCAGCCCTGCTTGGGGCGTTCGGGGTCGTAGTCGCGGATGAGGTAGGCGCCGCGCGCCGCCATCATGTGCGAGTCCATCCCCAGCGCCTCGCGGTCCGGGATCTCGATCGGCGGCCGCGTCAGGTGCAGGGCGACGATGGGGGCCTCGGTGCCGAGCGCGGTCAGCAGCGCCGGCCCGACCTCGTTCGGCTCCCACGGGTGGAGGTCGATGGTCTGGCCGCGGGGGAACAGCTGGGTGACGACGGGGGAGAAGACGCCGAAGTGGGTGCGCGAGTCCTCGGCGGTCTCGGGGCCGCTGTGGCCGGCGATCCAGATCACCTTGCCCTTGCGGTAGGGCGAGTCCTGGACCAGCTGCGAGTACAGCCGCATCGGACCGTACTTGAGGTAGCTGAAGGAGCCGTAGGTCGAGCAGGCGCCCCAGAATCCGACGAAATCCTTTTCCGGGTCGGCGGCGAGGTTGGTGCTCGCCAGCCCACACATCAGGCCCGCGTTGCCGAACTCGGTGATGGCGGTCGGCAGGAGGGCGCCGTCGGGGTTGTCCACGGGCTGGTACCAGCCCCAGCCCTCGGAGTCGCCGAAACCCTGGGCGAAGCCGACGATGTTGGTGGACTCGGCGAGGTCGGCGCTGCAGGCGATGACCAGCGGGCGGCCGTACTTGCGGCGCCCGACCGCGTTGAGATAGGCGCCGACCTTGGCCAGGCCCTTGCGGTTGGGCTGTTTCTCACCCGGCTCGAAGAACACCGACTTCGGCAGTCGCTCCGGGTCCACGACCTCGGGGTCGGAGGAGAAGTCCTGTGCGGACAGCCGCAGCCCGGGAATCTCTTCGGGCACCGAGTCGCCGATCTCGACCAGCTTGTCGGCCAGCCACTCGCCGAGGCCGTCGCGGTCGAGCAGCGAGAGGACCACCTGCATGTTGTGCGCGGTCTGGGCGCGGAACTCCTCGTCGGTCGCAGGGCGGGGTTGGCCCATGCCCTCGAACTCGAGCCCGTACTTCTCCGCGAACTCGGCCTTGACCTTCCAGAACAGCTCCGAGTTCGGCGGCAGGGCCGCTCCGTGCGAGGCGTAGCCCTCGACGCCGTAGCCGCGGCCCTTGACCGTGTTGAACCAGCTGCAGCGCGGCTGGTCGCCTTCGGCGAAGACGTTGTCGCAGAGGATGCGCACGATCTCGTCGTAGCGGTGGCCCTTGCCGGTGCCGCGGGTGCGCCAGCCGTAGGCGTCCGACCACAGCTGCGGGTCGCCGTACATGACCTGCGAGTAGGGACGCGGGTCGATGCCGTAGTCGTTCCAATCGACGAGGTAGTTGAGGTTGCCGAGCCCCATGCCCCAGGCGGTGAGGCGCGCCTCGTGGTGGGCGCCGGCGGTGAGCCCGCCTTCGCCTTCCAGGGAGAACACCTTGACCTCGCCGTCGGCGCGGGCGGCCTTGAGCGCCATCGCGATGCCGACCGAGGGTGGGCCGCCGTGGCCGCTGGGCCCGGTGTTGGCCTTGAAGACGAGGGTCTTGCCTGCTTCCTCGGCGTGGCCGGGCAGGCCGCCGCGGTGGCGCAGGTCGAGCAGGTCCTCCCAGACCAGCTGCCGTTTCTCGGCGTCGGGGACGGCGTAGCGGTCGTGTCCGGTGGCGGCGAAGCGCCGGCGCAGCGCCTCGTTGTAGACCGCGAGCATGGCGTAGACGACGGGGACGCAGTGGCCGGCCGAGAGGACGAAGCGGTCGGCGAAGGCCTTTCCGGGGTGGCGGATGTCCCAGCGCATGACCCCGGAGAGGGTCAGAGCGACCATCAGCGGGCGCTTGGAACGGGAGCCGCCGGGGTGGCCGCTCTGGCGGAGGTTCAGCATCAGGTCGATGAGTTGGTCGACCATGTCGCCGACGACCTCCCAGCGGTGGAAGTCGCCTTCGAGCTCGTGGGGACGGGGGGCGTGACGGGCCATGCGGCCATTGTAGGCTTCGCCCGCGCGCGGCCCGAGGGGCCGGAGGAGGCGTGGCCGCCGGTCGGGGCACGGCATCGCCACCCCTTCGTGACCCTTCCGTGAGGAATTGGGGTTAGGCTGCGGTCATGGAACGCACCTCCTTCCCGCCCTCCCTCGTCGGCGCAGCCGCGGTCGTCGCCCTGGCCGTCCTGGCAGCCTCTCCGGCTCCGGCCCAGAACGGCGCCCGCGACCTCTTCGGCGCGCCGCGGTTCTACCGCGCGACCGACGACCTCGCGCTGGTCGCCGTGGACCTCGACGGCGACGGCGACGCCGACCTCGCCTCCGCCGAGCCGCCGACCATCGACGGTTTCGGCCAGATCGTCACCCACGGCGCCGTCCACGTCGTCGGCAACGTCCCGCCCTACTCCACTCTGCGGACGCGCACGGTGGCCACCGAGCTCGGCGGTCAGGTCGTCGTCGCCGGCGACCTCGACGGTGACGGCATCATGGACCTCGTCACCTCCAACGTGCTGGACCATGCGGGCAACGTCAACGACGTCTTCATCGGGCTCGGTTCGGGGCGTTTCCTGCCGGCCGTGTCCTACGGCTCCACCGGCGACGGCGCCGGGGACCTGGCGCTCGGCGACCTCGACGGCGACGGCGACCTCGACCTGGTCGTGCCGAACGGCGGCCGCCCCTGGTACAACGACGGTCAGGGCAACTTCTCGCGTCCCTTCGTCGGCGGCGACGTCGCCCAGGGAGGCTCCATCGCCCTCGGCGACCTCGACGAGGACGGCGCCCTCGACGTCGTGACTGCGGCGGCCTTCTTCTCGGCGACCCGTGATTGGGTCACGCTC
>JALUVI010000068.1 GCA_027020785.1 Planctomycetota bacterium | reverse complement strand
GCACTGGGAAGAGCAAAAAATGGGCTGAACAGGGAACCCAGAGTCGCCATCGGGGCGCTATCTTCCCCGCCATGGCACGCGCCTCCTCCCCCCTTCTCCTTCCGCTGGCGGCTTTCGCCGCGGCGGGCTTCCTTGGCGGCAGCCTCCGGGCCCAGGAGCCCGGCTGGCTCGATCGCGTCCACTTCTTCGCCGACGGCCGACTGCGCGCCGAGTTCAACGACAACCTGGCGCCGTCCCCCGACCGGCATCGCGGTCGCATGCGCTTTCGCTTCGGAGCGACCTTCGACGTCGAGGACGACCTCGTCTTCGGCTTCCGGATGCGCACGGGTGATCCCAACAACCCCACCAATCCCTACGCGGACTTCGGCGGGGGCTCCGGGTTCACCAACCTCGCGCTGAACCTCGACCGGCTCTATGCCGACTGGCGGCCGAGCTGGCTCGACGACGGCAACTTCCGTGTCCTCGCGGGCAAGTTCGACAGTCCGCACGTCCGCAACCCCATCTATGGCGAGCTCCTCCTCGATGCCGACTTCCAGCCCGAGGGCGTCCAGTTCGCCTGGAAGCGGGCGCTCGGTGAATCCACCACCTTCGGGGTCACCCACGGCCAGTGGATCCAGATCGAGAACGGCTCCTCCGAGGACGCCTGGATGTCGCTGACCCAGGCCCACGTCCTGGTCGATGCCGACTCGGCGGGTTCCTGGGACTTCGTCCTGACGTACGAATTCGTCGGCGATCCGACGCCCGACGGCGCCACCGCCATCACCGCACGCAACCGCGGCAATGCGGTGGTCGGCGGAGAGTTCGCCTCCGACTTCGGCGTGCTGAACCCGATGGTGGTGTGGAACCACGGCGCCTTCACCGTCGTGGGTGAGTACTTCGACAACCTGCGGGCTGCGAGCGGCGCCGAGGACAACGGCTTCGCGTTCGGCGGCAAGTTGAAGACGGGCTACGGTCAGTTCTGGTACCAGTACCAGCAGATCGGTCAGGACGCCCTGTTCTCGCCGTGGGTGCAGGACGACTTCCTGCTCGCCGTCAATGCCAAGACCCACGCGTTGGGCTGGAAGAAGATGCTCGGCGAGCGGACCCAGCTCCACGTCTGGCTGATGGCCAGCGAAGCGGATGACCCCGCCCTCGGTGGGCCCGCCGACATGGTCTACCGGTTCCGGACCGACTTCAGCTTCGACCTCCTCTGACCCCGAATCGAAGGAGCATTATTGCGCCCATGATAATCGGCGCTGCGGGCAAAGAAATACCCGAAAAAGGGTTGTCCGCAGCGCCGGCTCGCAGATAATCCAGGTGTCCATCCTTCCCGAGCCATGAAGCGCCTCCTCACCCCCGGCATCCTCCTGCTCGCCGCTGCGGCCCCTGTGGCCCTGGCGACTTCCGATTCCATGACCGCAGCGCCCGGCGTCCCGCTCGATGCGGGTGCGTTCGGGATGGCTCCGGCTTCCCAACAGGGGGGCGACGGCGCCCCCGCCGAACGCGCGTCGCTGCAGCATGGTGGCAGTGAGGCCGATACCTCGAACACCACGACTCCCGAACGGGCCCGCGAGATGGGTTGCCTCTCGTGCCACGAAGGCATCGAACCGATCCGCGAGGAGACCAGCGCCATGCTCCTCACCATTCGGGCCATGGGCGGCGCCTACGGCGATCCCGAGGGTTGCGTGGTCTGCCACGGCGGCAACCCGAAGGCCACCACGGTCGAGGAGGCGCACCGGGGCGTGCCGGAAGGCATGCCCGAGACCGGTCCGCGCGAGTTCTACCGTGACCCCGGCAGCCTGTGGGTCGCGGAGAACACCTGCGGGCAGTGCCACCCGGGGTACGTCTACCGACTCGAGCGCGCCCTGATGAACACCGAGGCCGGCAAGATCCAGGGCAACCTCCACACCTGGGGCATTCCCGAGGTGCAGGACTACAACGTGCCTTGGGGGAACTACGACGTCGCCGACACCGACGGCCCCACACCGATCGTTGGCACCGATGCCTACAAGCACTACATGGAGGCCATGGTGGCGGCCTATCCGAAGCAGTTCCCGACGGAGCTGACCCAGATCCCGCTGCCGAGCGTCGACGAGATCGAGGCCGACCCCAAGCTGGCCGGCTTCACCTACCAGCGACAGCAGTGCCAGCGGTGCCACGTCGGCGTTCGCGGCCGTGAGAAGCGCGGCGACTATCGTGGCATGGGCTGCTCGGCCTGCCACATGCTCTACGGCAACGAGGGCATCTACGAGGGGAACGACCCGACCATTCCGAAGGACGAGCCGGGCCACATCCTGACGCACAGGATGCACGGCAGCCGCAAGGCCGGAAACGGCATCCCGGTCGAGACCTGCAACTCCTGCCACAACCGGGGCAAGCGCATCGGGGTCACCTACCAGGGCTTGATGGAGTTCCCCTACGGCAGTCCCTACGACGAGAACGGGAACAAGCAGCCCAAACTGCACACCAAGCAGTACCTGTTCATCTCCGACGACCTGCACCACCAGCAGCGAAGCCGGCCCGGCAACCCGGAGGGCGGCATGCTGTGCCAGGACTGCCACACCACCGTGGACATGCACGGGGACGGCAACATCTTCGGCACCACCCTGGCGCAGGTCGAGATCGAGTGCGCCGACTGCCACGGCACTCCCGACAAGTACCCGTGGGAGCTGCCGCTCGGGTTCGGCGAGGAGTTCGGGCGCGACCTGTCTCAGGCCGAGGGGCGCGGGCTGGCCGACCAAGTCCTTCCGGAGACGGCGCTCGCCACGCTGTACGACCAGAAGGACGGCTACCTGCTCACTGCACGCGGCAACCCCTTCGGCAACGTGGTTCGCGACGGCGACCGCGTGATCCTGCACTCGGCCACCGGCAACGACTTCGAGGTGCCGGTGCTGAAGAAGATCTCCGAGGAGAACACCTGGAAGAGCGTCGACGCCAAGGTCGCCATGCACGACGTCGAGGCTCACGCCAAGAACCTCGAGTGCTACGCCTGCCACGCTTCGTGGGTGCCGCAGTGCTACGGCTGCCACGTGCAGGTGAACTACGGCAAGGCGCCGGACGGTCAGCCGCTCCAGGACGTGGATTGGATCCTGTCCGCCAACCAGCGCACCTCGTCTGGGGAGACCGCCGAGTCGCCGCTCGGCACGCCGGGCATCAAGAGCCCCGGCAAGGTCTACGAGACGCGGAGCTACCTGCGTTGGGAAGAGCCGGTGCTCGGAATCAACGGTGAAGGACGGGTGACCCCGCTGATGCCGGGATGCCAGGTCGTGTGGACCGTCATCGGCCGCGATGGCGAGGCCCGCGCGGTGAACCAGATCGCCCGCGCCGAGGACGAGGCCCGGGCCATCGGCCAGGAGCACGTGCCGCTCGCCCTCGACATGGCCCCGGTCCAGCCGCACTCGGCGCAGCGCAAGGCTCGGACCTGCGAGTCGTGCCACGACAACCCGAAGGCGGTGGGGCTGGGCATCTCCGGGGGCGTGTTCCAGAATCGCTACGCCACCGCCATCGTCGAGGACCTCATCGATCAGCGCACCGGCGAGCCGATCCCGCGCAACCACAAGATCCAGATCCAGGCCATCCCTGCGTTGGACTTCGACTGGTCGGTGGTGATGCGCAAGGACGGGACCCAGGTCGCGACCGTGGGAACCCACTGGCCGGCCAGTCGCGCCCTGCCGATCGAGACCATCCGCGGCATCAGTCGTACCGGTCTGTGCATGGGCTGTCACCAGTTCATGAGCGATCCCAACGTGTGGGCCAAGGTGAACACGCCCGGGCGGCTCACCGAGGAGCAGCACACCGAACACATGGCCAAGCTCTTCCAAGCCTACCTGGAGGCGGGCGGCGCGAGTGGCCAGTAGGCGATTCGTAGCGCTCGCACTCCTGGTAGCCCTCCCCGGTGTCGGCTGCGGCCGGCCCGGGGAGGTTTCCGGAGCGGAGGCAGCAGGCATCCCGGGGGGATCCGTCGTCCCGGGCGGCGCCGCGGCGACCAGCCCGGACCTCGCCTTCGAGGGCGACCCCACGCCGCACCAGGCACTGCCTCCGGCGCGGTTGCTCGAGATCGCGATGCGGCACTACGCCGAGGGCAACCTGGACTCGGCGGCGGCCCACCTCGACCTCGCCCTGGCCCAGGACGGGGAGGATCCGTTGCTGTGGGATGCGCGGGCCACGGTTCGCTCCGCCCTCGGCGACTGGGACGGGGCCCTCGCGGACGCCGAGGCGGCGGTCGCCCTCGCGCCGAGCGATCCGGCCCTGCTCTCCAACCGGTCGCAGGTCTACCTCCGCTTCGGCCGGCGCGACGCTGCGCTCGCCGACCTCGACGCTGCGCTCGCCGCCCGACCCGAGTACGTGCCCGCCCTGTTCAATCGGGGTACGCTGCTGCTCCAGCTCGGCCGTGAGGAAGACGCGTTGCGCGACCTGGACGAAGCGATCCGCTTGCAGCCCGAACTGACGGGGCCCTGGTTCAACCGGGCGATGGTGCGCCGCTCCTTGGGCGACGCGGAGGGCGCGGTCGCCGACCTGGAGGCCTTCCTCGAGCGCGAGGACGACGCCGACCGCCGGGCGGTCGCCGAGTCCGTATTGACCGAATGGCGGGGCGGCGGTGGAGCCACCGCGACGGGTGGCGAGGCCCCCGAGGCGGCGGTGGGCCGCGCCCACGCCCAGCCGCGATGATCCCGCCGCGGCTCCGTCGTGACGCGCCCCGGTGCGGCGGCGCCTTCCCTCTGGTCGTCGCAGCGGTCCTGGCAGCCGCCGCGGGATGCGGTCACGATGCGGACGGGGCGGCGGGCCGCACTGCGGCTTCGTCGCCGCCGCACCGGGCCCCCGCCGTCGGAGTCGCCCCCTCGGCCCAGGACCTGTCCCCTGCCTTGCTCCGTCTCCTGGACGAGTGCGCGGCCGAGATCGGGGCCCTCGACGGTTTCGAGTCGGCAACGCCGATCGCTTCGGGCCCGCTGCCCTGCGAGTTCCGCGTCCGCGATACAGGGCTCGGCTTCGAGGTCCGGGCATCGTTCCGGCCGCTGTCGCGGGTCCAAGTGGACTACGACGACCCCCATTCCGCCACGCCCGAACCCGACCACCTCCATCCGATGCTGTTCCCGGCCCTGCTCGAGGCCATCAGCACGGTGGACGGGGTGGGCGAAGAGGTCGAGTTGACGCCGGAGCTGGCCCGTGAGTGGGGGGCCGACTGGGCAGCGATGAGTCTGACCATGCCCGATCCGGCCTACGCTACGGGCTTCCCCGACGCCCTGTTCCTCGGCCTCCACCGGAACGGAATCGCCGACGTCTTCGTGGTGTTCCTGTTCGATGCCGGTCACCCCGAGGCCAAGGCCTGGACTCGTCGGGCTCTCCACCTGGTCCGTTTCCGCGAGGCCGACGACGGCCGGCCGATCGGAGAGGAGGCCCCCGTCGCCGAGGATCCCCCCTAGACTGGGGGGATGCCGTCGCTCCACGCGAGCCTTCCCCCCTGTGCGTCGCCGCGCCGGCGGCGAGGCAGGGCGTCGGGGCCATGGACCTCCGGAAGCGGTCCTGTCGCCCGGGTGACCATCGGTCGCGCCCCTTCGACGGCTTCAGGACCCGTCTGGAGGAGGAGCGCCCCATGCTGACCGACGTGCTTGCCTTCCTCGGCGGTCTGGCCCTGTTCCTCGGCCTGCACGTGCTGACGCTGTCGCGGCTGGAACCCGTGTTCCCGCGGGCCTTCAAGCTGTCGCGCGGGCTCGCCGCCCTGGTCCTGACCTCGCTCGGCGCCGCCGCCTTCGTGACCGCACTGCCGCACTGGGACACCGCCTTCCTCTACCGCCACGCCGATGGTGACTGGATGCGCCGGGGGCTGCTGGTCGTTCAGGGACACCTGGTGGCGGACTTCGTCTGGATGTACGTCGGCAAGCGTCGCTTCGGCATCCAGCCGCGCAAGGACCTCGTCCTGCACCACGCGCTCGGTTTGGTCGCGTTCTCGGTGGCGCTGGCCCTCCACATCGGCTACGCGCTGGCCCTCATCACGATGATCACCGAGCTCCTGCCCCTGACGACCGGAGTGGACGCCCTCGCCAAGCGCATCTCGGCGCCGGCGTTGACCCGCGCCGCGGCCCGGGCCCGGCTCCACGTCCTGACCTGGATGCGCATCCCGCTGTGGATCGTCCTGCTGGCCCTGGTCCTCCACGCCCTGTTGCGCGACACCGCCCCCTCCGACCTCGTCCCCGCGTTGTGGGTCTCAGCCGCCGGCCTGGTCGCCCTGCTCGTCCTGGACGCGTTCTGGACCCGCAAGTGTCTGCAGCAGGTGGACTTCTACTGACCCGATGTCCGAGCAGGAGCTCCGCTTCGCCTGCGATGCGATGTTGCGTGGCCTGGCGCGCTGGCTGCGGGCCTGGGGATGGGACGCGACCTGGACCTACGGTATCGACGACGCCGAGTTGTTGGACGAAGCGCGACGTGAGGGTCGCATCGTCGTCACCGCCGACCGCGGCATCCTGGCGCGCCGCACGGTGAAGGAGGGGCGACCGCCGGCGGTGGGGGTCTCCAACGCCGAGCCTCCACTCGAGCAGCTCTTCCGACTCGCTCGCGATCTCGGATTGGAGCGCCGACCGTCTCGCTGCATGGGTTGCGGCGGCGCCCTGCACCCGGTGGACAAGGCTTCGGTCGAGGCCGAGGCCCCGCCGCGCACCTGGCGGTGGCGCGACGCGTTCCAGCGCTGCGAACGCTGCGGCCGCCTCTATTGGGAGGGCACGCACTCCGACCGCATCCGGCCGCGGTTGGACGCCCTCGAGCGTCGTCTCGCCGCGGCGAGGGTGCAGCTCCGAAGCCTCCCGGGCGCGGCCGTCGAGCTCGCGGCGGGGTCGGGGAAGGCGGCCCCGGAAGGTGGGGCACCCACCGGCGAGGCTGCCGAGGAGGAAGGCCCCGCGAGCCTATGATGTGCGTCCTTCGCACCCCGACCGCGCCGGCCGGGAAAGAGGACGCATGAGCACGATCGACACCGAACTCGTGGTGCTGGGCGCCGGCCCGGCCGGTTACGTCTGCGCCATCCGCGCCGCCGACCTCGGCAAGAAGGTCGTCGTGGTCGAGGAGAAGTACCTCGGAGGGACCTGCCTCAACGTGGGCTGCATCCCCTCCAAGGCGCTCATCCAGGCCGGTCACTTCGCCGAGCAGTGCCGTCATGCCGACGCCATGGGTTTCACCGTCGGCGAGCCGACGCTCGACCTCGGCAAGCTCGTCGCCTGGAAGGAGGGCATCGTGAAGAAGCTCACCGGCGGCATCGGCGCCCTGTTCAAGAACCGCGGCATCCAATGGGTCGAGGGCAAGGGCCGCATCTCCGGGCCGACCTCGGTCGAGGTCACCGCGGCCGACGGCTCCAAGACCCTGGTCCGCGGCCAGGACCTGGTGTTCGCGGCCGGCTCCGAGCCGGTCGCGCTGCCCGGTTTCGAGTTCGGCGGCCCGGTGTGGTCGAGCACCGAGGCGTTGGCGCCCGAGGTCCTGCCCGGCTCCTTGCTCGTCGTCGGCGGCGGCGTCATCGGGCTCGAGCTCGGCATGTTCTACGCCCAGGTCGGCACCCAGGTCACCGTGGTCGAGTTCATGGACCAGGTCCTGCCCGGGGCCGACCCCGACTTGGTGCGGGTGGTCGCGCGTCGCGCCAAGAAGATGGGCATCGAGGTACTGACCAAGAGCCGCGCCCTCGAGTGGAAGCCCGACGGCGACGGCGTGCAGGTCGTGGTCGAGACGGGCGGCGAGCAGCGCACCATCGCCGCCGACCGCATCCTGATGGCGGTGGGGCGGCGTCCCGTCACCCGCGACGTCGGACTCGACGCCATCGGGCTCGACACCGACCAGCGCGGTTTCGTCGAGGTGGACCAGCAGTGTCGCACGGCGGTGCCGCACGTCTACGCCATCGGCGACGTCACCCACGGCCCGATGCTGGCCCACAAGGGGTCGGCGCAGGGTCTGGTCGCCGCCGGCGCCGTCGCCGGCCGCCCCGGGGTCGCCGCCGACTTCCGGGCCATCCCTGCGGTGGTGTTCACCGATCCGGAGATCGCGTGGACCGGGCTCACCGAGGAGGAGTGCAAGGCGCAGGGCATCGCCTACCGCGTCGGCCGCTTCAACTTCGGCGCCAACGGGCGCGCCATGTCGCTCCAGGCCACCGACGGCTTCGTCAAGGTGCTGGCCTCGGCCGACGACGACGTCGTGCTCGGCGCCGGCATGGTCGGGCCCAGCGTGACCGACCTCGTGACCGAGGTCTCGGTCGCGGTGGAGGCGGGGCTCACGGTGCAGGACCTGGCGCTGACCATCCATCCGCACCCGACCCTGGCCGAGGTGATCATGGAGGCGTGCGAGGACGTGCATGGTCTCTCGCCGCACGCGATGCGGCGCTGACCGCGATGGCGCCCGTCTTCAGCCGGAGTCCGCGCCGCGAGGTGGTGGACCTCGGACGCACCACCTACGACGCGGCGCAGGCGGTCCAGGAGGAGCGGCTGCGTGGGGTGATTGCCGGCGAGGCCGACGACACCTTCGTCGTCGCCGAGTTCGAGCCGGTGGTGACGCTCGGCCGCGGCGCCGTCGGCCGCGCCGCCGAGTACGCCCACCTCGGCATCCCCGTGCACGAGGTATCGCGCGGCGGCAAGGCGACCTTCCACGGTCCGGGGCAGCTCGTGGTGTACCCCATCCTGAAGCTGGAGGGCGAGGCTCGCGATCTCCACGCCTACCTGCACGCGCTGGAGGAGGCGCTGATCCGGGCGATGGAGGACTTCGGCCTGCAGGCGGGACGCGACCCCCGCAACACCGGTTGCTGGGTGAGCGGACGCAAGGTGGCGAGCATCGGTGTGGCGGTGCGCAAGTGGGTCACCTGGCACGGGCTCGCCCTCAACGTGGCCACCGACCTCGAGTGGTTCCGTCGTTTCGACCCCTGTGGCCTCGACCCCGAGGTGATGACCACGATGGCGGCCGAGCTCGGCGCCGCCCCGGAGTGGGGGCGTGTCCGGGACGTGGTCCTCGAGCGCCTGGAGCGGGAGCTGACCGGACACCCCGCCTGACAGCCGGGTGGGCGGCGCCGCGGGTAGAATCCGCGGCCATGAACCGCACCCGCACCCCCTTCATCCTCGCCCTGTTCGCGACGGGGGCCCTCGCCTTCGCCTGCGGCGGCTCGGAGGAGCCCGAGCCGGCCGGCGTCCAGCAGGCGGCTGCACCGCCCAGCGCCGGTTCCCAGGAAGGCGCCGCCGCGGCCGGAGAGGCGCAGGCTGCGCCCGCCGCGGTCTCCGAGGCTGCGATGGCCGAGGCCAAGTCCGTCTTCGCCACCCGCTGCGCCGCTTGTCATGGTGCTGCCGGTCACGGTGACGGCGCCGCCGCCGCTGCCCTGAACCCGAAGCCTCGGAGCTTCGCCGACCAGGCCTGGCAGGAGTCGGTCACCGACGATCACATCGCCAAGGTCATCGTCGAGGGCGGGATGGCGGTCGGCTTGAGCCCGCTCATGACCGCCAACCCCGACCTGAAGGACGATCCCGAGGTCGTCCAGGGACTGGTCCAGCTCATCCGGGGTTTCGCGAAGTAGCTTCCTGGGCCTGGGATCCGGCGCCCCCCCGCGGAGGTCCGTCGCCCTCCGGGGGGGCGTCATCGTCTTTCTGAGCGACCCGGTCCTCCACGTCGTCGAACAGGATGCGGTGCGCCGGGGTCTCGAGGTCGTCCAGCTGGCCGGACCGGGCCGACCACACGAAGGCGAGCACCGCGATGCCGGCGAGGACCAGGGCGATGGGCAGGACCAGGAAGACGAGATCCACGGGCGGGCAGGCTAGCGGTTCGGGCGCGCCCCTGGCGGGTCGAAGGTGCGCGAGCGCCAAGCCAGGGTGACGACGGTCAGCGACGACAGCGGCATCAGGACGGCGGCCTCGATGGGGCCGATCCAACCGGCGGCGGCGAGGGTGACGCCGGCGAGGTTGTAGGCGAGCGAGAGCAGCAGGCCGCGGACGACGACGCGGCGGGTGCGGCGAGCGCCGTCGAGGAGGTCGAGGAGGCCCTGGATCCCGGCGTCGCCGAGGTGGACGTCGGCGGCCTCGAGGCTGACCTCGGCGCCGGTCCGTACCGCGATGCCGACGTCGGCGGCGGCGAGGGCGGGGGCGTCGTTGACGCCGTCTCCGACCATCACCCGGGGGGCGGGGAAGTCGCCGTCGCGCACGCGGCGGACCTTGGCCTCGGGGTCGAGCCCACCCTCGGCCTCGCGGTCCGGGTCGAGCCCGAGCCCGTGCGCCACGGCGCGGACCAGCGGAGCGTGGTCCCCGGACAGGACGTGGGGGCGCCAGCCCCGGCCTCGCAGTCCAGCGACGGCCTCGGCCGCCCCGTCGCGCAACCGGTCCCCGAGCCGGGCCACCCCACGGAGGCGGCCGTCCACCGCGACCAGCACCGGAGTGGCCCCGTCGTCGGAAACTGGTCCGGCTCGGTGCGCTCCTCCTGACGCAAGGCTCGGCTGGGAAGGGGTTTGCGAGGATTTCTCGGCCTGGCCTCGCACGGCCCCCGAATCGTTCGCAACCCCTGCCCCTTCGGTGGGTTGCGGCGTGGCGAGTGCACCGAGCCGGGCCAGTTTCCGGAAGGGCTCGGTGGTGATCCCCCGCTCCCCCAGGAATCGCGCCGAGCCGACCATGACCTCGTGGCCGTCGACCCGGCCCGTCACGCCGGCTCCGGGGGTGAAGCGGCGCTCGGTGACCGAGGGGCCGGAGGTCTTCGCGGGGGCGGTGACGTCGCGGCCGCTTCCTGCCGATCCTTCCGGCCCCTCCTCGCCGAGTCGGCGCAGGGCGGCGGCGTAGGGGCCGGCGACGCCGTCCTCGAGCGCGGCGGCGAGGCGGGCCGCTTCGCCGTCGCCTGTCCACGACAGGAGTCGGAACCGACCCTCGGTCAGGGTTCCGGTCTTGTCGAGGAACACCGTGCCGGGGCGGGCCAGGCGCTCCAACGCCTCGCCCCCGCGCACCAGGATGCCGCGCCGCGCGGCCGCCCCGAGCGCCGCGGCCAGGGTGAGCGGCGTGGCCAGGCCGAGCGCGCAGGGGCAGGCCACGACCAGCAGGGCCACGGCACGGTCCAGCGCCTCGTCGAGGCCGTACCCGCGCCCGACCACGGCGAAGGTGGCTGCTGCGGCGGCGACCACCGCCACCGTGAACCAGCCTGCGAGCCGGTCCGCGAGCTGGACCGACGGAGGGCGTTCGCGGGCGGCGCGCTCCATGGTCTCAGCCATGCGACCGATGCGCGTGTCGGATCCGGTCCGCAGCACCTCGACCACGGCGGGGCCGGCCAGACAGGTGGTCCCCGCGGCGGCTTCGGCTCCGGGCTCCAACCGCACCGGTCGAGACTCGCCGGTCAGCAAGGACTGGTCGAAGTCGGCGCCGGCCTCGCGCAGCACGCCGTCCACCGGCACCGTCTCGCCGCCGAGGACGACGATGCGGTCTCCCGGCCGCAGCGTCGAGACCGGGACGTCGTGGGTGTCGCCGGAGTCGTCGAGTCGGTGGGCCAGCGGCGGCGCCAGCGCGCGCAGCAGGGCCACGGCGTCCCAGGCCCGCCGTTGCTGGCGGCGTTGCAGGAACCGACCGGCGAGCAGCAGGAACACCAGCACGCCGACGGATTCGAAGTAGACCTCGCCGCCTCCGCGCACCGTGTTCCACGCGCCGCCGAGGAATCCGGCGACGATGCCGAGCGCGATGGGCAGGTCCATGTGCGCGGTGCGGGTGCGCAGAGCGGCTGCCGCGCCGCGCAGGAAGACCGCCCCCGGCCCGAAGACCACGGCGAAGGCGAGGGCGAGCGAGGTCCACCGGAAGAAGGAACGGAAGCCCACCGACATCCCGGACACCTCGCCGCCATAGAGGGCGAAGGCGATGCCCATGAGGTTCGCAGCCAGGGCCCCGGCCACGCCGAGTCGGACCAGCTCGCGTCGGTCGGCCTCGCGGCGGGCGCGGGCCTCGCCCCAGCGCGCCGGTCGCGAGGGGTAGCCGAAGCGGTCGAGGGTGCGCGCGATCTCGGCCAGCCCCACTTGCTCGGCGTCCCACTCGAGCTCCACGACGTGACGGCCCAGGTCCAGGCGTGCGGCGTGCACACCCGACAGGTGGAGCGGGAGCTTCTCGATCAACCAGACGCACGCCGCGCAGTGCACACCATCGAGGAAGAGCTCGGCGGACGCCCGGTCGCCCTCGCGATGGACCACGTCCTCGAGAACTTCCGGGGTCTCGAACTCGCGGTAGTCGCGCCCGCTCGGCCGCGCCGGGACCGGATCGGCGTCGCTGCGCTCGCGTACGGCGCGATAGCCTCGGTCGAGCCCCCAGTCGCGCAGCGCGTGGTGGACGGCCTCGCAGCCGGGGCAGCAGAAGCGGGCCGTTTCGTCGTCCCTCGCCCGGCGCTCCGGCGGCACCGCCAGGCCGCAGTGCCGGCAGCGCGGACCGGCCGCCGCCGCATCGGTCATCGCTCGGGCTCGGCCGTCGCAGCGCAGCCGGCATCGCCCGCGGCCTGGGCGGCGGTGAAGGAGGGGGGCGCGAGGCGCGGCGCGAGCGAGGTCAGGCCGGCGACGAGGAGCAGGGCGCCGGCGGCGGCCGGCAGGCGTCGGCGCAGGGCCGGGGTCCAGCGCGCCGTGACCAGGCCCAGGCCGAGGAGGGCGGGGAGCCCGCCGGCCCAGAAGGCGACCATCGCGGCGGCGCCGAGGACGGGGTCGGCGGTGGCCGCGGCGCTGGCGGCGAACAGGTAGAGCCAGCCGCAGGGCAGGAGGACGGTCAGGAGCCCCAGGCCCAGTGCGCGGCGTCCGGGGGGGACCGTCTGCAGGAAGCGGCCCAGTCGGGTGAACAGACGGCCCAGCGGCGAGGCCGGCGAGCGCAGTGAGGTTCCGATGCCGAAGCCGCGCAACAGGAGGGCCAGCGAGCCGAGGACGACCACCGTCAGGAACAGGAACGTGCCGACCCGGCCCAGACCGGCGGCCCGTCCACCGAGGTCGAGGACCCGTCCGCTCCAGCCGGCGACGGCGCCGACTGCGGCGTACGAGGCGAGGCGGCCGAGGTGATAGGCGACGAGCGCGCGGGCGCCTCCCCTGCCGGCGACGAAGCAGGTCAGGCCGCCGCACATCCCGGCGCAGTGCAGGCTGCCGAGGAGGCTCGCCAGGAACACGCCGCCGAGCCAGGTCACGGTCATCGTCCGACCTCCCGGCGGAGGGTGCCGCGCCAGGTCTGATCGCCCCGTCGGAGCACGACGCGCCACTGCCACAGACCGGGGCGGTGGACGTCGAGCCCGAAGCGATAGCGTCCGTCGCCGAGTTCCTCGACCACGGCCTCACGGGGGTGGGCCGGGTCGGCGTTGTGGAAGGCCTGGACCTCGCCGGTCAGGCCGGTGACCGGGCCTTCGGTGTTCCCGACCACCAGGACGAGCCGGTCCTA
>JALUVI010000067.1 GCA_027020785.1 Planctomycetota bacterium | reverse complement strand
GCTTGTCCTCGTGCCGGCAAGGAAGGGGTCGAGCAAGCCGTCGAGGGAGTCGGCGCGGAGCGCCTCGCGAAGCCCGCGCGCCCCTTCGGGGTGGGGCAGCCGCCCGGCCTGCGCGGCGGCGCGGAGGGCCTGCTTGGTCCGGCCGAGGGCCTGGGCCGGCGAGGCGCCGCGCTCGAGCATCCGCGCCGCATAGCGGCGCAGCCAGGCCACGCGCTCCGCGGGGGCGACCGGCTCCGGGGAGCGGCCGGCGGCGCGCTCGACCGCTGCGCGGAAGACCCAGGGGTCGGCGAGGGCGCCGCGCCCGACCATCACCGCCGCGCAACCGGTGTCGGCGAACATCGCGAGGACGCCCGCGGCCGAGTCGGCGCTGCCGTTGCCGACGACCGGCGCGGGAGAGGCGGCGACGGCGCGCCGCAGCCGGTTCCAGTCTGCCGGAGCGGAGTAGGGTTCGACCTTGAGGCGCGCGTGCACGGTGATCGCCGCGGCGCCGGCGTCGGCGATGCGACGGACCAGCTCCTCCAGCCGGCGGTCGTCGGCGACCCCGGCGCGGATCTTGACCGTGACCGGCAGCGGTGCGGCGGCGACCACGGCTGCGACCAGCGCGGCGAGCCGCGGCGGGTCGTCGAGCAGGGCCGAGCCGGCGCCGCTGCGGAACACCCGCGGCGCAGGGCAGCCGAAGTTCAGGTCCACGTGGTCGGCGCCGGCCTCCGCGGCGCGCACGGCGGTCTCGGCCAGGGCCGGGGTGTGGTTGCCCATGAGCTGCAGCCCGAGCGGACAGGGCAGTCGGTGCGGCCCGAGCTCGCGCGCCAGTCGCTCGACCGGCAGGGGGTGGTCGGTGACGCGCACGAACTCGGTGCAGGCCCCGCCGAGGGCCGGGCCGCTCGCCTCGGCGACGAGTTCGCGGAAGCAGGGGTCGGTGACCCCGTCCATCGGCGCCAGGACGAGCGGCGGCTCCCAGACCAGGGCGCCGCCGCCCACGGCGAGCCGGGGCGGAATCGAGGTCAAGAGGGGCGACGTTCGAGGATCTCGACGTCGTAACCGTCGGGGTCCTTCACGAACACGTATCGGCTCTTCAGCTCGGGGCGGCTGCGGCGGTAGTCCCAGCCGCGGCGCTCGATCTCGGCGACGACGGCCTCCAGGTCGTCGGTGAAGAAGGCCAGGTGGCCGAACTGGTTTCCGAGTTCGTAGTCGCGCCCGTCGTGGTTCCAGGTCAGTTCGACGTGGTAGTGGCCGAGGTCGTCGGTGAGGAAGACCAGGGTGGCCTCGTCGCCGATCTCGTGGCGCCGCACCTCGCGCAAGCCGATGAAGCCGACGTAGAAGTCGAGCGTCCGCTCGAGGTCGCGGACCCGGATCATGGTGTGGGCCAGGCGCATCGTCGGCTATTGTATGCCATGGCTCTGCCCGACCTCTCCGGCCGCGTCGCGGTGATCACGGGCGCCAGCCGCGGTCTCGGCGCCGGACTCGCCGAGACCTTCCGCGCCCACGGCATGCGCCTCGCCCTGACCGCGCGGGGGCGCCCGGTGCTGGCCGACGACCCCGGGGTCTTCGCCGCCAGCTTCGACGTCGCCGACGAGGCCGCGATGCAGCGCTTCGCCCGCGACGTGGAGGAGCGCTTCGGCCGGGTGGACCTCTGGGTCAACAACGCCGGGGTCCTGGAGCCCATCGTCCCGGTGCGGCGGTTGCGCGCCGAGGACCTGCGCCGCCACCTCGACGTGAACCTGTTCGGCGTCCTCTACGGGAGCCGGGCCTTCCTGCCCTTCGTGGATCGCCAGGGGGAGGGGGTCCTGATCAACGTCTCCAGCGGCGCCGCCTGGCACGGCTACGCCGGATGGGCCGCCTACTGCGCCTCCAAGGCCGGGGTGGACCGCCTGACCGAGACCCTGCAGCTGGAGGAGGCCGAATCCGGGTTGCGGGCCCACGCCGTGGCCCCGGGGGTCGTCGACACCGCCATGCAGGAGCTGATCCGGAGCCAGGACCCGTCGGTCTTCCCCGAGGTCGAGCGTTTCAAGCGGCTGAAGGAGGAAGGGGACTTCAATACGCCTTCCTACGTGGCCGAGAGCTTCCTGCGCATCGCCTTCGATCCCGAGGCCCGCCCCGCAGAGGTAGTGGTCCGGCTGCCCAAGGAAGGCGACTGACGGCCCGTTCTCGGGGTATGCTTGAGGGCGTCGGAGCCGCCTGGGGGGCGGAACGCGGAAATCGGGGAACCCCGAGGGCTTCCGCCCCATCCCACCAACCCCAGGTTGGCGGCCGCCGGCCGCATCCGACCCAACACAGAATCCCACCGCATCGAGCACCCACCCATGAAGATCCTCGTTCCCGTCCTCGCCGTCGCGGCCTTCGCCTTCGTGGCCGTCGACCCCAACACCAGTGGCCCCTACACCGACAGCCAGGGCCGCGTCTACGACCGCCTTCCCAGCCCCTCGGACTTCGCCACGGTCGCCGAGTTCGATGCCAAGTTCGGTCATGAGGTGTTCACCACTCGTGACGGCCGCCAGTTCCAGATCGACCGTGCGTTGACCCCCGAGGAGCTCTCGCAGGCGCTCGAGGACCAGCTCATCGGCCGTAACTGGCGCAACCAGATGAACTCCGGCCTGCACACCACGGCCAGCGTCTCGACCAACAATCCGGTCGACGAAGAGTTCCGGGCTGCGTTCTCCAGCATCGCCAGTCTGAAGAACTACGTCATGGGCGAAGTGGACGTCGCCGACGCCGCGCTCATCGCCAACTGGGGCATCGACCTGGTCCCGACCACCGGTCAGGCCTGGGACTCGAACGACAGCGCCGACATCGCCCAGCTGCTCGACGAGGCCTACGCCGAGCACGGTCTGAACGGTCAGGACATGATGACCGCGTGGTCCAACGACTACACCTCCGGTGGCGCCATCGGCATCGCCTACATCGGTCTGCCGCGCCTGTTGACCAAGAAGTACAACGGCCTGGAAGGCGAGATCCTGCAGCACGAAGTCGGGCACACGTACACCTGCTACCACTGCAACGACGGCAACTGCATCATGTACCCGTACCTGATCGCCTCGAACCTCGGCAACTTCCACAACTACTACGAGTCGACCAGCGGTCAGAACCACTGGAACGTGATGAACAACCAGAAGAACCGCTACTGATGCGATCTTCTCGTCGGAAGGCGGGGGGCCCTCACGGGCTCCCCGCCCTCTTCGTTCCGGCCCTGTTGGCGGCTGCCCTGGCGGCCGCCTGTTCCCGCGATTCCGGGGGGCCGGGAGCCGGCGGCAATCCTGGAGCATCGCTGTGGGAGACCCCGCCGTTGCCGGCGCCGGTGACCATGACCGTGGACGGCGAGGAGGTTCCGGGGGAGGTCGTCCGCAGCTACCTGTTGCCGAGATGGACCCGGCTCACCCTGTCGAGCGACCCCAAGGCGCCGCGCGAGGAGCTCGAGCACCGTTTCTTCGCCGACCCGGAGGATCTGTTCGGCGACCTGGTCCGCGGCGTGTTGCTCGGGCAGGAGGCGCGGCGGCGCTTCGGCGATCCCGACCCCGCCGAGGTCGAGGCCTTCCGGGCCGCGATGGAGGAGCAGACCGGCGAGATCTACGTCGCGCTGGAGCGGCGGCTCGGTCGGGAGGGCGTGCTCGAGCACGCCGAGCGCGAGCTGTTGGAGCGCAAGCTGTTCGAGCAGTTCGCCGCCGAGGCGCCCCCGGTCACCGACGACGAGGTCTACCGCAAGTACGAGGAGTTGATGAAGGCGGCGGGTGACGACGATTCGCTGCGCCGAGCCGGCATCACCTACGAGTCCATGGCGCCGAAGATCCGGGCCAGGCTGACGCAGGACGCCGGGATCGCCGAACAGGAGGCGTGGATCGACCGGCGGCTCGCCGACGGTATTCCGGTCGAGGTCCGCCTGCCCGACGGCCGGGTGGTGCGTTGGAGGACCGTGGCGCCGGACCGGACGACGGACGACTCCAGCGGTTGAGCGACGACGGGCCTAGATTGGGGGCATGGCGCTCCCCGTCCCCCGCTCCGTCCGCATCCTCCTCCTGCTCCTCGCGGTCGCCTCGCCGGCCCTGTTCCTCGGCCGACGGGCGGCCGCCGACGAGGGCGAATGGCTGCCCGAGCAGATCGCCGGGCTCGACTTCACGGCGCTGCAGGCCCGCGGGCTGGAGCTCGGGCCCGACGACCTGTGGAACGGCGAGGAGGGCCTGCTGTCGGCCGCCGTCCAGATCAACGGCTGCTCGGCGAGCTTCGTCAGCCCCGAGGGCCTGATCGTCACCAACCACCACTGCGGCTTCGCCGCCATCAACGCGGCGAGCACCCTCGAGCGGAACTACCTCGAGGACGGCTTCGTTGCGGCGGACCGTGAGGCCGAGATCCCGGCGCAAGGTTACTCGGTCTCGTTCGTGCGCCGCTACGACGACGTCACCGCCGAGGTCCACGCCGCGATGGAGGCTGCCGGCGACGACCCCGCCGCGCGCTGGAAGGCGGTCCAGGCCGAGCGTCGGCGCCTGGAGCAGGAGGTGCAGGGGCCGTTCGAGAGCGCCATCGTCGTGCCCTACTTCGAGGGTCGTGAGTGGCGGCGCATCGTGCGCACGGTGCTGCGCGACGTCCGGCTGGTGTATGCGCCGCCGCGGGACGTGGGCGAGTACGGTGGCGAGACCGACAACTGGATGTGGCCGCGGCACACCGGCGACTTCACCTTCTTCCGCGCCTACGTCGCGCCCGACGGCAGCCCGGCCGACTACGCGCCCGACAACGTGCCGTTCCGCCCCGCGCACTGGCTGCGGGTCTCCGAGGACGGTGTCGAGGAGGGGGACCTGGTCAT
Source organism: Planctomycetota bacterium (assembly GCA_027020785.1). Lineage (GTDB taxonomy): Bacteria > Planctomycetota > UBA1135 > UBA1135 > UBA1135 > JALUVI01. The sequence continues at coordinate 8,587 of JALUVI010000067.1, read as the reverse complement.
GGTCATGGGCTACCCCGGGCGCACCAACCGCTACATGACCTCGGTCGCGGTCGCGGTGCGCGAGGCGGTCTACTATCCGTTGCGGCTCGAGGTGTTCACGGCGATGATCCGTTTCCTCGAGGAGGACACCGCCGACGACCCGGAGCGGCGGCTGCGCATCGAATCGCTGCTGAAGGGCCTGGCCAACGCCCAGAAGAACGCCGAGGGCATGATCTGGGGGCTGGCGCGCAACGGCGTGGTGGACCGGAAGCTCCGGGAGGAGGCCGAGATCCGCGCGTGGGTGGCCGCCGACGCGGGTCGGCGGCAGCGCTACGACGGGGTGTTGGACCGCGTCCTCGCCCTGGACACCGAGGAGGCGGCCCGGATGGAGCGCGACTTCCTGCTCGACCAGTTCCGCTACCGCAGCGGCGCCTTCCGGCGCATGCTCTCGGCGCCGGACGACGAGTCGGCGGCCCGGGTCGCGATGTCCGCGGTGGACCACCGCATCCTCGAGCTGCTCGCCGGTCTGGCGCGGGAGCTCCCCGAGACGCAGCGGCTGGAGGCCTTCGACGCCTGGGACGCCGAGCACGGTGACGGCGAGCGGGGCCCCGAAGCCTGGGCCGAGCTGGCCCGGTCCCTGGCGCCGGCCTACCGCGAGCTTCAGGACTTCCGCGACCGTCTCGCCGGTCTACGCCTCGAGGTCGGCCCCAAGTGGATCTCGCTCCAGGAGGAGTGGCGCGGCGAGCGCTTCTACCCCGACGCCAACAGCACCCTGCGCCTCTCCATCGCAACGGTGAAGGGCTACCAGCCCCGCGACGGCGTCTGGCACCTGCCGTTCACCACCGTGGCCGGCATGCTCGAGAAGGACCGCGGCGAGGGCGAGTTCGACGTGCCCGACGAGGTCCGCGCCGCCGCCGAAGCCCGCCCCGGAGCCCGGGACATCCGGGTCTGCTTCCTCGCCGACGCCGACACCACGGGCGGCAACTCCGGCTCGCCGGTGGTGGACGGCCGGGGCCGCCTGGTCGGCCTCAACTTCGACCGCGTCTTCGAGAACGTCGCCGGCGACTTCGGTTGGAACCCCGAGCGCAGCCGGAACATCTCGGTGGACGTCCGTTTCCCGCTGTGGCTGATGCGCGAGGTCTGGCCCGCTCCGCACCTGCTCGAGGAGATGGGCCTTCCGACCCGCTGACCTCGGCGCGTCTTCAGGCCGAGGGAGCCAGCCCGGCGAGGGCGAGGCCGCGTTCGTACTTGCTGACGGCGCCCGGTTCCCAGCCGAGCTCGGCCCGCAGTTCCTCCGCGACCTTGCGCAGCCAGGTCTCGTCGCCGCGGTAGAGCTCGAGCTCGGCCTCGAAGGCCGTCTCGGTTCCGGCGGCGGCCTCCCAGGCCACCCGGTCCAGGGCCACCTCGCACCACTCACCGGTGTCGGCCGCCAGCGGGAAGAGCGTGCGGTCCTGGCGCACCAGGAACAGCGGCGCCAGCGAGCTGTCGTGGAGCAGGTCGCGCAGCCGTCCTTCCAACACGTCCTGGGGGATGGCCCATCCGCTGTCCTCGTCCCAGTGGACCTCCTGCTCGTATTCGCGCCGTTTGGCGATGCCGTCGCGCGGCGGCACCCGCTCCTTGAGGGTGAGGAGCTTCCGTGTCCCGAGGTCGCGCAGACGCAGGGCCCAGCCGGCGCGGTGCAGGTTCAGGTCCTCGGTATCGAGGTAGTGGTCCACGACCATCACCCGCTCGGGCTCGCCGAGGTGGTAGCCGAGCGATTCCGCCGCTCCGGGAAGTCGCGCGAGCGCGGCCGCCGACGGGGCGACCAGCTTCGCTTCGACTTCGAGCTCCACCGCCGTCAGCTCCCGCTGCAGAGCCGCGACTCGAGGTAGTCGCGGTTCATCTCGGCGATGACGCGCGCCGAGATCTCCTTGGGGCACACCGCCTCGCACTCGTAGTGGTTGCTGCAGGCGCCGAAGCCCTCGGCGTCCATCTGCGCGACCATGTCGAGGACGCGCTTGCGCCGTTCGGGCTGCCCCTGCGGCAGTCGGGCGAGATGGCTGACCTTGGCCGCGACGAACAGCATCGCCGAGCCGTTGGGGCACGAGGCGACGCATGCTCCGCAGCCGATGCAGGCTGCGGCGTCGAAGGCCGCGTCGGCGTCGGGCTTGGGCACCGGCAGGGTGTGCGCGTCGGGGGCCGCCCCGGTGTTCACCGAGACGTAGCCGCCGGCCTGCAGGATGCGATCGAAGGCCGAGCGGTCCACCACCAGGTCCTTGACCACGGGGAAGGCCCCCGACCGCCACGGCTCGATGGTGATGGTGTCGCCGTCACGGAAGTGCCGCATGTGGAGCTGGCAGGCCGTGGTCCCTTTCATGGGGCCGTGGGCGACGCCGTCGATCATCAGCGAACACGTGCCGCAGATGCCCTCGCGGCAGTCGTGGTCGAACGCGATGGGCTCCTTGCCGGCCCGGATGAGGTCCTGGTTGACCTTGTCCAGCATCTCGAGGAACGACATGTCCTCGAGGATGCCGTCCACCTGCAAGGTTTCCACGTGACCCGCGTCGTTGGGGCCGTCCTGCCGCCAGACGCGCAGGGTGAGCCGCATGCTCTTCTGTTCCATGATGCCTCCTACTTGTAGCTCCGGGTGGAGGGGTGGACGGCCTCGAAGACCAGCGGCTCCTTGTTGAGTTCGGGCGGCTGGTCGGGGCCGCGGTGCTCCCACACCGCGACGTAGGCGTAGTTCTCGTCGTCGCGCAGGGCCTCGCCTTCCTCCGTCTGGTATTCGACGCGGAAGTGGCCGCCGCACGACTCGTTGCGATGCAGCGCGTCCATGCACATCAGCTCGGCGAACTCGAGGAAGTCGGCGACGCGCCCCGCTTTCTCGAGCTCCTGGTTGAACTCCTTCGGGTCGCCGGGGATGGCGACGTCCTTCCAGAACTCGGCGCGGATCTTCGGGATCTCCTGGAGCGCCCGCTCCAGGCCCTCCTTGCTGCGGGCCATGCCGCATTCGTCCCACATCAGGTGGCCGAGGCGGCGGTGGAACACGTCCACGGGCGTGCTTCCCTTGACGTCGAGGAGCTTCTGGATGCGCGCCCGCACTTCGCTCTCGACCTCGTCGAAGGCCGGGTGGTCGGGCTGGACCTTCTGCTTCGGGTCCATCGTCCCGTGACGCGCCAGGTAGTCGCCGATGGTGTAGGGGATGACGAAGAAGCCGTCCGACAGACCCTGCATCAGCGCCGAGGCGCCGAGTCGGTTGGCGCCGTGGTCGCTGAAGTTGGCTTCGCCGAGCACGAACATCCCCGGGATGGTGGACATCAGGTGGTAGTCCACCCACAGCCCGCCCATGGTGTAGTGGACGGCGGGATAGATCTTCATCGGCACCTCGTAGGGGTCCTCGCCGGTGATCTTCTCGTACATGGCGAAGAGGTTGCCGTAGCGTTCCTCGATGACCTTCCGACCGAGCCGCTGGATGGCGTCGCGGAAGTCGAGGTACACGGCCATGCCGGTGGCTCCGACCCCGTAGCCCGCATCGCAGCGCTCCTTGATGGCGCGGCTGGCGACGTCGCGCGGCACCAGGTTGCCGAAGCTCGGGTAGCGCCGCTCGAGGAAGTAGTCGCGCTCGTCCTCGGGAATCTCGTTCGGCGGCCGCTGGTCGCCCTTCTGCTTCGGCACCCAGACCCGGCCATCGTTGCGCAGCGACTCGCTCATCAGGGTCAGCTTCGACTGGTACTCGCTGCTGACCGGGATGCAGGTCGGGTGGATCTGCGTGAAGCAGGGGTTGGCGAACCCGGCCCCCCGCTTGTAGGCGCGGAACGCCGCGGTGACGTTCGAGTTCTTGGCGTTCGTGGACAGGAAGAACACGTTGCCGTAGCCGCCGGTCGCGAGCACCACGGCGTCGGCGGCGTGCCGCGTGATCTCGCCGGTGACCAGGTCCCGAACGATGATGCCGCGGGCGTGCCCGTCCACCTTCACCAGGTCGAGCATCTCCTTGCGGGCGTGGAACCGGACCTTCCCGGCGTGGACCTGCCGCAGCAGCGACTGGTAGCACCCGAGCAGGAGCTGCTGGCCGGTCTGCCCCCGGGCGTAGAAGGTGCGGCTGACCTGGGCGCCGCCGAAGGAGCGGTTGTCGAGCAGGCCGCCGTACTCGCGCGCGAACGGCACTCCGATGGCGACGCAGTGATCGATGATGTGGTTCGAGATCTGCGCCAACCGGAACACGTTGGCCTCGCGCGCCCGGTAGTCGCCGCCCTTGATGGTGTCGTAGAACAGGCGGCGGATGGAGTCGCCGTCGTTCTTGTAGTTCTTGGCCGCGTTGATGCCGCCCTGGGCGGCGATCGAGTGCGCCCGCCGCGGCGTGTCGTGGAACACGAAGACCTCGACCTGGTAGCCGAGTTCGCCGAGCGCGGCGGCGGCGCTGCCTCCGGCGAGCCCGGCGCCGACCACGATGATCTTGAACTTGCGCTTGTTGGCGGGATTGACGAGCTTGTCGTGGAAACGGCACTCGTCCCACTTCTCGTGGAGCGGGCCGTCCGGGATGCGGGCGTCGAGCTTCAGGGTCATGACGTTCGGAGGCGCGCGGGGTTCAGGAGGCGAGGCCGGCGAAGACGCCCAGCGGGATGAACAGGTTGCCGACCAGGATGACGGCGGCGAGGGTGGGGCCGATGCGGTCCACCCACTTCGCGTTGCGGGGGGAGCGCCAGCCCAGGGTCTGGAACAGCGAGCTCCCGCCGTGGCTGATGTGGATGGCGAGCAGCACCTGGGCGACCACGTAGACCGCGACCGTGGGCAGGCTTTGGAACGCCGTCACCACCATGCGGTGGACGTCGTGTCGCCCTTCGGCGTCCACGAAGTCGTGGTAGGCGCCGAGCGGGTCGATGGTGAAGTGCAGCAGGTGGTAGACGAGGAAGGCCAGCACGATGAGGCCGGTCATCCACATGGTGCGGGCGGCGAAGTCGGTGGCGACGTCCTTCTTCATCACGTAGCCGACGGGGCGCGCCGCCTTCGAGACGCGGACCACGTAGGCCGCCGAGGCGACGTGGAGCACCAGGCAGGCCAGTAACACGGCCCGGACCACCCACAGCGCCAGACCGTGCCCGAAATCGTGCAGGAACTCGGCATACGAGTTCATCGCCTCGGGGCCGAGGAAGACCTGCAGGTTGCCGGCCATGTGGCCGAGCACGAACGAGAGGAGGACGATGCCCGTGACGGCCATCGTGGCCTTGGCGGCCACCGTCGTCCGGGTACGGGGGGAGGGGCTCGCGGCCATGACGGCCGCGAATCCTAACGCTGCGCCGGGGTCAGGAAAGGACCGTGTTGTTCAGGATGGCGATGATCACGGAGATCAGCGACACCCCGGCGATGACGCCGGCCGAGACCGGGACCAGGTAGTCAGAGGCGGTCCGCGGGCTGCGGCGCATCCAGAACCAGGCGATGAGGGCCCCCAGGAACATCGAGATGCAGAAGTTGAAGCCGATGATCATCCCCATCCCGAGGCCGGTGGCGGAGGGCACCCAGCGCTTGCGGTGGCCGAGGACGACCTCCATGAGGACCAGGGCCGCGCCGATGCCGAGCCCCCAGAAGATGAGCTGCTGGTACATCGGGTGGAGGTTCTGCAGCCCGTCGCGGAACAGTTCGGCCATGGCCCGCCACGAGATGGCCGCCGGCGCCGGGTATTGGGGCTGGACGAAGGTCCCGTCGGCCAGGGTCTGGCCGTTGAGGGCGATGGCGTTCGGCACCAGGATGCGGAAGCCGGCGACGGTGGCGAAGGTGCCGGCGATCACCCCCATGAACTGGGCCAGGAACTGGCGGCGCGGGTTGGCGCCGAGCAGGTAGCCCGACTTCAGGTCCGAGAGCAGGTCGGCCGAGTTGCCGGCGGCGTTGGCGCTGATGCTCGCGGTCATCAGGTTGGCGGTCGCGTTCTGCGGGATCAGCACCCCATAGGTGAGTTGCATGATCTTGCCCAGCGCACCGGTCGGCGTGATGTCGGTTTCGCCGGTGGCGCGGCAGGCGACCAGGGCCAGGACGAAGGTCATGACCACGGCCAGGGCGCCGTAGTACCACGGGATCTCGAACCAGCCGTGGGCCAGCCAGACCACGACGGCGCCGAAGAAGAGCGAGCCCCAGACGAACCAGCTCTGCGGAACCTCGGTGCGCTGGACCAGGGCCTCCATCTCGGAGCCTTCCTCGTGCGAGCTGCGCATGCCACGGAAGGCGCGGACGATGGTCTTCCACTGCAGCGCGAACGACATCAGGGCCGAGGCCACCATGATGGAGACGCCGAACCAGAGGCCGGCCTCGCGCCAGGCCTTGCCCGGCGCGGTGATGGCCGTGACGACCTCGCCCTGCGGGTTGGTCCAGGTCCACTCGTGGAAGGCTCGGTCGCCGATGCCGTAGTAGAGCACCAGCCCGCCGAGGACCATCGCGAAGGTGACGCGCAGGCCCATCAGGGCTCCGGCGGCGAGGAAGGTCGGGTCGAGGTCGAGGCTCCAGGTCCAGTCGGACGGCTTCGTCCCCTTGGAGGGGGCGGGCAGCCAGTCGAACACCGGGAGCGAGCTGGGCAGCAGCGGCTTGCGCCCACCGGCGCCGTCGGGAAGGGCATTCAGCAGGAGCAGGAGCGGGGTGAAGGCCGCGATGCCGGCGGCGACGAACAGAGCCTTGGCCTTCTTGATGGCCTTCTGCCCCTCCGAGTAGAGCGAGTACAGGGTGACCGCAGCGGCCGTCCCGGTCGGGAAGCGCAGCCGTTCCTGGTTGATCATGTTGCGCTTCATGGGAATGGCCATGAGCGTGCCCAGGAAGCCGAGGCTGCCGGTCCAGGCGATGAGCAGCCAGAACCCGATGTGCTGCCCCTCCGGATTGTCCGGCGTCGCCGACAGCATGAGCAGGGCGGCGATGGCCGAGACCATCGTGCCGCCGGTCGCGTACCCCGCCGAGGAGGCGGTGGAGGCCATGGCGTTCATCTCGAGCACCCCCATCGGCGTCTTGGCCAGCCCGATGGCGAGCAGGCTGCGCCACAGCGCGAAGGCGACCAGGGCGGCGGTGATGACGACGCCGAGCGCCCAGCCCGCCTTGAGGCCGACGTAGAGGTTCGTGAACGCCAGGACGAAGCCGAGCACGCTTCCGAGCAGCACCGCCCGCACCGTCAGCTGCGGCACCCCCTCACCCTTGTACGCCCGCGCGTACCACTCCTCTTCGGTCAACTCGGCGACCTCGTCCGGAGTCAGGTCCAGCGGCTGCGCCGCGAGCAACTCCTCCGGCGTCCTGGGCGGCTTCTGGAACAGTCCCATGGCGTGAACTTACCGCCGCGCCCTGCTGCGTCCAGCCCAGAAAGCAAGACGAATCATCCCGGTAAAGGAAGGAACTCCCGCGCCTTGGCGGCTCTGATGGCAGATCGTGCGAGGTGCGCAGCCTGGTCGAATCCCAGATGTTCTAGAGAGTATTCGAGGAGTTCCTCTGCCAGACCCAAAGGATCTTCCTTGAAACGAGGACCCTCCATGGGCTCTACCGTATGCACGCAGAAGTCGTCCTCGGCCAGCGTAGCGAGGTCGTCCTCGTTGATGAGTTCCCGTAGCCTGTGTGATCGCAGTTCGGCAAGGACGAGACATGGCTCAGCAACGTGCCCTCTCCAGAGGGCATGGGCTGCAACCACGACATCTGCCAACCGCAGGCCCCACAGTCTAGGAAGCGTGATGCCTGTGCAAGAAGTCGCGGACACGGGATCAGGGCAAAACCTAGCGACCAGCACTCCAGAGTTGCTTACGGAAAACGACATGCTGCGCCTCTTCTCCGTGCTCATGATACGCGTTTGCCGTTGTCGCCATTGCGGCCGACTCCTCTGAAGGACGGAGTTCGTTCGGACCTGTTCGAGATCATCGAACGCCGCCTGAGACAAGGGGAAGGAACGAGTGCCGTCTAGCGCAACCAGGGAGAGGGCTAGAGTGAGATGGGGGAGGTCGAGAGGGCCCAGGCCTTTCTCTTCGGCGCGTGCTAGGTCTCGGAATCTGGCCCACTCGTCTTCGTGCGTGAACCCCGCGGCTATCTCCTCATACGTAAGGACGTCCAGGCGCGACATGCGGCGGACGAGGAAAGAGCGTTCCTTGCCTTTGCGGAGGCAGTAGGGCCGCCGGGATGGCCAGACTCTTGGATGCACCTCGATGCAAAGGATGTGCCCGTCTTCGCAAGGAGCAGGAATCGGCAGGACTTCGGCTTCCGAGGGTGGGGGCTCGATACGGGTGACCAGCATGTCCTGGAGTCTTGCGATGTGCTGCTCGAGTTCGGCGAGCGGCATGGGGGCATAGCCCGCCACCGTGTCCTTCTGGGCTTTCTCGCTCTCGCATCCCACCCAGATCCGACCGCCTTTCGCGTTGAGCATGCCGACGATGGGCCTCAGTAGTCGATCGAATGTCGTCTTCTCTTGCCGGAGCAGTTGCGCCGACTTGATCTCCAAGGTCTCCGATTCGCGGGTGCCGGGCTGGGGGATAGATGGCAGGGCTTTGGCCATTGCTGCGCATTATATAGCCCATTCCCTGTTCTCGCAAGCGCTATTTGGCGCTTGTTGAGGCTCTTGTCGTCCAGAGTCATCCTTCGTGCGATAATATCCACGAGATAGAGAAATAGGGGGTACCCTGGC
>JALUVI010000066.1 GCA_027020785.1 Planctomycetota bacterium | reverse complement strand
GGGTTGGGACAGAAGGGTGGCCTGAACTGCACGATCGTCTCCTGGTCGGGGTTTCGTCAAGGGAGACGATCGGGCGGGCGCTTGGTCTCACTCCTCTTCCGCCAGCGGACGGATTCGAGTGGGCCAGTTTCCGTGCCAGACCACCGGCTCCCGCGGCACCCGCGCGAGCTCGAACTCGGTGACGAGGTCAGCGGGGCGGAGGGGGGAGGGGTCGGGGCGGAGGCCGCTGGCGTGGGCCAGCCAACCAACGACCTCCTCGGGAGTGTGGCCGCACTCGCGCAGGTGGCGCAATGAAGTGTCGCCGTGGCGTTTCGCCAGGCGGCGGCCGTCGGGGCCGACGACGAGCGGGGGGTGGGCGTACTCCGGCGTCGGCAGTCCGAGCGCCCGCTGCAGCAGGATCTGCCGTGCGGTCGATGGGAGGAGGTCGGCCCCTCGGAGCACCGAGTCGACGCCCTGGAAGGCGTCGTCCACCACCACCGCGAGCTGGTAGGCGGCCCCCCCTGCGCGGCGGAAGACGACGAAGTCACCGAGTTCGGCGCCGACGTCCACCTCGACCTCGCCGACGCAACGGTCGTGGAAACGGACGACACCGGCTGCGGAGCCGGGCTCGGGCACGCGGAAACGCCAGGCCGGCGCTCGCCCTGTCGCGGCCTCGGCCTCGTCTGCCGAAGCCCACCGCCCGCGACAGGTCCCCGGATAGACCGGGCCCTCGTGCCCGGCATGCGGCGCCGCCGCAGCGTGCTCCACGTCGCGCCGGGTACACGTGCAGGGATAGACGAGTCCGCGCGCCGCGAGTCGGGCCAACGCCTCCTCGTGGGCCGCAGCGCGGCGACTCTGCACCAGGACCTCGCCGTCCCAATCCAATCCGAGCCACCGCAGGTCGGTGAGAGCGGCCGCCTCCGCGCCCGGCTTGACCCGTGGCGTCTCCAGGTCCTCGATGCGCATCAGGATGCGGCCGCCGCGGTGACGCGCATCCAACCAGGCCAGCAGGAAGGAGCGGGCGTTGCCGAGATGGAGGACCCCGGTCGGGCTGGGGGCGAGCCGCCCGGTCGGCGCGGCAGATCCCACGGAGTCGCAGCGTCGGCTCACGCCTCGCGCCCGCGCCGCGCGAGCTCGGCCAGGAACTCCTGCAGGGTCAGGCCGCGCTCCTCCGCAGCAGCCGTGAGGTCGTCCGCCTCGGGGCGCGCCACGACTGCGTCAGGCCCGATCGCGACCTTGGTCCGGAGCGGGCCGAACGGGGTCGCCCGCTCGCCCTCCACCCGCGGCAGGCGTTCACGCCGAAGCGGCCGCACGCGGAAGCCGAGGGTGCGCAACGTACGGAACGCCGCATCGCGCACCACGGCCTCGTGCTCCGCCTCGGCCAGGACGACGACCTCCCACGCCGGTCGCCCCTTCTTGCCGAGCGCCGGTTCGGCCCACAGGTCCACCGCCAGGGGACGGAGCTCGTCCAACGCCCGCCCCAGTTCCTCGCCGGTGAGGTGGTCCACCAGGGTGCGGAACTCGACCACCCACTCCTGCCCCACTGCGACCCGCTCGACCTCGACGCGCAGCAGGTTGACGCGGTCTTCGGGATCACGCGCGCCGAGCCCGTGGCCCACCGCCTCGAGTACGGCCGGAGGCCGCGGCTCGAACCGCACCCCGACGCCGCGCAGCAGGGCGACCCCGGTCGGCGTCGCGCGCTCGCCGACGAGGTCGGCGCCGCAGGTCGGCATGCCGCGGAGCAGCAGCGCCGTCGCCGGCGCCGGGACCGGCAGTTCGCCGTGAGCGCTGCGCACCGTGCCCGATCCGACCGGAACCGCGGTCGCGAACACCGCCTCGGGCTCGAGCGCATCGAGCAGTGCACAGGCTGCGGCCACGTCCACCACCGCATCCACCGCTCCGACCTCGTGGAAGTGGACCGAGTCCGGACTCGCGCCGTGGACCTCGGCCTCGGCCTCGGCGAGGGCGTGGAACGACGCCTCGGCCCAGCCCCTGGCACGCTCGCTGAGCGGCAAGGGGGCGAGCAGCTCCAGGACTTCGGCCAGCCCCCGATGGGCCGGCGCCTCGAGGACCTCCACCGAGAAACGGAGCCCGACGAGGCCGCGACGGCGCTCGCGACCGACCTCGACCCGGAACTCGCCCGCCGGCAACGCCGCCAGGACCTCATCGAGCACCTCGCGCGGAGCACCGGCGTCGAGCAACCCGGCAACCAGCATGTCGCCGGCGATCCCGCCGTGGAGGTTCAGGTGGACCTGCCGCATGGTCGCGGCATTCTAGGGTGGGTCACGGGCCGGCCCCCACCGAAGGCACCCCCCGGCCCGACGACGCCGGGCCCCCGCCTGCGGCGAGCCACCCCGACCTCCCCTGTGCAGCCCCCCGCACCGGCGCATGGGCGGCGGCGACCGCCTGCCGCACCATCGGCCACCCCGCAGCGAGCAGGGCGCGCCGGGCCTCGACCAGGGTCGAACCCGTGGTGACGACGTCGTCCACGAGCACCAACCCGGGGTCCCACGCGTCGCGCCTCGGCGACGCCGGCCGCGCCCGCATCGCCCCGACCAGGTTCCCACGGCGTTCGGCCGCGCCGAGGCCGGCCTGGGCCGGGCGTAGGCGGACTCGGCGCAGAGCACGAAGCACCCTGCCGCCGGAGGCCTCGGCCAGCGCCCGGGCCAGGGCGCGCGGCAGGTCGCGACCGCCGAAACGGCGCCGCCACCGCGGCGGGACCGGAACGAACACCCCGCCGGGGGGGAGGAACCGCGCCACCTCCCCCATCAGGTCCGTCAGGATGCGCCCCGCCCCCCCCTCCGGAGCGTCCTTGGCCACGAGGACGAGGCGGCGCAACACCCCCTCGTGTCGCCCCAGAACGCGCAGGGAGAACCCCTCCACGGGAACGGTCCGAGGCACCACGGTCGCGAGACAGGCCGGGCACAACGGAGGCCCGCCGAAGGCGAAGGGCTCGTCGCAGCCCGCACAGCGCGGGCCCAGGAAGGCGTCCAGGAAGGTCTCCAGGGGCACGCAGGAGCAGACGATCCGAGGCCCTCGAGGTC
>JALUVI010000065.1 GCA_027020785.1 Planctomycetota bacterium | reverse complement strand
CGAAGCGCGCGTCGTCGCCGAGTTCCGAGGCATCGAAGCGCTGCGGGTCCATTCGCACCAGCACCTTCACGCGGTGGTCGGGCACGGGACGGCCTGCCTCGTCGAGGAGGGTGACCCGCACCACGGGGCGCGGTCGCAGCGAGATCGTGGCTTCGGCGAAGGCGCCGGGCTCGATGTGGAGTTCGAGGAATCGGACCTCGTAGTTCGCGCGGACGCAGCGAATCAGCACCAGGCCGCTGCCCGGCAGGACGAGCTCGTAGCGTCCGGTGGTGTCGGTGCGGACCCGGACGTGGGGCAGGGGGAAGGCGTCGTCGGCCGCTGCGGCGAGCGCGGCGGCGGCGTTCCCGCCGGCCCCGGCCAGGACGCGCTCGAGGACGGCCGCATCGGGCACGACGTCGGCGTCGTCACGACACGCGCACAGACGGAGGAAGTCGTAGGCGAGCAGACGGTGCTGGGTCGAGCCGCGCGGAGCTGCGGCCTCGAGTGCTTCGGGCAGGGCTGCGTCCAGCGTGGCCCGCCAGGTCGCCGGTGCGAGCAGCCAGGCATCCACCCAGGCGCCCTCCAGGGGAACGCCCCGGCGCACGTCGAGGACGACGCCGCGGACGCCCGCGTCGTGCGGCACGGCCAGGGCGGGTGCGTCCGCCTCCCCGCGTCGCGTCAGGCCGTCACACGGCAGCGACAGCACCTCGGCGCCGGGAAGGGGGTTGCGGGGGAACTCGAGTCGGGCCTCGGGCCGCGCACGTTCCCGTTCGGTGAGGAAGGGCGCATCGAGCGGGCGGACGAGCGGGCCGCTCCGCAGGACGAGGTCGGCGGTGTCCAGGCGCGCGCCGGTCAGCGCGTCCACCAGCGCCCAGGTGCGGGGAGCGGGCGTGCGCGTCTCCGTGCCGCGGTCGGGCGCGAGCGCCGACCCGAGCGCTTCACTGCGTGGACGGTCGTCCACCGACGTCCGTTCCACGGGGCCATCCACCGGCAGGGTGCCACCCAGGAGCCAGGCCAGGCACCCTGCCACGATCACCCCGATGGAGAGGTTGCGGACGGGTCGTCGCCCCAGACTCATCGTTCTGCGATGCTATCAGACCAAGGAAGGCGGTAGCGTCACGGTGGAGAGATCACCGGGTGAGGCCGAAGGGCTTCAGATGCCGTTCTGGCCGCTCTGGCCGTCCTGGCCGTCGCTGCCGCCGATGGCGCCTCCGAGGCCGTGAAGGCCGCCGAGCCCTCCGGCTCCACCGTCGCCGTGGGCGAAGGAGGGGCCGAGCCCCGACAGGGGAAAGGAATCGCCCCCGTTGCCGCCGTCGCCACCGTTCCCGCCGTCGCCGCCCTGGCCCTGGCGTTCGGAGCAGGTGGCGCCGTCACCGCCGTCGCCACCATCGCCGCCGTCACCTCCCTTGCCGCCATAGGCGAAGGCTTCGCCAGAGTTGGCCTGCGCGGTGGCGTCCCCTCCGCGGCCGCCGCGCCCGCCGTCACCCCCGTCGCCCCCAGGGGTCGCCAGGCAATCGCCGTCGGGAAGGATGGAGGGGATCCCGTCCCCGCCGTCGCCCCCGTCTCCGCCGCGGCCGCCGGCCCCTCCCAATGCATACGCGTTCTGGTTCGGGCCGGCGACGGCGTAGGCCTCCTCGCCGTCACCTCCGGGACCGCCCGGCCCGCCGTCACCGCTGGGCGAGCCGTTGGCGCCGGGCGTCCCGGAGGGGCCGTCCTCGCCGACGTCCACGTGCGAGGACGGGAAGACCAGGCCGGTGGCGACGAGGAAGACGACGAGAGCGAAGAAGGTCGAGTGTCGGTGTCTCTTCATGGTGACTCGGATGAGGAAGGAGTAACGGGGTCGGACCCATCTCCTCGGATACCTTGGCGCTCGAATCCGCGATCCGACCCGAATAACCGGGAATCGTGCTCCCTCCAGGGGGGAGGGGGGCACGAGACCGGGCCAGGGACGCCGCCGCCGGTCAGTAGGCCGGGAGGACGCCGAGCTCGCGGGCGATGCGCTCGACGTAGCGGTCGGTGATGCCCTGGACGTGTCGCAGACCGCGCGCAGGGTCGAGTCGGCGTGCTCGCGGAAGTGCCGCGGAACGCATCACGGTGGGCGACGGTCGTTCCGAGGCGGCCGGCGCCGCGGCCGGGTGTAGCACCCGTTTCCCCCGGGCTTCCTGCACGACCCGCTCCACGGTCGAGGGGCCGGCCCCTGCCTGCCTCTCGACCGGGGGGGCAGTGCTTCAATGGCTTCCGTGGACCTGGCCGGATGAACGACCTCGCCTCGGTCCGTCCACCCATTCCAATTCGATCCGTCCTGTGAGGAGGACGAAGAACATGAGAGAAGATTCGAGATTCTGCATGGCGACGATCGCTCTAGTCCTAGGCATCGTCTTCCCGGTTTCCTACCTGATGTCTCAGGTCGTGGATCCCGAGAAGAAGGAGATTCGTGACGAGAAGGACGACGCTGGTAGCGGCAGCCAGGGGGACAACGGCTTGGGTTGCGGGGCCTCCGGAGACCAGGGCAAGCCGGGCAAGCCAGGCGAGTCGGCCCAGACCGTGACCGATCTGCCTGGTTGGTTGGCCATCGCCAAGGGTGGCAAGGGCGGCAATGGTGGCTCGGGCGGCAACGGCGCCGCCGGCTGTGCGCCCAAGACCGTTGACGGCGAATGTCGTCCCGTCGCTGGCGGGAATGGTGGCCACGGTGGCCACGCGGGAAACGGTGGGGACGCCTATGCCGAAACGATCGATGGATTGGCGAAGGCTACCGGCGGCGACGGCGGCGACGGTGGCGCTGGAGGCAATGGCGGGAACGCCGGGAATGGCGGCGACGCGACCACGAAGACGGTATCCGGGAAGAAGGATCCCCACGCTGGCATCGCCGGCACGCCCGGCACCGGAGGTACGGGTGGGTCACCCAACGGGACCAATGGGAGCAATGGAACTTCGGGGCAGAATGGTAAGGTGACCTCGTGAAGCGCCGGGCGCTGTTCGGGGTCGGGGTGCTGGTCGCCCTCGTCGTGCTCCTCTTCCTGCTGGGGGAGCGGGGGGCGGCCGATCC
>JALUVI010000064.1 GCA_027020785.1 Planctomycetota bacterium | reverse complement strand
GAGGACCACGCCGAGGGCGGCCAGGGTGCGCGCGTCGGCAGGGCCCGCATCGGCGCCGAGCCCGAGCGACGCTAGGAGTTCACGGCCTGCTGCGGTCTCGCCATCGGCACCGAGCTCGAGCGGCACCACCCGTAGCCCTGCTGCGGCGATCTCGTCACGCCGTTCGGAGAACTCGGCCAGCTCGCCGCGGCACGGAGCACAGGTCAGCGACCACAGGTTGACCAGGACCGGGCTGCCGCGCAGGTCGGCCACGGTACGGCCCGGGCGCTCCCACGACGGCAGTGGCAGGGGCTGCATCGGAAGCTTCGCGACGAGGGGGATCCGGCCGACGAAGCGCTCGCCGTGCGGGGGCACCGGCTGCGGTCGCGGCGTCTCGGGGAGCACGGTCACCGGCGGCGGGTCGTCCTCGACCGCCGCGCCGCTGCCTTCGACGAGGAGCCAGCGATGCCCCGCCTCCAGCCCGGTGAAGACCTCCTCGCGGCGCACGCCCTCGGCGTCGGGCGGCCACGCGACGACGACCCGGCGGACTTCGGTTGCGTCGCCGAGACCGAAGTGGAGGACCTTGCTCGACTGGGCGAGGTACCCCTCGCCGGCGCGCAGGCAGCGCAGCAGCGCGCCGTCCTCGGTCTCCACCACGACCCGCGCTCCGATGGCGTCGCGATTGGAGACGGTGCCGGCCAGTCGCAGTTGCAGCCAGGCGCCGGGGTCGGGCGCCCGCCCGAGGAGGAGGCGGAGCCGCGGCGCCGTGCGGTTGCGTAGGAGCAAGTCCTGGCGGCCGTCACGGTCCCAGTCGAGCACCGCCGCAGCGCGCCCGTCGTCGAGATAGGCGGCCCCCGTCAGATCGGACACGTCGAAGAACTCCAGGCCGCCGAGATTGGAGAAGACGCGATTGGACTCGCGGCCGCTCCAGGACAGCTCGCCCCGGGCGGCGAGCTCGGCAATGCTGGCCCACGCCTCGCGGTACTCGTCGCTGGCCTCCTCTCCTTCGCGTCCCGACTGCGACGTCACGCGCCGCCAGAAGAAGCTTCACAAGTCCTTCGGCCTTTCGTTGGTCAGGAAGCCGTTGGGGCAGTAGGCGTCGAGCCAGCCGTCGTTCTCGAGGTCGAAGAACACGGCGCCCCAACCCCACATGCCGATGGCGACGCCGGCTTCGTCGGTGGCGTCGCGGAATCGCCCGCCCGCTTCCTGGACCAGCAGCGTGTTGCCGCGTGCATGGCGTACGTAGGCCCCGTGGAGGTCCCGATTGCGACCGCCCATGAAGAGGTCGTCCTGCGAAGCGATGCGCCGCCCTGCGGAGGAGAACATGTTGGTCACGTACAGGTCGAGATCGAGATCGCGATCGACGTCACCGATGGTGATTCCCATGCCGGCCGCCATGTCGTCCACCCCGTGTTCCACCGCCGCCTCGCGGAAGCGCCCGCCTTCGTTGACGTAGAACGAGTTGCGGCCGAAGTCGTTGACCACGTACAGGTCCAGGTCGCCGTCCCCGTCGAGGTCCTCCCAGGCGGCGGCGAGGCTGAACCGCGTGTTGTCGTCGTCGAGACCGACCTCCTCGGTGGCGATGGTGAACCCATGGTCGCCGTCGTTGCGCCAATAGACGTTCGGGGCGCCGTTCCGCGCATCGTGATACGGCGTCGGCACGCCGCCAAGCAGTCCGTTCTTCACGTAGCGACAGGCGTAGACGTCGAGGTCGCCGTCTCCGTCGGGGTCGGCGGCCGCCAACGAGTAGATCTCCTCGCTGCCGGGACCACGCAGGTACGTGCGCGAGCCGAAGGTGCCGTCGCCGTCGTTCCAGGCGATGGTGAGGTTGGGGCCGGTCGAGAGCGCCAGGTCCTGGTCGCCGTCGCCGTCGAAGTCACAGAGCAGGACGCCGCGTGCCTTGTCCAGGAAGTCCACCCGTGCCCTTGCCGAGACCTCTTCGGCAGTACCGTCGGCGCGCGCCAGGTAGAGCCGGTGGGGGAGGCCGGCCTGCTGGGCCAGGAAGACGTCGTCGAGCCCGTCGCCGTTCACGTCACCGACGGCGATGCCCTGAGCGCCGATGTAGCTGCGCCCGAAGGCATGGTCCACGCGATGCGTGTAGTCCTCGGTTCCGAGCAGCACGTGTTCGGCATAGGTGGGAGTGTCACCGAACACTTCGTATCCGTAGTCCTGCAGCAGCGGCAGCGGCGATACGCCCTCCTCGTAAGCGGTCAATGCGAAGTCCTGCAGCCGGACGTCCTCTTCGTCGGCACCAATGGTCCAGGTCAGGTCGGCCTCCAGGTTCCACTGCGCGATGCCGCCACCACGGCGGTCGGCGTGGGCGTGGACGATGGCGTGGGTCCGGAAGGAACGCTCGTCGAGGGCTTCGACCGTGACCAGCTTGGCGAAGGAAGCCGCCGGCAGGACGGCGTCGCGATCGGAGAGGTGACGGTGGAACTCGGCGAGCGCCTCTCCGAACGCTTCACGAGGCCGGCGCAGCTCCGGAATCGTCCGGGCACGCCACAACTGCAGCGCAGCGGAATCGCGGACGACCTCGAGCTCCGGGCGCAGGGTCGTGAACCGAAAGTCCGGGGCCAGGGGGGCGTCGTCCCATGCGGCTCCGGCGAACAGCGAGTCCAGGATTTCGTGCAGGTGGTGCTTCGCCGAGTCGTGGAGGACCTCCGTGCGCCAGCCGTCGGCAGCGGGGTCCACCCGACGGGCGTTGTCGGCCAACCACTCGGGTACCTGCTGCGACCGAGAGGGGAGGAGGAGGCGGTCGGGGCCGGGCTCCTGGGGGGCCGAGGGGAGGGCCAGGAGGAGGATGGCGAGGGCCATAGCCATGGCTTTCCCATGGTAACCATGGAATCCGAGAAAAGGGTGCGCCTGTTCCGGACTCCATCGGCCACGGTAGGAGGGGGAGGAGTGGGCACTGGGAAGAGCAAAAAATGGGCCGAACAGGGAACCCAGAGTCGCCATCGGGGCGCTATCTTCCCCGCCATGGCACGCGCCTCCTCCCCCCTTCTCCTTCCGCTGGCGGCTTTCGCCGCGGCGGGCTTCCTTGGCGGCAGCCTCCGGGCC
>JALUVI010000063.1 GCA_027020785.1 Planctomycetota bacterium | reverse complement strand
GGCTCGAGCGCTCCGTTTTCGACGACTCCCCCGACGCCCGGGTCGGACGCGAGCGGGCCGTCGTCCTGGCGGCGCTGGCGCACGACCTCGCGGCGCGGCTCGAGACCGAACTCGGCCGCACCCTCTCCGTCGAACTCGCCGGCGGCACGCCGGTCGGCGGGGTCGTCGAGCGCGCCCCGCGGCGTCCCGGGGCCTTCGTCCTGGACTACCGCGGTCAGTCGCAGGTGCCGCTCGACCCGCTGCGCCTCGAGCCCGGATTCCTGGTCGCCTGGCTGCGCGGCGCTCCGGACCCCTGGCTCGAGGCGCAGCTGCTCGCGCTGCAGGGCCGGCTCGACGAAGCCCTGGAGCGCATCCGCGACGCCCCGGCGGCCCCGGGGACGGGACGCGACCCGATGCCGTGGGTCCGAGCCTGGGAGCGGGCCTGGGCGGAACGGAACCGCGGCCCCGTCGCCGGGGCGGAGGCGTCGCCGGAGGCCGGGGCCGGGGCGGACGCGGGGACGACGCCCGGCGCCGCGGCGGAGCACCCCGAAGGCGCGGCCGCGCCTCCCTCGCCGCCGTCCCGTCCGGACCCGCGGCGCGACCTCCTGACCGGACTGGCCGAGCGTTTCCCCGATGCCACCCTGACCCTGCGCGGCGACCGCGTCGAGGTGACCTTCGCCGACGTCGCGCTCGGCCCCGAACCGTGGCGGCTCGACCTCCGCGACCTCCTGCGGGGCTGGGAGCTGGCCTCCTGGGAGCTGGTGTGGCGCCTGCCGCCGGGCGCGACGCCGCCGCGTCGGGTGACGTGGCTGGACGACGTCGTCCTGGTCTCCGGAGGGCGTCGCGGTCTGCCCGTGCTCCGGCTCGGCGACGCCGCCCACCCCGGCTTCGGCATCCTCGCCGACCTGTCGCGGCAACGCCTGGTCTGGGAGGACGGCGAGGTCGCGCTGGACGGATTGCCGATCGGTCCCTGGCGTCCCCGCGCGCCGCGTGGGCCCTTCACCGCCGCGGCCTCCGAGCCCCTGGTCCTGGAGACGCTGCGTCTCGGCTTCGAGCGTCGTTGAGGGCGCGGGCGAGCCGTTCCACCGTCGGGACGCCCCCGGCGACGAGCGCGACCGCGATGAGCAGGAACAGGCCCTGCGCCTCGAGGGCGGTGGGGCGCAGCGCCATCCGCGCCAGCGCGGCGCCGCTGATGCCGACGAAGTCGAGCATCTGGCTGACGCCGAGGGTGCCGCCGAGGCGCGCCGGCGGCGCCAGTCCCTGGATCAGGGTGCGGAGGGGAATCAGGTAGAAGCCGGAGCCGAAGGAGGCGACCGCGGTCCCGGCGAAGACGAGCACGGGATGGGCCGGGAGCAGGCCCGCCAGGGCGAAGCCGACGACCATCAGGCCGAGGCCGAGGCGGACCCAGGTCGTCAACGGGCGGCGCAGCGCCAGGCGGCCGCAGGCCATGGCGCCGAGGGCCATGAACACGCCCTGGGCGGCGAGGCCGACCGACCACCAGCCGCGGCCGGCGGCGACCAGGCGGGTGCCGTCGGGACGGACCGCGATGGCCTCGTTCCAGGCGAGGAAGGCGAGCGAGCCGACGGCCCAGAAGAGGGCGTGGCCGAGGATGGCAGGGCGCAGGCCGGGCACCCGTCCCGCGCGCTCCAGGCCGCGCCGCAGCCGCCGCAGCGGCGCCAGGATGGGACGCCGGTGGGGGCTCGCCGGCGGGCGGCGGCGCATGCCGAGGGCCAGGGCCACGCCCAGGGCGGCGAGCGCGGCGAGGAGGAGGGGTAGGAACTCGGGATGCGCCCCGAAGCCGTCGAGCAGGAAGCCGGTGGATCCGGTGCCGAGCAGGATGCCCGCCATCATGGCTGCCTGGAACCAGCCGTTGGCCCGGGCCAAGGCGGGACGGCCGGCGTACTCGGCGAGGGCGCCGTACTTGGCCGGGCCGAGGAAGGCGCTCTGCGTCCCCATCAGGAAGACCACCGTCAGGGCGAGCGGGAGCGACCGTGTGGCGAGGGCCAGCGCGCCGAGCAGCATCACGACGACCTCGGCGACCTTGGCCGCGACGACGACGTTGCGTTTGGGGAAGCGGTCGGCGAGGTCGCCGGCGTAGAGCGCGAAGGCGAGGAAGGGGAGCGAGAACAGGAACTGCGCCAGGGAGGCTCCGTGGCCACGGCTGCCCTCGACGGCCAGCGCGTACAGGACGATGCCCTGCTTGAAGGCGTTGTCGCCGAAGACGGTGAGGAACTGGGTGCCGTTCAGCAGCAGGAAGCTCCTGCGGTCACGGAGCGGCGGCGGTCGTCCGGTCATCGCGTCTCCTCGCCGGCGGCGAGCAGCTCCTCGAGGCGGCGCCGCCGCTCCGGCGGCAGGGGCCACGCCGCGGCGGCCCGGCGCAGCACCGCGTCGGCGACGCCGAGTCGGCGG
This sequence comes from Planctomycetota bacterium, assembly GCA_027020785.1. GTDB lineage: Bacteria > Planctomycetota > UBA1135 > UBA1135 > UBA1135 > JALUVI01. Next base: position 11,386 of record JALUVI010000063.1, on the reverse strand, counting down.
CAGGCCCGGAGGTGGCCGGCGCACGGGGCGAAGGCGCCGAGGTCGGCGAGGAGCAGCACGGCGAGGCGCTCGCCGGAAGCGAGGTCGAGTCCGCTCTCGGCGTAGGCCCGGCCGTAGGCGTGCTCCAGCACCCAGTCGCGGAAGGTCGGGTCCAGTGCGCCGAGCCGCTGCAGCACGGCGTCGGCGTCCGGACCCCAGACCGCGCGGAAGGCGCGTTCCCCGGCGGCGGGGTCGAGCGGCGGAGCGCCGTCGGGCGGCGGCGGCTCGAGCACGGGGGCGGCCGCGGCCAGGGCCTCCAGGACGAGGGGGAAGCCGACGAAGGGTTCCAGGAAGCGCAGCAGGGCGCGCACGGCTTCGGCGCCCTCGGCGGCGGCGAGCGCGGCGGCGGCGGCGCGGACCTCGCCGTCCCCGCCGCGCCGGACCGCCGCGGCGAGTCGGGCCAGGAGCGGGAAGCGGTCGTCCTGGGTCACGGCAGCGGGGCGTCCTGCTCGACGAGGAAGGGGGTGCGCGCCCGACAGCGCCCGCCGACGGCGACCCTCGGGCGGCGCTCGCCCCGGGCGAACAGGACCACGGTCGAGCCCAGCAGGAAGGTACCGAGTTCGTCGCCGCGCGCCAGCGTCGGGGGCGGGTCGTAGGTGCGTTCGTGGTCGAACCACGGCGCGGCGCCGAGGGTGGCGTCGAAGGGGAAGCGCATTCCGCCGACGTTGAGGGCGCCGACCAGGAGCAGCGCCAGCGGCTCGCCGTCGGCGGCGGCGCAGCGCAGCAGGATGCGGCGGTTGCGGGCGAGGACGCGGTGCGAGCGGCGCACCAGACCGGGGTCCACCGGGAGGAGGTCGCCCGAGTGGGTCCGGGCCGAGAGCACGCGCAGGTCGCAGGGGGCGTGGAGGCGGTGGTAGTCGCGAGGCGAGAGGTAGACCTGGTGGCCGGCCCAGCCCTCCACCTCGGCGTCGTCGTAGCCGGCCAGCAACTCGTGGGTGGCGTAGGGCACGCCCTTGACGAGCCAGCTGCCCTCGGGGCGGACGGTCTCGGAGGCGACCAGGACCCCGTCGGCGGGCGCCAACCAGTCGTCGCCGGGCGGCAGCGGGCGGGCGCCGGGCGGCAACGGTCGGGTGAACAGGTCGAGGAAGGAGGGGTAGTCGGTCCACGCGCCCGGCACTTCGTCCCGCGGGATGCCGAGGCGTCGGGCCAGGCGCGGCCACAGCAGGCGGCGCAGCGCCGGCGGCAGGCGGCGGCGGGCCAGCCAGCCGGCGCCGGCCGAGAGCGCGCGCCGCGGCACGCCGGGCAGGGTGAGCAGGGATCGGGCGTCCAAGTCCTCGCGATGCGGTGGCGGCGACGCGGCGCCGACCGTGCGCCCATCCTAGGAGCCCTGGGACGACGGCGGGAGCGGGCTATACTCTGCGCCGCTCGCGACCGGCTCCATGGGTGCCTCGGATCTCCATCTCGTCGTCCTCGCGGGAGGGGAATCCACCCGCGTGCGAACCGGCGCCACCAAGGTCCTGCTGGACCTCGGGGGGCTGCCGCTCCTGGAACACGTGTTCCGCGCCGCCGCCCCCGGCGGTCCGGGGTCCCCGCTCGAGGCCGTGGCCTCGCGGACCCTGGTCGTCGGACCGCGCCACCGCGAAGCCATCGAGGCCTGGCTCGCCGCCAGCGGACACGACGCGTGGCGGGTGGTGCTCCAGCCCGAGCCGCGCGGCACCGCCGACGCCGTGGCCCGCGCGCTCGAGGGACTGCCCGAGCGGGACGCAGGGCGGGTCATGGTGCTCTACGGCGACGTCCCCTTGATCGAGACCGCGACGCTGGAGGAACTGGCGCGCTACCCGAACGCGCTGCTCTCCGCCGTGATCGGCGACCCCAGCGGCTACGGGCGCATCGTGCGCGACGACACGGGTTCGCTGGTCGCCATCGTCGAGGAGCGCGACGCCGACGAGGAGGTGCGCGAGATCCAGGAGGTCAACGCCGGCATCGGCGTGTTCGAGGTCGGCCCGCTGCGCGCCGCGCTGGCGCGGGTGGACGCCGACAACGCCCAGGGCGAGCTGTACCTGACCGACGCCGTGGTCGCGGTGTTGCAGGAGCGTGAGGGGGTGGTCGTCACCCTGGTGGACGGGGTCGAGCAGATCCTGGGCGTCAACGACCTGGTGGACCTGGCCGAGGTCGGCGCGTTGCTGCGCGAGCGCGTGCTGGTCGGCCACATGCTCGCCGGCGTGGTGGTGGACGCGCCCGAGACCACCTACGTGGAGTGCGACGTCGAGATCGCGCCCGGGGCGCGGCTGATGCCCTTCACCGTGCTGCGGCGCGGCGTGCGCATCGGCGCCGGATGCACCGTCGGCCCCTTCGCCCACCTGCGGGCCGGCACCGTCCTCGAGGACGGAGCCGAGATCGGCAACTTCGTCGAGACCAAGAACGCCCACGTCGGCGCGCGCGCCAAGGCCAAGCACCTGACCTACCTCGGCGACTGCGAGGTGGGGGCGGGCGCCAACGTCGGCTGCGGCACGATCACGGCGAACTACGACGGCCGCGCCAAGCACCGCACCGTCATCGGCGAGCGCGCCTTCGTCGGCTCGGGCACGGTGCTGGTGGCTCCGGTGACCGTCGGCGCCGGCGCGACCACCGGCGCCGGCGCGGTGGTGTTGGCCGGGCGCGACGTGCCGCCCGGCGCCGTCGTCGCCGGGGTGCCCGCGCGTACCCTGCGCCGGGCCGGCGACGCGCCCGCCCCCGAACCCTCCGCCTCCCGTCCCCCCGAACCCGACCCCTCATGACCTTCAAGGACGCGCGGCTCAAGATCGTCGCCGGCACCGCCAACCCCGAGCTGGTCCAGGAGATCGCCGGGCACCTCGACGTCCCGGTGACCTCGGCCTACGTCGGGCGCTTCCCCGACGGCGAGATCGACATCAAGCTGCACGAGGACATGCGCGGCAGCGACGTCTTCGTGGTGCAGCCGACCTGCCCGCCGGTGAACGAGAACATCATGGAGCTGGTGCTGATGGTGGACACGCTGCGCCGCGCCAGCGCCGGTCGCATCACCGCCGTCGTGCCGTACTACGGCTACGCCCGCAAGGACCGCAAGGACGAGGGGCGGGTGCCGATCTCGGCCAAGGTCGTGGCCAACATGCTGGTGGGGGCCGGGGTGGACCGGGTGGTCACGGTGGACCTCCACGCCCAGCAGATCCAGGGTTTCTTCGACATCCCGGTGGACCACCTGTGGGCCCGTCCGGTGTTCCAGGAGGCGGTCCAGGCGATGGGGCTGGAGCGGCCGGTGGTGTGCTCGCCCGACGTCGGCGGGGTCAAGCTGGCCCGGGCCTGGGCCAAGGCCCTGGACGCGCCGCTGGCCATCGTGGACAAGCGCCGGGTGGGGGACGACCAGGTCGTGATGGAGCACGTCATCGGCGAGGTGGAGGGCCGGAGCGCCCTGCTGACCGACGACATGATCTCGACCGCCGGGACCATCACCGAGGCCGCCCGGATCCTGAAGGACCGGGGGGCCGAGCGGGTGGTCATCGCCGCCACCCACCCGGTGTTCTGCGGGCCGGCGCTGGAAAGACTCCGGAATTGCCCCGCCGAGCGCATCCTGGTTTCCAATACAATCCCCCTCCACGGCGACCTCCCCGACGCCCTCGAAGTGGTGTCGGTGGGGCCGCTCCTGGCGCGGGCCGTCCAGCGCATCCACTGCGAGGAGTCGGTCAGCGCCCTGTTCGACGATTGAGGGGCCCCGAGGCCCGGCCCACCAGCATGGAAACCGCCACCCTGAAGACCGAACCCCGCACCGAGACCGGCTCGCGGGCCGCCCGGAAGCTGCGCCAGGCCGGCTGGATCCCGGCCCTGCTGCTCGGCGGGGGCGAGGAGACCGTCCTCTTCTCGATCCCGGCCCGGGACTTCGAGACCGCCCTGCGTCATCGCATCGGCTCGTTCGAGCTCGAGATCGGCGGCGCCACCCACCGCGCCGTGATGCGCGAGGTCCAGTGGGACCGGATGGGGGACGAGGTCCAGCACGTGGACTTCCTCCGCGACCCGGACGGCAGCCTGGCCCGCCGCATCGAGACCGAGCTCGAGGAGGCCGCGGCGGCGGCCGCCGCCGCCAAGTAGCGGTCCATCCCTTCCGGGCGTCCCGGGGACGCCCGGATTGTGCCCCTTCCGGGGCGAGCCTATGATGTCGAGCCCGCTTCCCGGCGCGCCTCCTCCGGAGGACGGCTGGCGCGTCGCCGTCGGCCTCGGGAATCCCGGCTCCGAGTACGCCGGCACCCGACACAACGTCGGCTTCGACGCGCTCGACCTCTTTGCCGCCCGCCACGGGCTCGCCTGGCGCCAGCTGGGCCCGGCCTTCGTCGCCGAGCTCACCGCGCGACGGGTCGTCCTGCTCAAGCCGTTCACCTACATGAACCGCAGTGGTCGGGCGCTCGGCCCGGTTCGGGCCGAGTACCCCTTCGCCGGGCCTTCCTCCCTCTTTGTCGTCAGCGACGACTTCCACCTGCCCCTGGGTGCGCTGCGCCTGCGGGCCTCCGGCTCGACCGGCGGCCACAAGGGGCTCGCGTCCATCGAGGCCACGCTGCAGAGCCGTGACTACCCGCGCCTGCGGATCGGCGTCGGCGACCCCGATCACGACGTGGTGGACTTCGTCCTCTCGCCCTTCTCCGCCGCCGAGGCCGAGGTCGTCCAGGAGACCCTGGAGCGCGCCGCCGACGCGGTGGAGGACTGGAGCCGGGGGCTGCCCTTCGAGGAGCTCCAGGCCCGATACAACCGCCGCACGCCGCAGGCGGGTTCCTGAACCGGACGCACCCCACGGGGCGATCCCACGGAACGAACCGGTAGGACCGGAATGGCCATCATGGAAACACACCCAAGCAACACCCACGTCTACCAGGCGATGTTCCTCCTGGACAACCAGGAGGTCCGCCAGGACGGCTTCAACGCCGTACGCGATTCGGTGCGTCAGACCCTCGAGAAGCACGGTCTGACGCCGCGCGTCCTCCGCCTCTGGGGCGAGCGCGAGTTGGCCTATCCCATCGGGGGGCGGACCCGCGCCACCTACCTGCTCGGCTGGCTCGAAGGTTCGGGCGACGCCGTCAACCGGGCCAAGCGCGACTTCTACCTGGTCGGTCCCGTGTTCCGCGTGCTGTTCACGCGCGAGGACGAGATCCCGGCCGAGGAGCTCGCCTTCGGCATCCAGGAGATCTCCGACGAGGAGGTCGTGATCCCCGAGGAGGTCGAGGAGCCCGAAGAGGAGGCCCACGAGGAGCCCGTCGTCGAGACGGCCGCCGAGGCCGCTGCTGCGGGCGAGACGACCCCGGGCCAGGCCGAGGCGAAGGACCAGCCGGCGGCGGAGGCCGCCGAGGCCGCGGAGACCGCGCCGGTCGCCGCCGAGAGCGTCACCGAGGAGGAACGGAAGGATGGCTAGCAAGAGCAAGGACCGCAAGTTCGACTACAAGGACGTGGAGGAGCTGCAGCTCTTCCTGTCCTCCTACGGCAGCATCCTGCCGGCGAAGCGGACGGGCCTCTCGGCCCGTGAGCAGCGCCGCCTCAAGCGCGCCGTCAAGTGCGCGCGCTTCCTCGCCCTCCTGCCCTACACCTCGTGACATGAAGACCCGACTCATCCTGAAGGAGGACATCCCCGGCCTCGGGCTGACCGGCGACGAAGTCGAGGTGGCCCCGGGCTACGCCCGCAACTACCTGCTGCCGCAGGGTCTGGCCCTGCCCTGGTCGGAGGATGCGGTGCGTCGCATCGAGAAGCGGCGCCGCGAGGCCGAGGCCCGGCGCGCCGCGATGCGCCAGGACATGGAGGCCCTCGCCGAGCGGCTCACCGCGGTCCAGTTGACCTTCGAAGAGAAGGCCTCGGAGGAGGGGCGTCTCTACGGTTCGGTCACGGCGCGTCGCATCGCCGACGGGTTGGCCGAACAGGGGTTCGAGTTCAACGAGAGCCAGGTCCGGCTGGCGGAGCCGATCCGCACGGTCGGCGAGTACGAGGTGCCGATCCACCTCCACGCCGAAGTGGATTCGACCATCAAGGTCTGGGTGGTCTCCACCGAGCCCGTGGCCTCTGCCGAGTCGGCGGAGGGCGGGGACGAGGCCTCCGAGGGCGAGGCCCCTGCGGCGGCTCCGGGCGAGGACGCCTGACCGCGCTCCGGTGGAGGGCGTCCTGCGCTGCGGGGCGCCCCATCCGCCGCCGTAGACTGGCCACGATGGGCTCCGCCCCCGAGCGCACTCCCTACGACCTGACCGCGGAGGCCAGCGTCCTGGGGTCCATCCTGCGCGATCCGCGGGTGATCGCCGACGTCGCCGCCCGGCTCGAGCCGGACGACTTCTATTCGGAGCGCCACCGGCGTCTGTACCTGCTCATGCTCGAGATGGAGCAGCGGGCTTCGGGGTCCTGCGACCCGGTGTCGGTGGGGCACGAGGAGGAACGGCTGGGCCTGGTCGAGGAGCTCGGCGGTCCCGCCACCCTGCGCGACCTGATGGCGGCGGTGCCCTCTGCGGCCTACCTCGAGAACCACGTCGCCATCGTGCGCGACCTGGCGATCAAACGGCGGCTGCTCGAGGCTGCGGTGCGCATCGAGCAACTGGTCCACGACCCCGACGTCGGGTCGGTCTCCGACCTCGTCGAGACCGCCGAGACCGAGGTGTTCCGGGTCGGTGACCGACTGGCCGGCAAGGAGATCGACTCCATGCAGCGGTTGGTGGACGCCCAGCTCGACCTGCTCCTGTCCGGGCAGGGGCAGGAGCGCGGTCTGCAGACCGGCTTCCTCGACCTCGACGACAAGCAGGGCTTCCGCCCCGGCGACCTGGTGGTGCTCGCGGCGCGCCCCGGCATGGGCAAGACCGCGCTGGCGCTCAACCTGCTCGAGCGGGTGGCGCTCAAGGAGAAGAAGGCGGTCCTGATGTTCTCGCTCGAGATGCCGGGCGAGCAGCTGGTGACGCGGCTCCTGTCGTCGCACGCGCGCATCCCGCACGAACACCTGCGCAAGGGCGTCCTGTCGGCGGAGGACCGTCGGCGGTTGACCCTCGCCGGCGGATTGTTGCGGCCGGCCCGGGTGTTCATCGACGACAGCTCGCAGCCCAGCCTGGCCGAGATCCGCGCCAAGGCGCGACGCCTCAAGCGCGATGGCAACCTCGACCTGCTGATCGTGGACTACCTGCAGTTGCTCCACGTCAAGGCCGAGAGTCGCCAGCTCGAGATCGCCTTGATCTCGCGGACCCTCAAGTCCATCGCGCGCGACCTGCGCATTCCCGTCCTCGCCCTCGGCCAGCTCAACCGCAAGGCCGAGGACCGCTCCGACCACCGTCCCATGCTCTCGGACCTGCGCGAGTCCGGCGCCATCGAGCAGGACGCCGACATGGTGCTCTTGATGATGCGGGAGGAGGTCTACGGCGAGACCGAGGAGAACCGAGGCAAGGCGCAGATCTTCATCGCCAAGAACCGCCACGGGCCCACCGGCGACTTCGTGCTGCGCTTCGACAAGACCTTCATGCGCTTCGAGAACTTCGCGCCCGAACCCCGCCGCGAGCCGCGCAGTGCGGCCGCCTTCGAATGACGTTCGCCCCCTTCGTCCTCGGTGTCCTGCTCGCGGCCCTCGGGCCGTCGGCTCCCCCCGCGTCCCTGCGCTTCCAGGAACCGGCTCCCGCGGCGCAGGAGCCGACGGCGGATGCGGACTCCCAACTGCCGCTGCTGGACGACGTCGTCGTCGAGGGCGCAGCCGGGCGGGAGGCCGAGATCCTGGAAGCGATTCGGACCCGAGCCGGCAGCCGTTTCGATCCGCGGGCCCTGCGCGAGGACATGGCCTGGTTGTGGAAGTACCGTCGCATCCGGGTGGACGAGGCGCTCCTGCGGCCGACCGGCGAGGCCGGGCATGCGGTCCTGGTGCTCCGCGTCGTCCCCTTCCGGGCCTTCCGTCGGGTGGTCATCGAGGGCAACGAGGCCTTCGAGCGCGAGGAGCTCGAGAACCGGGCCGGACTCTATGGCCAGGCGCTGGACGTCTCGGCCATCCCCATCGTCCTGCGGCGCATCGAGGAGTACTACCGTTCCGAGGGCTATGCCCACGTCCAGCTCGATTGGCAGGTGGACCGGGAGAAGGACGAGGTCCGGATCGTGGTCGAGGAGGGGCCGCGGGTGCGCATCGCCGAGGTGGAGTTCGAGGGCAACGAGGCGATCCCTTCCGGAGGGCGTTTCCACCCCGGTCTCGACCTGTGGGACGCGCTGGCCAACAAGCCCGGCTTCTTCATCATGAAGGACAGCCCGTTCAGTGAGGAGCGGGTCCGCGAAGACGCCAACGCCTTGGTCCAGCTGTACCGCGACTACGGATTCTTCGACGTGGTGGTCGAGCCGGTGACGGAGTACCTGGACGAAGGACGAAGTCGGGTCCGGGTCGTCTATCGGATCGAGGAAGGCCCCCAATACCACGTGCGCCGGGTGCTGATCCGTCCGGCCAGTGGCGAGGAACTCCTCTATCCCCGAGAGGAACTCCTGGCGGAGTTGCGGATCGCTCCCGGGCAGCCCTTCGAGGCCTCCCGCCTGGACGCCTCGGTGGCGGCGCTGACCACCTACTACGGCGAGCGGGGGCACCCGGCGTTGGCGCGCACCGAAGCCGATTCGGCGCGGGCCGCTCAGTACTTCCAGGTGCGCGGCAACGGCGACCGCCTGCGCCCTGGCCCCGGATTGAGCTTCGCCGAGGACGCCCCGGAGGTCGACGTCGTCTTCGAGCTGCAGCAGGGGCAGCCCAAGCGGATTCGCGACGTCGTGATCCGCGGCCTCCAGCGCACCCGGGACGCGGTGGCGCGTCGTGAGATCGACTCCATGCCGGGTGACCTCGCCGATCAGGACCTGGCCGATCGTTCGTCCCGGCGCCTGGTCGGTCTCGGCTACTTCCGGGGCGAGGACCGCATCCCCTTCGTCCGTTGGCGCTGGAAGGACGTCGGGCAGGACGAGTGGGTGGAACAGCTCTGGGACATCAAGGATTCCGGCTCGACCGGACAATTCCGCATCGGCGGGGCCTGGAACTCGGACAACGGTCCGAGCCTCATCCTCGACCTCAAGAAGCAGAACTTCGACCTCACCGACCTGCCCTCCTCGCCGGGGGCCACCATCGAGGAGATCATCAACGGCGAAGCGTTCACCGGGGCTGGCCAGACCCTGAGCCTCGGGCTGCGGCCGGGCACCCGCCTTTCGACCTACTTCGTCCAGTTCGTCGAGCCCGACCTGCTCGGCGAGCACGTGGACCGGCTCGGCTTGACCCTGACCGCGATGAAGCGGCAGCGCTTCTACGGGCTGTACGACGAAGAGCGCGACAACACCGGCTTCCGGCTCGGCCGACGCTTCGGGCGTTTCTTCACCGTCTTCGGCGGCGCCAGCGTCGGCAGCGTGCTGGTGGACGAAGTGGACCCGGGTGCCCCCGCCGAGCTGCTGGCGCAACAGGGTCGTTTCGGGCAGAACTCCTTCACCCTGGGCACCCGTTACGACACCGTGGAGGACCGCTTCTCCCCGCTGGACGGTTTCAGCGTCGGACTCTCCTTCGACAAGGTCGGCGGCTTCATGGGCGGCGACTTCGACTACCTGGCGGGAACCCTGTCGGGCGAGAAGTTCTTCCCGCTGTGGAAGGACTCCCTGAACCGTCACTGGGTGCTGGCCTTGCGCGGGCGCCTGCGGCAGGGCTGGGCCCAGGGCGGGACCACTTCGTTGCCCTACACCGAGCGCTTCTACCTCGGCGGCCTCAACACGCTCCGCGGTTTCGACTACCGTGGGGTGGGCCAGAACGCCCAGGGTTTCTTCGAGGGCGGCGACGCCGCCTGGGACGGCGGCATCGAACTGCGCTTCCCCTTGGTCTCCAGTCGCCAGCGCGGCATGGTGGACGAGTACGAATGGATCCGCGGTGCGTTCTTCGTCGACGCCGGCGCCTTCGGCGACGACTTCGGCTCGCTCGAGCCGGTGCGCATCGGCGCGGGCGTCGGCATCCGCATGCGTCTTCCGTTCATGCCCCTGGTTCCCTTCACCCTGGACTTCGGTTGGCCCCTCCGCTCGGAGGAGTTCGACGACACCCAGGTGTTCAGCTTCACCCTCGGTACCTTCTGATCATGTCTCGAGTCCGCACCCTCCTCGCCTTCCTGCTCTTCGCCGGCGCCGGTTTCGCCGCGCACCGCTCCGTCGTCCCCGCCACCGAGGCGGTGCGTTCGGTGGACATCGGTCGCATCCTCGACGAGTACCAGCCGCTGGCGGACCGCTTCCAGCAGATGCGCTCCTTCTACCAAGCGCGCGGCCAGGCCCTCAGCGAGCGCGCCGACCAGTTGCGCGCCCAGCAAGGCGAGCTGCAGCAGCTCGACGAGCACAGCTCCGAGTACCAACGTCGGCGGGCGTTGCTGCAGGTCGCGCAGCAGGCCCTCGAGCAGGAGGCCGAGTACTGGGCCGGCGAGCAGCGTCGCGCCACCGACGCCCTCCTCGCCGAGGGGGTGCGCATGGTCCACGAGGCCTGCGCGGTGTACGGCGAGCGCTCCGGCGTCTCGGCCATCCTGATGCAGCCCGGTGATCTGCCCGAGCTCGACGGCACGGGGCAGGCCATCCGCGACCTGGAGAACCGCTGGGTGATCTGGACCCACCCCGACCACGACGTCACCGACGAGGTCCTCGCCGTGCTGCGCGAGATCGGCCCACAGGTGGGCGGCGCTTCCACGGAACCGACGCAGGACTGATGCGGCCATGACCGAAGCCCGCAAGGTACGGACCCTGAAACGCGCCGTGGAGGCGCAGGGGACGGCCTTGCATTCCGGGGCCCAGGTGCACCTGCGACTCGAGCCGGCCGCGGTCGGCCAGGGCATCGTCTTCCGCCGTTCCGACCTGGAGGACGGTCCCGAGATCCCGGCCCTGCCGAAGTCGCTGGCAGCGGGGCCGCGCTGCACCACCCTCCGCGTGGGGGGCGCCGAGGTCGCGATGGTCGAACACCTCCTGGCGGCTTGCGTGGGGATGAGGGTGGACGACCTGGACGTGGTCGTGGACGGGCCCGAGCTTCCGGGCTTCGACGGTTCGGCCCTGCCCTACGTGGAGCTGTTGGAGCGCGGCGGCATCGTCGAGCAGAAGGGGCTGCGCCAGACCCTGGTCGTCTCCGAGCCGATGGTCTTCCGCGACGATGCCGGGCGCGAGCTCGTCGTCCTGCCCCGCGACGAGTCTGGCCTGGCCCTGCGCTACGTTCCGGACCACCCCGAGGGGGTGGATCCGCGGCCGGTCTCGTTCGTCCTCGGCCGCGACGACTTCCGAACCGAGATCGCCCCTGCGCGCACCTTCGTCCGAGCCGAGGAGATCGAGGCCCTGCGCGAGGCCGGGCTCGGCCGCGGCGCCGATGCCGACAACACCGTGGTCCTGGGCGGCGACGAGGAACCCGTGTTCCGCATCGACCGCGAGCCGACGCGTCACAAG
>JALUVI010000062.1 GCA_027020785.1 Planctomycetota bacterium | reverse complement strand
AGGGTGGTCGGAGCATCGAGGCCGAGGCGCAACACGACGCGGTCGGTGAAGGGGAAGCCGCCGGAGACCTCCAGGCGCAGCGGCACGCCGTCGGCGCCGACCGGCAGGGTGGTCACCGAGTCCGCGTACTGGACCACGGCCACCCCGTCTCTCGGCGCGCCGTAGACCATCTGGCGCACGAAGCTCGGCCAACCGATGCCGGCGTTGTGCTGGCAGCAGCGGTAGCGGTGCGGCGTGAAGGCCAGCATGCAGCCGCCGTTCTGGAGCGCCGGCGCCTTGTTGGCGGCGTCGGCGCTGACCAGGTTGGGGGCCGTCAGGTAGCGCAGCCCGCGCCAGTCGGGCAGCGCCGCGGCCGGCAGCGAGTTGAACGCGATCTCCTCGGCGCGCGTCGCCCAGCGGGCGTCTCCGGAGAAAGCCAGCATGCGTCCGGTCGAGCGCAGCATCTCCACCATGGTGCAGGTCTCGGCGGCCTGGCGTGGGTCGTCGTAGCCCCGGCGACAGTTCTCGTCGGCGGCGAACATGCCGCCCGGGACTTCTCCGTAGAGCCGCATGACCTCCATCCAAGCCGCATCGGCCGCATCGAGGTCGGCCGGGTCGCCCGAGACCACCCACCACTCCGCGGGTTCGCGGAAGCCCTCGGCGATGTTGACGCCGTGCCACGAGGCGACGCCCTCGTCCCAGCGGGCGGTGCGCTCGTGGACCACGCGGGCGAGGTCGAGCAGCCATGACTCGCCGGTGCGGGCGTGGACCCAGAGGATCGTCTCGAGGGTGTCGCCGCCGCGCACCTTCTGCCAGCTGCCCGGCAGCAGGGTGTCGCGGTGGTCCCACAGCCAGCGGCACCAGCGCTCCAGGAACGGCAGCACTCGGGGGTCGCCCGTGCCCTCGGCCCAGGAGCGCAGGGCCTGGGCGGCGACGGCGTTGGGCCAGACGTCGTTGTTCTCGCGGTTGGCCTCCGGGCCGAACCAGCCGCCTTCGCGCTGGCTGGCGAGGATGCCCTCCACCCAGGGTTCGGCCTTGGCCCGGAGCGCCGGGTCGTCCAGGACCAGGGCCAGCTCGACCAGGCCGCGCAGCCAGTAGGGGAGCTCCTCCCACGGCGAGTGCCCCTCGCCGTCCGGCGCGAGCCAGGCGTTGCCCTCGGCGACGCACCACGGCGAGAGCTCGTCGAGCCGGCCGACCATGCCGTCGGCCATCGCGCGCAGCTGGTGGTGCAGCCAGCCCCGGGGGCGGGTCGCGCCCGGCGGCAGCTGGACGAAGGGCACGGGGCGGTTCGGCGCACGGGTGGAAGGGAAGTGGCGGTAGGGCGGTGCGTCCGGACCCGGCCAGACGCCGCGGATCGCACCGCCTTCGGGAGCGGCTCCGACGGCTTCGGGCGGGTCCGTGGCCGCGCCGCCGGCGTCGGCCTCCGCCGCCGGGGCTGCGGGAGCGGGGGCGTCCCCGGCCCGCGGCACCGAGTCGGGGGCGAGGGCGAGGAGCAGGCGCAGGAAGGGCACTGGAGCGGCGTCCACCGGGGCGCCCTCCAGGAGGACCAGCAGGTCGCCGTCGGGGCGGGGCAGGACCGCGACCGAGCGGGCCCGCCGCGTGCCCTCGACGGTGCGCGCCCGCTCGTGGCGGACCGTGAGGCGGCGCCCGGCCCAGGTCGCCTCCTCGTCCTCCACGGCGCCGGGGTCGGCCTCGAAACCGGTCAGCGACGGATGGACCTCGACCAGCGCCGACACCGCCTCGTCCAGGGAGGGCGGTTCGCCCTCCCAGGCGCGCAGCACCAGGAGCAGCGGGTCGTCGCGCCGGTCGCGGGCCCAGATGGCGGCGGGCTCGCCGCCGCCGCGGCGCATGGAGCGGGCGAAGACCGGCTCGAAGGGCTCCGGCGGAAGGTTCGGGACCAGCTCCCGGGTCACGGCGCGGACCTCGCTCGGCTCGTCCGTCATGGAATAGGCGCGGACCGTGGACCACCAGCCCCAGCCGGCGGCCGCGGCCATGGCGACGAAGATGCCGACGCATCCCAGGGCGACCTTGGAGGAGTACTGCACGACCCGGCCCATGCTACCCTCTGGGCCCGCCAGCGCGATGGACCCCGAACCCGAAACCACAGCTCCGCTTCCTCGCTTCGAGGACTGCTTCCCCGGCTCCGAGAAGATGCGTCGTTCCGTGGTCCACGACGGGATCGCGATGGAGGTTCCGTTCCGCCGCATCCACCTCTCCAACGGCGAGCACCTCGACCTGGACGACGTCAGCGGGCCGCAGGGGGCCGACCCGCGGCTCGGACTGCCGCCGAGCCGCGACCCGCAGATCGCGTGGTGGGAGGGACGCCCCGAGCGCACCCAGCTGGAGGCGGCGCGGGCCGGTCTGGTCAGCCCCGAGATGGCCTACGCCGCCGCCCGCGAGGGCATGGACCCGGCCTTCGTGCGCGACGAGATCGCCGCCGGGCGCGCCGTCCTGCCGGCCAACCGGCGGCACCGCGAGCTGGAGCCGATGCTCATCGGGCGCGCCTTCCGCACCAAGGTCAACGCCAACATCGGCAACTCGGCGGTGGTCTCCTCCATCCAGGAGGAGGTGGACAAGCTGCGCTGGGCCATCCTGTGGGGCGCGGACACGGTCATGGACCTGTCCACCGGCGACGACATCCACGAGACCCGTGAGTGGATCCTGCGCAACGCGCCGGTCCCCATCGGCACCGTGCCCATCTACCAGGCGCTGGAGAAGGTCGGCGGCGAAGTCGAGAAGCTGTGCCTCTCGGCGTACCTCGACACCCTCCACGAACAGGCCGAGCAGGGGGTGGACTACTTCACGGTCCACGCCGGCGTCCGCCTGGCCCACGTCCCGCTGACCGCCGAGCGCGTCACCGGCATCGTCTCGCGCGGCGGCAGCATCCTGGCCGCGTGGTGTCTGGCCCACCACCGCGAGAACTTCCTCTACGAAGGCTTCGAGGAGATCTGCGCCGTGCTCCGCCAGTACGACGTCACCTTCAGCCTGGGCGACGGGCTGCGCCCCGGCTGCCTGGCCGACGCCAACGACGCGGCGCAGTTCGCCGAACTGCGCACCCTGGGCGAGCTCACCCGGGTGGCCTGGGACCACGGCGTCCAGGTCATGATCGAGGGGCCGGGGCACGTCCCGCTCCACCTCGTGAAGGAGAAC
>JALUVI010000061.1 GCA_027020785.1 Planctomycetota bacterium | reverse complement strand
GCACGACCACGAGCACGAGATGTCAGGCGCCACGCTATGAGGACCACCTGACGCCGGGTCGCGCCACGAACATGGGACCACCCCGCGCCACGAACATGGGACCACCCCTACTGGCGTTCGTGCGCAAGTTCTGCGACCCCCCTTCGGCACTACTGCGGGAGGGAGGCGATGGCGTTCAGGGAGTTGCAGGTGATCGAGATCAGAGAAGTACTGCGGTTGTGGGCGGCGGGGCGTGGCTACCGGACCATCGCTGCGCGTTCGGGAATGGACCGCAAGACGGTGCGTCGGTACGTGGAGGCCGGCAGGCTGTTCGGGCTGGCGCGTGACGGCACCGGGCGGGAGATCGACGACGAGATGATCAGCCGGGTGGCGGTGACGGTGAGGCCGGGCACTGCGTCGGTGCCGGGGGCGATGCGGGAGCACTGCCGTGCGCATGCGGATCGGATTCGGAGGTGGGTGGAACAGGACAGGGCGGGCGGGCCGAAGGTCCAGCGCCTGCTGGCGCGACACACCGGCGTGGCGGTGCCGCTGAGGACTCTTCAGCGGTTCATCGCCGAGGAGCTTGGCCGGGGCGGTCGGGGTCGGACGGTGCGGCTGGCGCCTCCGCCGTCGCCGGGCCGGGAGCTCGAGATCGACTTCATGCAGGCCGGCGAGTTCACCGAGCGCGGCAGCGACCGGAGGCGGATGATGTACGCGCTGATCTGCACGGCGGTGTCGAGCCGACACCAGTTCGTGTGGCCGTGCACGTCGCAGACCCGCCGGGACGTCATCGAGGGGCTGGAGGCGGCGTGGCGGTTCTTCGGCGGGGTCTTCGGGGTGGTGATCTGCGACAACCTCAAGCCGGTGATCGACAAGCCGGACCCGGTCAAGCCGAAGGTGAACCCCGAGTTCATGGAGTACGCGCAGGCGCGCGGCTTCGAGATCGACGCGTGTCGCCGCGGCAGGCCGAGGGACAAGGGGACCGTCGAGCGCCAGGTGCAGTACGTGCGCGGGGACTGGTTCGCCGGGGAGCGCTTCGGCAGCGTGCAGGAGGCTCGCGAGGCGGCCGAGCACTGGTGCCTGGAGATCGCGGGCATGCGGACCCACGGAACGACCGGCCGGCGACCGGTGGAGGTGTTCGAGCAGTACGAGAAACCGTCGCTGCTGCCCGAGCCGACCGAGCCCTACGACCGGCCGCGCTGGACGGACATGACGCTGGGACGCGACGGGGCGCTGCCGGTGGAGCACTCGCTGTACTCGGTGCCGTACACGGTCCCGGAGGGACCGGTGCGGGTGCGGTACGACCGTGCGACGGTGAAGATCTACCGGCGCAACCGGCTGTTGAAGGTGCATACGCGCGTGGCGGCCGGTGAGCACAGCATCGACAGCGGCGACCTGCCGCCGGGCAGGGCGGCGTTGGTGACACGCAGCGGCGAGGATCTGCTCCGCACCGCGGCCGGGTTCGGGGCTCACGTCGCCGAGTACACCCGTCGACTGCTGGAGGGACCGCTGCCGTGGACGCGGATCCGACACGTCTTCCGTCTGCACGCGCTGGTGAAGCGCTACGGCGCCGATGCGGTCGATGAGGCCTGCGCTCGTGCGCTGGAACTGGACGTGGTCGACGTGACCCGCATCCGCCGGATGCTCGAGCAGGGTCTGCGCCGACGGGGCCTGCTGAGGGTGCCGGCGCCCCGCCCGCCGTCACGGCCCGACAACGTGATCCCCCTTCGATTCGCGCGACAGGCCGACGAGTACCGCACCGGCCGTCGCCCGCCCCCGGGAGAACCCGATGCCACCGCGTGAGATTTCCGCCGACCTGCGCCGCGTGATGAGGACGCTCCGGCTGGGCAAGCTGCTGCCCGTGCTTCCCGAGCGGCTCCGACAGGCGCGCGAGCGGCGCATGGACCCCGAGGACGTGCTGCTGACCGTGCTGGGCGACGAGGTGCAGCGACGGCAGTGCCGGCGCGTCGCGATGCGATCCCGAAGGGCCGGCCTGGAGCCCGACCTGGTCTTCGACGAGTGGGACACCTCGGCCCGGATCACGTACGACCGACACCTGCTCGACGAGCTGCGGACGCTGCGCTTCATCGAGAAGCACCACCACGTGCTGATCATGGGGCCGGTCGGTGTCGGCAAGACCATGCTGGCGCACGCGCTGGGGCATCTGGCCGTGCGGCGCGACCTGTCGGTGCACTGCCGAACCGCCGACAAGCTCTTCTACGAGCTGCGGGCGAGTCGGCTCGACGACACGCACCGGGCCGCCCTGCAGCGACTCGTCGCGTTCGATCTGCTCATCATCGACGATTTCGCCCTGCGGTCCCTGGACGAGATGCAGACCAACGACCTGTACGAACTCATCGAGGCGCGCCATCGCCGTGCCTCGACGATCATCACCAGCAACCGCGACCCGTCCGAATGGCTGGCCAGGCTTGCCGATCCGCTGCACGCACAGGCCCTGGTCGACCGCTTCGTCAACAACGCCTACGACCTGGTGATCGAGGGCGAGTCCTATCGCAAGCGGCAGAAGCCGCGGCCGGCTCACGAGCACGGAGCCGACGAGCCGACGAACCGCGTCTGACAGCTGAACGCGACACTGCGGGCCGGTCGTGCCCGCAGAGAACCTCGTGGGCGGCCACGACGGCCCCGGTCGTTCGCCGGCGCTGCACCCGTCCGGATCCGACATCGCTGCGCCGGACGAGTTCTGCGGCCCCGGGGGCGCCGCGACATCGGAGAGGGTGCGGAGGCCGATCCGCACAGCCCCGGGCGACGAACCGACACGAGCGGACGACGCGTCGACGCCGCGGCCCGGAACCTGTCAACGACTCGGCCACAGTTCCCGCACGTCTTTCTGTGTAGTTTTTCGGGGGCCAGCCCCCGAACCCCCGGGGTTTTTCGCTTCCGGGCACCCGGATGGGCTCGACCTGCCGCGAGGGTGCCACCAGCGTGTCCCCGCCTCCGCCGACGCCGCGGCCACTTTCACCACCCGGGACCCCGAGCAGGCCCCGCGAAGCGCCGAAAAGCGAGGCGGCGGCGCCCGCCGGTGCTGCTCCGGTCGGGCTACGCCCTCCCTGCGCAGCACCGGCGATCCCTGCCCGGGGGTGGTCCCTAGATCGTGGCGCGGAGGTGGTCCCATGGTGGTGGCGCTTGACATCACCGA
>JALUVI010000060.1 GCA_027020785.1 Planctomycetota bacterium | reverse complement strand
CAAGCAGCGGGCGCGGCTGCGGGACCACCTGTGGATCTGGGTGGCGTGGCGGAACTACGTGCGTCGTCTGACCAACGCGACGCGGGGCGTGACGCCGGGCGTGGCGGTGGGGGCGGCTCGGCGGATGGCGACGGTGCCCGAGCTCCTGCGGTGGCGATGGCCGAAACGGATGCCGCCGGCCTTCCTGGTCCCCGGCTAGAACATGGATCGGGGCCAGTTTCCGCTCTAGGCCAGTCGTTGCGCCAGCAGCGCTTCGAGCCCCCCCGCAAGCACCAGTTCCTGCGCCGCCGGTCCCAGTGGAGCGAACGGGAACGACTCGTCTCCGACCTGGACTCGCCCGCGGCGGAAGTCGAGCACGCCCTCGAGGCCGGTGCGCACCGTGGGGGCCTGGGCGTCGCTGTGGTCGCGCAGCCAGGTGACCAGTTCGGGGCACTCCAGCACGACCAGTCCGTTGTTGAGGGCGTTGCGCTTGTAGGTCGCGGAGAAGCTGGCTGCGAGTACGGCGCGCACCCCGGCGTGGGCCAGAGCGGTTGCCGCCTGTTCGCGCGACGAGCCGGTGCCGAAGTTGGCGCCGCCGACCAGGAGATCGCCGGGGCGGACCAGCTCTGGGAAACGGGGGTCGTAGTTCTCCATCACCACCCGCGCCATGTCCTCGGGAGTGAGGTCCTCGCGGTAGGTGTACTTGCCGGGATAGATGCCGTCCGTGTTCAGGTTGTCGGCGTCGCAGAACAGCAGCTCGCCGGAGAGCGATTCCGGGAAACCCTCGAGCAGTTCCACGGCGCGCTCCGTCTTCGGGCCGGAGAGGCGGCGGATGCGCCGTCGCGGCTCCGGCGGAACCTCCTCCGGTTCCTCGGGGCCACGCACGTAGCCGTGCAGGGCCGAGGCTGCGACCACGGTGGGGGAGGCGAGGTAGGCGCGAGCCTCGCGGCTGCCCATCCGGCCCTTGAAGTTGCGGTTGGTCGCGCTGATGCCGACCTCGCCGTCCTCGAGCAGGCCACGGCCCATCCCGATGCACGGTCCACAGCCGGGCGGCAGGGGGATCGCACCCGCTTCGAGCAGCGCCTGCCAGTCGCCGCGCCGTTCGCTCTCGGCCTGGACTTCACTCGACGCCGCAGCGACGTACAGCTCGACCCCCGGAGCCACCCGGTGGCCGCGCAGTACTTCGGCGGCGGCGGCGAAGTCCTCGACCCGGCCGTTGACGCAAGACAGGAGATAGGCCTTCTGGACCGCGATGCGCTCTCGCGCCAATGCAGCCGCCGGCCGCGCAACCTTGACCGTGTCCGGTCCGCAGACGTGGGGTTGGACCTCGCCGAGGTCGAGCACGATCTCCGCGGCGTAGTCGGCGTCGGGGTCGGCGCGCGGGATCTCGGCTTCGAGAGCAGTCACGGCCTCCGCGGAAAAGCGCGGGTTGCGGCCGATGCGGTCGCGCAGCCAGTCGAGGACCGTGTCGTCCACCGGGAACAAGCCGGCGAGCGCCCCCCACTCGGTGGTCATGTTGGCGATGGTGAGCCGCTCTTCGATCGAGAGCCCGGCCACGCCATCGCCGGTGAACTCGACGACGTGGTTCAAGACCTCGTCGTTCGCATAGAGCCCGCACAGCGTCAGGATGACGTCCTTGCCGGCCGCGCCGGCGGGGAGCCTCCCCTCGAGGACCACCCTGGTCACCGGCGGCACCTGCCACCAGGTCTCCCCGGTGGTCCACAGCGCCGCGGCGTCGGTGCGCACCACGGGCGTGCCGAGGCAGCCGATGCCCCCATAGACGTTGGCGTGCGAATCGCTCGCCACCACCAGCGACCCGGGCCAGGCGTAGCCCTCCTCGATCATCACCTGGTGCCCGATGCCGCGCCCGGCGGGGTGGAAGTCCACCCCGTGTTCGGCGGCGAAGGCCTCGATGGCGGCATACTTCGCCAAGTTGGCCTCCGACCGGTTCTGGATGTCGTGGTCCAGAGCGAAGACCGGTTGAGAGGGGTCGTGGATGCGCCCTCCGGGCAGTCCTGCGAACTTCTTCATCACTGCCGCCGTGTTGTCGTGGGTCAGCACGTGGCGGGGGCGGAGGGAGAGATAGTCGCCACTGCGCACGCTTCCCGGGGCGACCTCGCCCACGGCATGACGCTCTGCGATCTTCTCGGTGAGGTTCTGGGCCACGGATTTCGGAAAAGTCTTGCGGTCGGGGGGCGGGTCGGGCCTACACTCGGGGGCCAAGCCGGGGGCAGCCCCCTCCAACCCGGTCCGGACCACTCTAGCAAGCACCATCATGACCGACTTCAAGACAGCGCTCCGGCAAGAGATCCGCAAGGAGATCGACCGCGCCCTCGGCGGTCGGGCCGACAAGATGCGCGAAGACATCGTCGAGCTCCGCAAGCAGACGAAGGCCTTGCACGAGGCCCTGGAGGACCAGCTCCGCCTGATCCAGTCCCTGCGCCGCGAGGCTTCGCGGAGCAGCGCCTTCGGCGGGGCCGACGACTGGTCGCCGACCCGCCTTCGCGAACTGCGCCGCCGCTTCGACCTCTCGCAGACCGCCCTCGCCAAGCTGCTCGGGGTCGGTCTCAACACCGTCTGGCTCTGGGAGAAAGGCGAGACCCGGCCGCGCTCCAAGGCGGTCCTGCGGCAGGTCGCCGCTCTGGAGAAGCTGTCCCCCGAACAGATGCAGCGCAAGCTGAAGTCGGTCGGCCTCTCCGAGGGACGCAAGAAGCCCGGGCGCAAGCCGGGGTCGGGCAAGAAGGCCGGTGCCGCGAAGAAGACCGCGAAGAAGACCGCGGCCTCGAAGCGGACGAAGCGGAAGCCCGCGGCCCGGAAGAAGGCCGGGCGGAAGGCCGCGGCGCGCAAGTAGCCCGCCGCCGGTTCGCCGGGCGATCCCTGGCTTCGCCGTCGCCGTTCACGGCGCGAGACGATCGCGCCGTCATGGGGCGACTCGGGCCGCTGCGAGACGGACGGGTGCGGGTGCGTCTAGACTGACCGCATGGCACCCGTCGCCCTCCTCCTCGCCCTCGGCATCCTCCAACGGACCCCGGACGCGCCCGCTGCGTCGTCCGAGCGGCCGAGTGCGTCCGCACCGGTCCTGACCTACGAGGAGCTGGCGTTCCGTCTGGTGGACCTGCGGTGGGCCTGCGAGGAGCCACGCCCTGGCGAGGGCGTGGACTCGCGCGAGGGCTGGGCCGGCGCCTCGCCCCTCGAGTTCACCTTCGGCCCCGGGCCCGGCAGCCTGGCTCGGGTCTGGGTCTCCGACCGCCGCGTCACCATCGAGGTCTTGGTCGACGGAGCCGCCCAGCCCGTGCTCCGCTGGCGACCGGCCGCGGACGATGCCGCCCTTCCTCCGGACCCGATCGCCGGCGATCTCGGCTCCGGCTGGTACAGCTACGCGCCCGTTCCCTTCTCGCGGAGCCTGGAAGTGCGGATTCGGGCCGACGAGGGCGTGGGCGACGTCCGCTGCCAGGTCGAGGCCCGCAGCTTCGGACAGGGCGTGGCCGTGGAGGCTGCGACCCCCGAGGTGCTCGCCGCCGGCGCTCCGGCGCTCGATCGCGTTGCACGCCGCATCCGCTCCGGCGCCAACCCGCCGGCCGAGTTCGGCCCGTCCCACTTCGCCGCGGCCGCCTACCACAAGCGCAAGATCGATCCGGCGACCCCGTTCTGGGACGGAACCGCGTACTACACGGTCAAGGGCCATGGTGTCATACGCTCGATCGAGATCGACTTCCCCCAGGTCGAGGACCGCAGCCTGCTGCCCCAGATCCTGCGCGGCCTCTGGGTGCGTTGCGAGATCGGCACCGTCCTCGCCGCCGAGACCGGAGAGGTCCTGTTCGAGATGCCGCTCGGCGACCTGTTCGCGAGCTCGCCGGGCATCACCCCGTACGACGCCTACCTCCTCGGGGCTACCGAGGACGGAACCCTGGTGTGCCGCCTGCCGATTCCGTACCGCGACGGTCTCAAGCTCGGGTTCTCCTATCCCTTCCCGCGTCGTGAGCTCGTGCGCTTCGGCGTCCACGTCACCCTCGATCCGATCGAGAAGCGTCGCGACGTGCCGCCCTTGACCCTGCGTGGGGGATGGTGGACCGGTCCAGCCGACCGCCTCGCCGAGGCGGCGCTCGACGTCCCGGGGCCGGCCCGCCTGGTCGCCTCCTCGTGGACCAGCATCGGCCGCGAAGCCGTGGCGTGGGAGCCCTCCCCGGCCTTCGCCTTCGCACGCTGGGCGTGGTGGCCGCGCCACGGCAGCCCGATGCAGGTGATCCGGCGCGACGGCGCCGGACTCCGAGGCGCCTACTCCCTGCTCCGGGCCTTCCTCCTGGACGCCCCGACCGCAATGGGCCCCGATGAGCGCATCCGCTCGGAGCCGCCGCTGCGCCTGGCCGAGGACACCGAAGGCATGGACCAGATCGCCGTCGGCTGGCTCTGGTACGGGCCGCGCCCGGACGTCGCTCCGGCCGAGCAGGCCTTCGGCGGCCGCTACGAGTGGGAGACGCGGCGGCTCGTCCCCCTGCCGCCGCCCTCCGACGATCCGATCCCTGGGGCCCTCGAGGCCAGCGCCCTGGACATCGTGGACTTCACCCACGGCTCCGTCCTCACCGTGGTCTCCGGGGACTACCAGGGTGGGGAGGCCCTCCTCTTTGCGCCGCCGGAGGGAGAGACCGGCACCCTCGTGTTCGAGGTCCGACCGCCTCGGCCCGGAGAGTACGAACTGCTGGTCGGCTACGCCGACCGCATGCCGCTCGGCGCCCTCTTCCTCGATGGTCGCAAGGTCGAGGTGGGAGAGTCGAGGCCGATTGCCGGTCACGCGGGCGCCTATGGCACGCACCGCCTGCTGTCGCGCTCCTACCGGATCAGCGTGCGCTCCAGCCAGCCGCTGCTCCTGGACTGGGTCGCGCTCCGACCGGTCTCGGACGACGAGGAGAGCGCGGAGGAGGGACGATGAGCCAGGAGCGCCTCCTCGAGCTGTGGCGTCCGCTCCACGACCTGCGGATGACGCGGGCGGTCCTCGAATGGGACCAGGAGACGATGATGCCGCCCGGCGGCGCCGCGGCGCGGGCGCGGGCGCTCGCGACCCTGGCCGGCGAGGTCCATGCCCGGCTCGTGGACGACGCGCTCCACGAGGCGGCGCTGCGGGCGCGTGACGCCGCCGAGGAGGGCAGCGTCGAGCACGCCCAGGCCCTGGTCGCCCTGCGCGACGTCGAGCGCGCCCGACGGGTGCCGGCGCGGCTCGCCCGCGAACTCGCCGAGGCCACCTCGGCGGGGCTGGTCTCGTGGCAGGCGGCCCGGAAGGAGTCCGACTTCGCGCGCTTCGCCCCGGACCTCGAGCGCATCGTCCGCTTGAAGGAAGAGGAGGCCCAGGCCGTGGCCGACGGAGGGCGCCCCTACGACGCGCTGCTGGACGAGTACGAGCCGGGGACCCGCGAGGCCGACCTGGTGCCCCTGTTCGAGCGCATCCGGGCCGAGCTGTCGCCGCGCATCCGCGCCGTCGCCGAGTCCGGCGTGGTCGTGGACGAGTCGCCGGCGCAGGGGCAGTTCCCCGAAGCGCATCAGCGGGCGCTCGGCCTCGCCGCTTCGCGGGCGATCGGTTTCGACCACGACGCCGGGCGGCTCGACCTCGCCGCCCACCCCTTCTGTACCTCCTTCTCGCCGCGCGACGTGCGCATCACCTGGCGGTTCCAGGAGGACGACTTCCGCCCCGCGCTCTACGGCATCCTCCACGAGAGCGGCCACGGGCTCTACGAGCAGGGGCTGCCGCTCGAGTGGGAGGGCCAGCCGCTGGGCGAGGCCGCCGGGCTCGGCATCCACGAGAGCCAGTCGCGCTTGTGGGAGAACGCGGTCGGTCGCAGCCGGGGCTTCCTGCGTTGGCTGGCCGTTCCCTGGCGCGAAGCCTTCGGCGCACCGATGCCCGACGTGGAGGAGCTTTGGCCCGCGCTCCACACCTGCCGCCCATCGCTGATTCGGGTCGAGGCCGACGAGTCCACCTACGACCTCCACGTGCTGGTGCGCTTCGAGCTGGAGCGGCGGCTGTTCTCGGGCGAGCTCGCCACCGCCGACCTGCCGGCGGCGTGGAACGGCGCCTACGAGGAGGTCCTTGGCCTCCGCCCCGCGAACGACGCCGAGGGCGTGCTCCAGGACATCCACTGGGCGATGGGGGCGTTCGGGTACTTCCCGACCTACACCCTGGGCAACCTCATGGCGGCGCAGCTGTTCGCCGCCGCGGGCGCGGAGCTCGGTGACCTCGAGGCGGCCTTCGCCGCCGGCGAGTTCGCGCCGCTGCGCGAGTGGCTGCGGGAGAAGGTCCACCGCCACGGGCGGCGCTGGCGCTCCGCCGAACTGGTGGAACGGGCCTCCGGGCGTCCGCTGACCCCGGACGACCACCTGGCGAGGCTGGCAGAGCAGGTCGAGACGGTCTATGGGGTGACCGTGGGCGGGGCGACCGGGTAGGATGCGCCCGCCCGGAGGGGCGAGACACCATGAGCAAGTACACGATCGGATGGATGCCCGGCGACGGAGTCGGGGTGGATGTGATGCAGGCGGCGCGCGAGGTCCTCGATGCGGTGGGCTTCGAGGCCGAATACCGGCCGCTCGACATCGGCTGGGAGTTCTGGCGCCGTGAGGGCGACGCCCTGCCCGAGCGTACGGTGCAGGGGCTGAAGGAGGTGGATGCGGCGCTGTTCGGCGCCATCACCTCCAAGCCCAAGGACGAGGCCCAGGCCGAACTGGCGCCTGAACTGCAGGGCCAGGGGCTGGTCTACCGCAGTCCCATCGTGCGGATGCGCCAGCTGTTCGACCTCTACCAGAACGTGCGTCCATGCAAGGCCTTCGAGGGCAACCCCCTGAACTTCCGTGACGGCATCGACCTGGTCGTGTTCCGCGAGAACACCGAGGGGATGTACGGCGGAGTGGAATGGCACCCGGTGACCGGCCCGATCCGTGAGGCGCTCGAGTCGCACCCCAACTTCTCGCGTTTCGCCGACGTCGCGCCGGAGGACATCGCCGTGTCCACCCGCATCATCACCCGCAAGGGCGCCGAGCGCATCGTGCGCGCCGCCTTCGAGTACGCGCGCGAGCACGGCTACCCCAACGTCACCGTGGTCGAGAAGCCGAACGTGCTGCGGGAGACGGGCGGGCTGTTCATGGAGGCGGCGCGCAAGGTCGCGGCCGACTTCCCCGACGTCGAGATGTGGGACACGAACATCGACGCCATGGCGATGTGGTTGGTCAAGAACCCCGAGGACTACGGAGTCATCGTGACCAGCAACCTGTTCGGCGACGTGCTCTCCGACCTCTGCGCCCAGTTGGTCGGCGGGCTCGGTTTCGCCGCCGCCGGCAACGTCGGAGAGGGGGTTGCGGTGTTCGAACCGACCCATGGCTCGGCGCCCAAGTACGTCGGCCAGGACAAGGTCAACCCCATCGCCTGCATCCTGGCGGCGCGGATGATGCTCGACCACCTGGGCGAGAAGGACGCCGCCCGCGCGGTCGAGGAGGGGGTGGCCCGGGTCATCCGCGAGGGCCGCTACCGGACCTACGACATGGGCGGGAGCACCCCCTGCTCCGAGATGGGGCGGGCCGTGGCCGAGGCTGCGGCCGGCGCCCTCGGCGCGGTCTGAGGCCGAGGCCCCCTTCCCGGCCGCCCAGCCCCCTCCCACCCTCCGGAGGCAGGGGGGGGGCGCCTTCCCCTGCTTCCAACGCCGTTCCCGCGATGGCAGAGGCCCAGGCGGCCGGTCGGAAGGGGCCTCGTGGGGCGAGGCATTTTCGTGCCCGCCTTAGTGGCCCTCTCGTCTCGGTCACGGGGTTCGTCGGCTTTTTTGGACGAAAAGTGCTTCCGAGCTCTCGTTCCTCTTGTATGTTCGGGGAGTCGGTTGCCTTTCGTGTGCCCCGGTGGCCGGCTGTCTCCTTCGACAACACTTCCCCCTCACCCACAGGAATCGACATGTTCACCATCCTTTCCCTCTGTGTCGCCCTCGCGGCACCCCAGCAGGTTCCGCTCCCCCCGAGCCACGACCTGACCCTGACCCCCGGTGCGACCCTCCAGGGCGTCGCCACGATGCCCGGGCCGTCCGCCACGTACTGCGACGACTTCAACCGTCCGGACGAGTTCCCCATGGGGGCTCCCTGGAACATGATCGTCGGCACCCAGAACCTGGTCAGCAACCACGGCATGGCGCCCGCCGGCCAGGGCAACGCCTGGATGCAGCACGGCACCGCGACCGAAGCGGCTTCGACCGCCAAGGTCAGCATCCAGTTCATGCCGAACACCGCCGTTACCCTCAAGTACGTGGCTGCGGTCACGGGCGTCGGCGGCTTCAACAACTTCTTCACGAAGATCCAGTCGCAGGGTGGGGCCGACTACGACTACATCGGTTTCTACGTCGGCTTCAACGGCGGCGGCTCCGGTGGCTACGGCGGCTTCTTCGCCATCACCCCGGTCCAGTGGGGCCGCATGGACGTGTGGTACGACGCCGCCACCGACCAGATGGTCATGGACATCGACGAGTTCGACGATGGCTCCATCGACTACACCTACTACTCCGGAGCCGGCGCCTCCGCGGCCGCCGACCTCAACGCCACCGGGCTCGGTATCGGGACCTACGGCGACCAGGAGTACGACGACTGGTCCATCAACGATGGTTGCGGCGGAGGCGGTGGTGGCCTCTCGCTGACCGCGACGGGGACCTGCCCCGGCTCGGTGACCCTGGACGTCTCGGGCGCCACGGCCTTCGGCCAGGTGGCCGTGCTCTACGGCGCTGCCGGCAGCTTCACCCAGACCGGTTCGCCCTGCACCGGCACCACGGTTCCGATCTCCAACCCGTCTCTCGGCGTCATGCTGCTGGCCGACGGGGGAGGCAGCGCCAGCCTGACCTTCACCGCTCCTTCCGGGGCCTGTGGACTCACCGTCGTGGCCGTGGACGTCTCCACCTGCACGGTGAGCAACGACGTCGTCCTCTGACGACGCACCTCGGGGCATGGGGCGGCACCCGTCCCATGGCCCGCATCCTGCGGCGCCCCGCTCGGTCCCCGGGCGGGGCGCTCGCGTTGCCTGGGAGGTGGCCGCACCGCTACTCTCTGGCCGCCATGGCCGGAGACACCCACCAGGACCGCGAACACTTCCTCTCCCACCGCATCGGCCGTTGGGTCGAGGCCTTGAGTTGGGACGACGTCCCCGAGGAGGTCCGCGACGCGCTGCGCCGCTTCCTCCTCGACAGCATCGGCTGCGCCTTCGGCGGCTGGCGGACCCACGACTGGCGCATGGTCCGCGATCTGGTCGCCGAGGAGGGGGGGACGGCGCGCTGCCACCTGTTCGGCGAGGGCGACCGCGTCGCGCCGCTGCAGGCGGCCTTCTTGAACGCGCTCGCGGTCCGGGCCCTGGACTACAACGACATCTACTGGAAGCAGGACCCGAGTCACCCGTCGGACATCCTGTCCGGCCCGTTGGCTGCAGCCGAGATGGAGGGCCTCGGAGGCCGTGAGTTCCTGCTCGGGATGCTGGTCGGCTACGAGGTCGAGCAGCGGCTGTGCGAGGCCAGCCACCCCGGCATCCGCGAGCTCGGCTGGCACCACGCCACGCTGACCGCCTTCGCCGCCGCCTACGCCGCCGGCAAGACCCTGGGGCTGGATGCCGATGCGCTGCAGGACGCCGCCGGCATCGCCGGCAGCGCCAACTGCACCCTGGGCGCCATCACCGCGGGACACCTGACCATGATGAAGAACACCGGCGACCCGATGGCGACCCGCGCCGGGCTCGAAGCGGCGCTGCTGGCGCGGCGGGGCTACTCCGGGCCGGCTCACGTCTTCGACGGCAAGGAAGGGCTGGCCGACGTCATGGACTCCGAGTGGGACTGGAGCGTCTTCGACGACCTCGGCACGGACTGGCGCATCCTCCAGTGCGGGATGAAGTTCTTCCCGACCGAGGCGTTGACCCACGCGCCCATCAGCTGCGTCATCGCCCTCTGCGAGGAGCACGACCTGTCGGCCGAGGACATCGCGAAGATCCGCATCCGGACCCTGACCAAGGCCGCGGACATCCTCTCCGACCCGTCGAAGTACCACCCGACGACCCGCGAGACCGCCGACCACTCGCTGCCGTATTGCATCGTCCAGGGCGTGTTCCACCGCCGGGTGACGCCGGACCTGTTCGAGGACCAGGTGGTCCAGGACCCGCGGGTCCAGGAGCACATCCACAAGGTGGAAGTCGTGGCCGAACCCGAGTTCGAGGCCGCTTTCCCCAAGGTGCAGCGCTGTCACGTGGTGGTGGAGACGACCGACGGGCGCACCTGCGAGAAGCAGGTGGACTGGCCGAAGGGCGACCCCCGCGACCCCTTGTCCGAGGCCGAGATCCGCGCCAAGTTCGACGCCATGGCCGAGGGCGTGTCGCCCGAGCGGCGCGAGCGCATCTGGGCCGAGGCGGCGCGGCTGGCCGAGCTGGACGACGTGTCCGAGTTCGTGAAGATCTGCGCCGCGGACCAGGGCTGACCGCGGGGCGGAGCCGCCCGGGTCGTCAGCCGGTCGGCCGCTTCCAGGCGACGAGGTAGGCGATCCAGGTCTCCTCGTTCTCGGCGTGCTTGCGCTTGCGGAAGATGCCGTTGCCCTCGCCGTCCTCGTCGGTGCCTTCCCAGTAGGCGTCCACCTGGGCGAAGCCCGCGTCCATCAGCACGTCACGCAGTTCGGGCAGCGACCACAGCCGCCAGTCGTAGGTGAAGGCGCGCCGCAGGCGGCTGCCGTCCCGGAAGCGGAACCCGATGTGGCAGCGCATGTGGTTGGTGATGGCGTCCAGGGCCTCCTGCTCCCAGACGTAGGTGAAGCCGTCCTCCTCGCGTTCCTCCTCGCACTCCGACTGCGCGCCGGGGCCGCCCATGAGGTCCAGCGCGAACATGCCGCTGGGCTTCAGGTAGCGGTGCACCGCGCGGAAGTAGTCGAGCATGGTGCGGCGCTCCTGGAACACCCAGTACGAGAAGTTGAAGGCGGTGGTGACGTCCACCTTCGGTGTCTTCACCTCCAGGACGTTCGCCTGGATCTGGTGCACCCGCTTCGCCGCAGGGCCGAGCGGCTCCAGGTGTCGCTCGCGGCCCCAGGCCAGCGGCTCGGGGTCGAGGTCCACCGCCCAGGCCTCGGCCTCCGGGGTCTTGGCGACCCACATCGCCGAGAGCTTGGAGGTGCCGGCGAAGTCCTCGCGCAGCCGCAGCGGAAACGCGCCACGCTCCTTGCGATGGACCCGGCGCAGGAAGCGCAGGTCGGCGTCGGGGTCGTAGACTGCGGACTCGTAGAGGGCGTAGCGGTCGGCGGTGCGAGCGGTCGGTCCGGCGGCGCGACGCGTACGCTTCTTGCGGCGCAGGCTGCGCGCGGAGCGGCGGGTCGGGGACGTGGCGGGCGTCATGGAATCGGAGACGGTAGGGGCGGGACGCCCCCGGGGCAAGGGTCAGCGGCGGCGGATGCCGAGTTCGCGACGGACCAGCGCGTCCACCCACCGAGCGGGCAGCCACCGCGCGAGCCGCAGGTTGCGCCGGGCGTCACGGCCCACCGGGACACGGATCGGCGCGCGCTTCGCCTCGCACGCGTCGAGGACGGCGGCGGCGCATTCCTCGGCCGGGATGGCGTGCCGTACCGCCCGTTCGAAGCCGCGATGGACGGCGCGGGCCAGCGGGGCGTAGTCCGCGTCGTCCTCGAGCTCGGCGCGAAGGTCGCTCGCATCGGCCAGCGAGCGTTCCCAGATCTCGGTGGCGACGGCGCCGGGTTCGACCAGGACGACGTCCACGCCGAACGGGGCCAGCTCCAGGCGCAGCGCGTCGCCGAGGGCCTCCACGGCGTACTTGCTCGCCGAGTAGGCGCCGAGCATCGGGAACGCCAGCCGCCCCGCCTGCGAGGAGACCAGGACGACCCGCCCGCGCGCGCGCCGGACGTGGGGCAGGAAGGCCTGGAGGCAGGCGACCAGGCCGAAGACGTTGACCTCGAACTGTCGGCGCAGACGCTCCAGCGGCAGGCGCTCGAGCGGGCCCGGCACGGCGATGCCGGCGTTCAGCACCAGCTCGTCGAGCCGGCCCTCGGGGCCGAGGAAGGCGGCGACGCGTCCGGGGGCGGCGGCGACGGCCTCCTCGTCGGTGACGTCCAGCCGCAGCACCTCCAGGGCCTCGCCGCTGCCGGCGGCGCGGGCGTGGTCGCGGAGGGCGGACTCGTCCTCCGCGCGCCGCACGGTGGCGACCACGCGGCGTCCGCGGGCCAGGGCGGCTTTGGCCACGGCGCGGCCGATGCCGGTGGAGGCGCCGGTGACGAGCAGGGTCCTGGTCGGCGGAGGCATGGCCAGAGCCTAGCGTCGGAGGGCCTAGACTGGACGCCATGAGCACCCCGACGCCGGACGAGTTCGCGGTCGAGCGCGCCCGCCTCAACGAGCTCGTGCTCGAGAAGGGCACGAAGACCACCAAGCGCTTCTTCAACCTGGACGGCGCCGCCTACCGGGACGGCGAACTGGACGCCCGCACCAAGGAGCTCCTCGGCCTGGTCGCGAGCGCGGTGCTGCGCTGCGACGACTGCATCCTCTACCACCTGATGCAGGCCCGCGACGCCGGCTGGAGCGCGGCGCAGCTCCGCGAGGCCCTGGACGTCGCCCTGGTCGTCGGCGGCAGCATCGTCATCCCGCACCTGCGCCGCGCCTACGGCCAGCTGGAGCGTCTCTACCCCGCCGACGGGGCGGGGGCCTGACGCCCGCCGCGGAGTCCGCCGGGCTCTTCAGTCCACCGGCGGCAGTTGCGGCGCCCCGATGGCCTCGCCGAGGGCGCGCAGGTAGCGGCGGCGGTACACGTCCATCTCGGCGTCGAGCTCCTGCATCCGCTGCTCGACCCAGGCCGCGGTGGCCTCGGGGTCGGGGAGGACGTCGGGGGGCAGCCCCGGCGGGACGCCCCGCCCCTGGGTCATGTTCCTCCACCTGCGGAGCTGCCTCTGCTCGGCCAGGAAGGGGGCGATGGCGTGCAGGTACTCCAGGCGCAGGGACTGGAGCAGGGGGAGCTTCTCGCGGATGGCTTCCTCGGAGACGGCCTCGCCGTAGTAGGGGTTCTGGGCGAGGACCTCCGGGGGCAGGGTCGCCACGAATCGGGCATGCCGGAGTCCTTGTAGCGCAGCCTCCAGACGGCGCTCGGTGCCGGCGGCCGAAGTCGTCGGAGGCCCGATGAAGTCGTCCATCGTTTGGCCCTGCTTCAGGTACCAGTAGTCCTGATCGACGATGGACAGGTACTCGCTGTATTCTCGCCAGTCGCCCGTCGGCGCGTCGTCCACCGGGTCGAGGAAGGGGTAGTCCCGTAGTTCCGGACGTTCCCGGGCAAGCTCACGCTGCTTCTCGCGGAGGGCCAGGGCGATCTCGAGAGTCGAGTCTGGGATGGGGATGGGTTGGTCCCATCCGATGACCGAGAGGAAGGCCCCCCAGGCCGTCTCGATCTCCTCCGGCGTCGACGCTCGTGGAACCTCGCGCTCGGGTGCCGTCGTGGAGCCTTCCGCCGTGACTTCCCCGGGTGCCGGCCCGGCCTCCACGTCGCCGGGAACGGTTGGAGCGGGAGGCCGAGACTGACTGCCTGGGTGGTCGGCCGAGGGGCCGACCACCAGGAGAAGGACGAGGCCCCCCAGAGCAGCGGCCCCGAGGAGCCCGGCAACGAGACGATTCAAGGTTGGACGATGCAATGACCGCAAGTGAAGGTGATCTTCTTGCAACAGTACTGGTCGAAGCCCTGCGCGTCTACCCAGTGCCAGAGGACGTAGTCGTCCTGGGTCGCGCCGCAGTCGAGCTACTCGCTCAACTGGAAGGTTTCCGTGGCCAGGGTGCCTGGCCGGCCTGGCAGCGTCTTGGTCTGCCCCCCCTGTTGGCAGATCGGCCAGCTCTGGGAGCCCTTGACGATGCAGACCTCGTCTCCGGCCCATCCATGGACCTCGAAATCACAGGTGAACCGACAGGGCCAGTCGTTCGGAATGCACTGGCCGTCCTGTCGCGTCGGGCAATCGTCGATGAGTTTCGCGTAGCGCTCGTTGGTGCAGTTCCCGAGGGGCGCGCAGTCGTCGATGGCGGGAGGAG
>JALUVI010000059.1 GCA_027020785.1 Planctomycetota bacterium | reverse complement strand
GAACCAGTCGTAGAGCGGCCGGTGGTTCTCGAACTCCATCGTGCACAACGAGTGCGTGATGCCTTCGATGGCGTCGGACTGGCCGTGCGCGAAGTCGTAGGTCGGATAGATGGGCCAGGCGTCGCCCGTCCGCGGGTGCGTGCGGTGCTGGATGCGATAGACGACCGGGTCGCGCAGGTTCAGGTTCGGTGACGCCATGTCGATCTTCGCCCGCAGCACCATCGCGCCGTCGGGGAACTCGCCGGCGCGCATCCGCCGGAACAGGTCCAGGCTCTCCTCCCGCGGACGGTCGCGGTACGGGCTCGGCGTCCCCGGTTCGGTCAAGGTGCCCCGCGTGCGCCGGATGTCCTCGGCGCTCTGCTCGTCCACGTAGGCGTAACCGGTCTCGATGAGGTGCACCGCCCACGCGTAGAGCGTCTCGAAGTAGTCGGAAGCGTGGTACAGGTGCTCGCCCCAATCGCAGCCCATCCAACGCAGGTCCTCCTGGATGGCTTCGGCGTACACCGCCTCTTCGTTGGCCGGATTGGTGTCGTCGAAGCGCAGGTGGCAGCGCCCGCCGAACTCCTCGGCGATGCCGAAGTCGAGCAGGAAGGCCTTGGCGTGACCGACGTGGAGGTAGCCGTTCGGCTCCGGCGGGAAGCGCGTCACGACCTCCTTCACGCGGCCGCTCGCCAGGTCGTCGGCGACGATCCTGCGGATGAAGTCCAGGGGGCGGTCCGGGTCGGTCATGGCGGGGTGCCGCCGAGGCGGCGGCGGGCGGGAAGGGTACGCCACCCGTCGGAAAGCGTCCAGGGAACGGGGCTTGCGCCGCCGGGACGGCCCGGCCACGATGACCGCATGTCGCCTCGGCTCCGTCTCCTCCTCGCTCCGGTGGTCGCGCTCTGCGCCTCCTGCTACCTGGCCTCGTCCAGTGTGCTCGAACCGCCCGACCCCGACGCGGTGGCGCGGCTCGAGCCCGGCGTCAGCACCATGGACGACGTCGCCGCCGCCCTCGGCGCGCCGAGCCGGGTGGTGGAGCTCGGCGACCGCAGCGCCTGGCTCTACGAACACCAGGAGACGCGCGACGCCGCGCTGTGGCTGCTCCTGTTCGCGATGCGCGGCGTGGACAGCCAGAGCGACCGGGTCTGGGCGTTCTTCGACGAGGACGGCAACCTGACCCACCTCGCCGCCTCGTTCGAGGCCGAGACCGCCGACTTCGGCCTGCTGCCGGGCGAATGAGTCGCTGCGCCGTCCTCCTCGCCGCCCTGCTCGGGCCGGCGGTCGGCCTCGGCTGCGCCGGAGTGCGCTACGAACGGGTCCGGCTCGACCGCGAGCCGCCCGGCGACGCGACCGCTCTCGAACCGGGCACGGCGCTGGCGAACTGCCTCGCGCTGCTCGGCCCCCCCACCGAGGTCACAGCCGACGACGAGGGCGGGGCCTTCGTCCTGACCTGGGAGTGGAAGCGCGACGCGACCTGGGGCTTCTTCGTGACCCTACCGCTCGGGCGGCGGTCGGGGTCGCTGAACTGGACCGCGCTCGACTCCGGCGCCGAGCGCGTGCGACTCGTCTTCGACGCCGACGCGCGGCTGCTGGCCCGCGCCGACGACTGAATCAGCCCTCCTCGCGTCCCTGGATGCCGAGCTCCTCGGCGTGGGGCCGCAGGGCGTCGATCAGGAACTGGAGGTGCTCGTCCAGCTCGACGCCGAGCAGCTCCAGTCCGGCGTGGACCTCGTCGCGGTCCACGCCGGCCGCGAACGACTTGTCCTTGACCTTCTTCCTGACGCTCTTCGGCTTCAGGTCGGCGATGCCGTTCGGGCGCAGGTAGCAGCACGCCATCACCAGCCCGGTGATCTCGTCGCAGGCGAGCAGCGCCTTGTCGAGCCGGGTGCGGTACTCCTTCCCCCACTTCGTGTAGTGCGCCGAGATGGCGTGGGCCAGCTCCTCCTCGCCGCGCTCGCGCAGCCAGGCGACGATGCGCTCGGGGTGCTCCTCGGGCCACTGCTCGTAGTCGGCGTCGTGGAGCAGCCCGGCCAGCCCCCACAGGTCGGCGGCCTCGGGGCCGGGCCCGTAGCGCTCGGCGGCGGCGCGCATCACGATCTCGACGGCGCGGGCGTGGCGCCGCAGGCTGTCGCCCTCGGTCCACTCGCACAGCTTCGCCCAGGCCTCGTCACGGGTCAGTCCATGGGTGGTGGTCGGCTCGGTCGCAGGGGCGGAATCGGTCATCGGCGGCGGCGGTCTCCGAAGTCGGGGGCAGGATACACCGGCAGCGAGCGGTGGCCGGCCTCGTCGTAGGCCTCCACCGCGAACAGCCAGTCGTCCTTGGACAGGCCCTCCATCAACGCCTCGGTGGCCTCACCGACGACGCGGCGGTGGGTCCAGTCGGGTTCGTCGGTGCGGCGGTAGAGGACGGCATAGCCGGTCGCGCCGGGAACGGCGTTCCACAGCAGCCGGGTGTGCGGGGTCAGGCGGCTGACGTCCATCCGCACCCGTCCCGGGCTGGGCGGCGCGGCGGCGAGTTCGCCGACCGTGGCCGCGGCGGTGCTCGCGACGCGGGCCACGAAGTCGAAGTCCACGAACTCGGGCAGGTCACCGTACTGGACGCCGTCCTCCACCCGCACGAACTGGTGCTGGTGGTCGTAGTTCTCGTGCGGCTCGGTGAGGCGCACCGCCGGCCAGCCGAGTTCGTCGAACGGGATGTGGTCGCCGCCGCGCAGGTAGCGGTCGCGACGGAACACCAGGGTGATCTCGAAGCCGGGGACGGCGGCCTCGCCGGCGCGGCGCAGGTAGCGCGCGAGCTGCCGCGCCGGGGCGTCGTTCTCGCTGCCGACGGTCTTCGGCCCGTTGGGCTGGACGCCCGAACTGAAGACCCGCAGCCGCCACGGCTCCTGGACGCCGTCCGAGCCGCGGGCGCCGCCGACGATGTCCATCGTGATCATGGCGACGATCTCCTTGCCCTCGGCCTGCCACTGCTCGGCCTGGGCCCTGGCGCCGAGCAGGCCTTGCTCCTCGCCGGCGACCGCCATGAAGACGAGGGTGGCGCGAGGCTGGAGCCCGCCGAGGAGGCGCGCGGCCTCGAGCACGGCGGCGGTGCCGCTGGCGTCGTCGTCGGCGCCGGGCGCGTCGCCCTCGGCGTCCATGACGTCGCCGTCGATGGAATCGTAGTGGCCGCTGACGACGACGAAGCGGTCGGGGTCGTCGCCGGGGAGGGTGGCGACCACGTTCACCACCTCGGCGCCGTCGGGCACGCGGCGACCGGGCGGCACTTGGTGGGCGACCAGCTCGACCTGGAGGCGGCCGTCGTGGTACTCGTCCGAGATGCGGGTGAACTCGTCGCGTAGCCAGCGGCGCGCCGCGCCGATGCCGCGGGTGTCGGACTCGGTGTCGGACAGGGTGTGGCGCGTACCGAAGCCGACCAGGCGCTCGACGTCGGCGCGGATGCGATCGGCGTCGGCGTCGCGAACCGCCCGCCGCAGGTCGAAGGCCGGCAGGAGCTCTTCGGCGGCGGCGAGGAGGGTCGGGTCGTCCGGCAGGTGGCCCTTCTCCATCAACCGCGGCAGCATCCGGAACCATTGCGGATCGCGCTGGAGCACGCGGCCGAGGAGGGCGAGGCCGGCTTCGCGGTCTTCGCCCGGTTCACCGGACAGGAGTTGGACCGCGCGCCAGAAGTCGAGCTCGACGTTGCCGCTCGCGGCGAGCTCGACGGCGGCGGCGGGGTCGCCGCGATAGGCGCGATGGATGCGCACCAACCGCCGCAACTCCTCGATGGGGTGCGGGTGGTCCTCGACCCGCAGCTCGAGGAGCACGCCGCCGCCCGGCTCGGCGCTCGGCTCGCCGGAGACGATCAGGATCGCCGCGCTCTGCCGACCGCGGGCGTCGCCGCCGGCGAGCTGCGCCGCTTCGAGGGTGCGCAGCAGGCGCTCGGCGAAGTCCACGTCCTCGTCGGTGGCGAGGTCGGCGTAGGTGACGGCCATCGCCTCCACCACGCCGTCGTCGGCGAGCATGTTGCCCTGGACGGTGAAGCCGGGGCCGACCACGTGGCCGGCGGCGGCGACGCAGCGCTCACCGGTCCAGGCTGCGGCGCGCCCGGACGCGTCCACCACGCCGAGCTGGCGCACGTCGCGTCCCGGGTCGGCGCCGGTGCGCTTCTCGAGCGCCTCCTGCGGCGACAGCCCCGCGGCGAGGTCTGCGAGCAGCTCGGGACCGTAGGCGATGCGCGCGAACGACTGGGTGGCGACGGCGCCGACCCCGGGCTCGGCCCAGGGCACGACCGAGCCGACCGAGAACCAGTGCGACTGGACGGCGACCCCGAGCGCACCCGTGTCGGGGTCGCGGGCGACGACCGAGAAGGTCGAGACCGGCCGCGGCGGCGGCTCGAAGGGGGTGGGCGGCGGCGCGGCCTGGAGCGCCAGGACGGCGAGGAGCTGGAGCATGGTCGCATGCTACCCGCCGAAACTGGCCATCCGGAGTGTGCCGACGGCGGAATCGTGCGACCTCGGCCCTTCCGAGGCGTCTTCCCTGGTGTCGTGGCGCATGGCGGGCGCCCTATGGGCCGGGTCGAGGCCCTCGGGGGCCCCATCCCCCCGGACGGGGCCCGGAGGCCCCGTTGCGGAAGGGCTGTTCCATCGCAGGCCGTCCCCGGCTTCCTCCGCGCCTCCGCTCAGGCCCAGCACACTCTGGATGGCCAGTTTCGCTTCCGCCCAGGCCCAGCACACCCTGGATGGCCAGTTTCGCCTCCGCCAGGCCCAGCACACCCTGGATGGCCAGTTTCGCTTCCGCCCAGGCCCAGCACACCCTGGATGGCCAGTTTCGCTTCCGCCCAGGTCCAGCACACCCAGGATGGCCAGCTCCTCGGGTGACCCGCGGTACGCACGTTCCTACCCCTCGAGGAGGGAGAACCTCCCACCAACGCCATGAACACACCACGGAACATCGCCATCCTCCTCGCGAGCGCCGCGGGCCTCGCCTCCGCCGCGCCCTCGCAGGCCCCCGGGGCCACGATTCGGGTCAGCGTGGACTCCTTCGGGCACGAGGCCACAGCCTTCAGCGCCGAGGCCTCGATCTCCGCCGACGGACGCTACGTCGCCTTCGCGAGCTTCGCCGACGACCTCGTGCCGGGCGACACCAACGGCGTGATGGACGTCTTCGTCCACGATCTCGCCACCGGCGCCACGACCCGGGTCAGCGTGGACTCGAACGGAAACCAAGCCCTGGGCGGAGATTCCAGACGTCCCTCCATCACCCCGGACGGGCGCTTCGTGGCCTTCACGAGCAGCGCCAGCAACCTGGTCCCGGGTGACACCAATGGAGTCCGCGACGTCTTCGTCCACGACCGTCTCCTCGGGACGACCACGCGAGTCAGCGTCGGCAGCAACGGGGCCGAAGCGAAGCTCGAATGCGGCACGTGCGACATCTCCGCCGACGGACGCTTCGTCGTCTTCGACTGCCGGGACGACGGCTTGACCCCCGGCGACACCAACGGGACCTGGGACGTGTTCCTGCACGACCGCGCCACGGGGACGACGAGTCGCATCACTCAGGGCACGCAGGCGCCGCCGGGAATCCTGCCGGCCTCCTTGGCTCCGGTCGTCTCCGACGACGGTCGCTTCGTCGCCTTCGAGAGCCTGGCCGAGGACCTCGTTCCCGGCGACACCAACGGGCACCGGGACGTGTTCGTCCACGACCGCCTCACCGGGACCATCGAGGGCATCACGGTGGACGCCGTGGGCGGGGGCGTCATCCGCTCCGAATCCGGCGAGGCGGCGCTCTCGGCCGACGGGCGCTACGTCGCCTTCTCGAGCTGGGCCGACGACCTCGTGCCGGGCGACACCAACCTGGTCCCCGACGTCTTCGTCCACGATCGCACGACCGGCGTCGTGACCCGCGTCAGCGTGGCGTCGTCCGGCGCCGAAGCGCACGGCACCGGAGCCCATGCTCCATCGCTCTCCGCGGACGGACGCTTCGTCTCCTTCGTCTCCGATGCCGACGACCTCGTCGCCGGGGACACCAACCAGCGCGCGGACGTCTTCGTCCACGACCGCGCCACGGGCGAGACCGTTCGCGTGGACCTCACTCCCACCGGTATCGAGGCGAACGGCTCGGTGCTGTGGGACGCCGTCCTTTCGGCGGACGGCAGCCACGTGGCGTTCACGTCCGAGGCCACCAACCTCGTGTCGGGGGACACCAACGCCGTGTCCGACGTGTTCGTGGTGCGCCCCGAACCGCTGGGCCTGTTCCGCACCGCCGGCTCGTGCCCCGGTCCCGTCACCTGGACCGCGACCGAGTCCACGCCCCTCGCCCCGGTCGCCTTCGTACTCGGCACCCCCGGACGCTGGCTCCTCCCCCCCGGGACACCCTGCGCCGGAACCGCGCTGGACCTCGTCCCCTGGCCGCCCGCCGGCCCGTTCGCCGCCCTCGTCACCGTCGCCGACGCCGCGGGCCGGGCCTCCGTGACGACCTGGGTGCCCTCCGGGGCCTGCGGAGTCGGGCTCGTCCAGGCCCTCGACCCGTCCACCTGCGCGACGAGCACCACCCGCGCACCCTGACCCGCCCGGGCTAGGATGCCGGAGTGGGCCGCCGATCCTCCCGCCCCAGCCGCCTCCTGCGCTCGCTCGGCGCCTATTTCGCCGATTCGTGGCGCTGGAGCCGGCTCCGTCGTCTTCGCGCCTTCGCGGCTGCGGCGGTCCTCCAGGCGGCGGTCCTCCTGCTGGTCGCCCTCGCCGCCGCCGCGCTGACCTCGGCCGACCGACCGGAGCTGCGGGCGACGATCCGCCTGCTGACCGGAACCAGCCTGGGCACCGTGTTCGCCTTCGCCGCGATCGGCCTCCTCGCCTCCAGCCGGGTGAAGCGCGACGACGCCGGCGGGCACGGCCTGCTCGTGGCCGCGAGCTACCTCTACGGGCTGCTGTTCGGCTTCGCCCTCTACCTGCTGGGTCCGTTCAGTGGGTTCACCTGGCTGCTCGTCGCCACCTCCTCGCTGACCGGCCTGCTCGCCTTCGGCGCCTGGACCGGCATCCGCCTCCTGGCCAGCTTGATCGGCACGCTGGTCGCCGCCGCCGCCCTGGGCATGGCCGGACTGCTGCCGTGGGCCCCGGTGCTCGACCCGCCCGGCGGGGACGCCCCGACGCCGCTGCGTTTCGCGGCGACCCTGGTGCTCCACCTGTTCGCCGCCGCCGCCGGCCTGTTCCAGGTCGGCTTCCTGACCTCGATGCTGCGCATCCGCGAGCGGATGTTCCGCAGTCTCTCCACCGTGGACCCGCTGACCGGCATCCCGAACCGGCGCGCCGCCGAGGAGCGGCTCGAGGAGGAATGGCGGCGCTCGGTGCGCTACGGCAACCCGCTCGCCGTCGCGCTCGCCGACGTGGACCACTTCAAGTCGGTCAACGACCGCTTCGGACACGAGGTCGGCGACCGGGTCCTGCGCGACGTCGCCCGGACCCTCGACCGCACCCTGCGGATGGAGGACTTCGTCGCACGCTGGGGCGGCGAGGAGTTCCTCCTGGTCCTGCCGAACCAGGACGCCGCTCACGCGCGCGCCGCCCTGGAACGGGTGCGCGAGCGACTCGCCGACCTCGACTTCCACTCCGATGCGGGCACGCGCTTCGGCGTCACCGTCAGCTTCGGGCTCGCCACCGCCCCCGCGCCGGGGGTGGACTCGCCGGCGCGCCTGGTCGCAGCCGCCGACGCCGCGCTGTACCGCGCGAAGGAGCACGGTCGCGACCGCATCGAGATCTCCGGCGAGGTCTACCTGACGCCGGGGGACGACGATTGCGGCGCAGGGGCCGCCGCGGTCAGGACGCCGGCCCCGGCGGCCGAGTCGCCATCCTCGCCGTCGCGACGCGGCCGCCGGAGTGCGAAGCGTCGAGGGCGGCGGTGACCAGCTCCTGGACGCGCAGGCCGACCGCGGCGTCGGGGAAGGGGGGGCGACCGCCGTCGCGATCCTCCAGGGCGTCGGCGAAGGCGGCGTAGAGGTTGGCGAAGGCCTCGAGCCAACCCTCCGGGTGCCCCGGCGGCGTGCGGCACAGGGCGCGCGCGGACGGCGCGAGCCAGGGGTGCCCGGGACGCACCACTTCGCGTCGCCCGTCGGCGTGGAAGACGTGGAGGTCGTTCGGCCGCTCCTGCTCCCACAGCAGGGTGGCGCGGCTGCCAGCGACCTGGAGGCGCAGCCCGTTCTCGCGTCCCGCGCAGACCTGGCTGACGCACAGCGAGCCGAGGACGTCGCCCTCGAGCTCCAGGACGAAGGCGGCGTCGTCGTCGAGGCTGCGCCCGGCGACCGCGCTGCGAGCGCGCCCCGAGACGGCGACGACCGGGCGTCCGCTCACGTGTTCGAGGAGGTGGAAGGCGTGGCTGCCGATGTCGCCGAGCGCGCCGGCGGCCCCGGCGCGCGCCGGGTCGGTGCGCCACGCCGCCTGCTTCTGGCCGTCGCGCTCGACGGGTTCGGCGAGCCAGCCCTGGAAGTACTCCACGTCCACGCGGCGCAGCTCGCCGAGGTCGCCGGCGGCGACGCGGACGCGCATCTCCTCGACCAGCGGGTAGCCGGCGTAGGTGAAGGTGACGAGACAGGGTCGGCCGCCCGCCTCCGCGGCCTCGACCACGGCGCGGGCGGATTCCACCGCATCGGCCAGCGGCTTGTCGCAGGCGACCGCGACCCCGGCCTCGAGGAAGGCGACCGCCGGGCCGGCGTGGAGGTGGTTCGGCGTGACCACGGCCACGGCGTGGACGCGATCCTCGGGACTGCGCCGTCCTTCGTCGGCAAGGAACTCCTGCCACGAGGCGTGGACCCGCGAGGGGTCGAGCCCCCACGCCTCCCCGGCGGCGCGGCTGCGCTCCGGGTCGGAGGAGAAGGCGCCGGCGACCAGCCGAAAACGGCGGTCCATCTCGGCGGCGAGCCGATGGATCGGCCCGATGAAGGCACCGGGCCCGCCGCCGACCATGCCGAGGCGCAGCGGTTCAGGCATCGTCGTCGAGACCGAGGAGGCGACGGTTGCGGGCGCGGTCGTCGCCGGCGGACACGAAGTCGTCGAAGGCCGAATCGGCGACGACGATGAGGTGGTCGCGGATGAAGCGCGCCCCCTCGCGGGCGCCGACTTCCTTGTCCTCGAAGGCGCATTCCCATTCGAGCACGGCCCAGCCCGGATAGTCGTGCGCCGTCAGCGCGGTGAAGACGGCGCCGAAGTCCACCTGGCCGTGGCCCAGCGAACGGAAGCGGCCGGCGCGCTCCTGCCAGGGCAGGAAACCGCCGTACGCCCCCTGCCGCCCGTCGGGACGGAACTCGGCGTCCTTGACGTGGAAGGCGCGGATGCGCTCGTGGTAGCGGTGCACGAAGTCGAGGTAGTCGAGCCCCTGGAGGACGAAGTGGCTCGGGTCGTAGAGCAGGCAGGCCCGAGGGTGGTCGTCCACCGCGTCGAGGAAGCGCTCGAAGGTGGCGCCGTCGAACAGGTCTTCTCCGGGGTGGAGCTCGAAGCAGACGTCCACCCCGACCTCTTCGGCGTGGTCGAGGAGCGGACGCCAGCGGCGGGCGAGCTCGGCGAAGGCTTCCTCGACCAGCCCTGGCGGGCGTTGCGGCCACGGATAGAAATAGGGCCAGGCGAGAGCACCGGGGAAGGCGGCCATCGCGGTCAGGCCGAGGTGGTGCGAGGCGTCCAAGCAGAGCCGGACCTGCGTTGCGGCCCAAGCCGTGCGCTGCTCCGGCTTGCCGCGCAGCTCGGGCGGAGCGAAGGCGTCGAAGAGTTCGTCGTAGGCCGGGTGGACCGCGACCAGCTGCCCCTGGAGGTGGCACGAGAGCTCGGTGACGACCAGTCCGTGGTCGGCGAGGCGCCCGCGCAATTCGTCGCCGTACGCCGCCGAAGTCGCGGCCCGCTCGAGGTCGAGGCAGCGCGGATCCCAACTCGGCAGCTGCAGACCCTCGAAGCCCAGTTCGGCCGCCCATGGTGCGAGCCCGTCGAGCGAGTCGAACGGAGGCGCGTCGCCGAGGTACTGGGCGAGGAACAGACCGGGCCCCTGGATGGTGCGCATGACCCCTCCTTTGTACGCGGTCCTCCGTTCCGAGCCAACCACGGAAACTGGCCCCGGCGGGTGTTCTCGTCGTGCAGGGGCCAGCGCGCCCTCCGGAACGGTCTCGCGCGGCCGCACTCCGCCGGCGAGCAGCCTCCCCGACCTCACCCAGGGTGCGAGGCCGCCCCGGAAGCGCCCTGAGGGCGCTGAGGCCGCGTCACCGAAACTGGCCCACTTCGCTCCGTCCGCCCCGAAACTGGCCCACTTCGCTCCGTCCTCGGAGCGAACCGGCCCGAAAACGCCTCCTGGGGCTGCGGCGCCGGCCGCCTCCCTTACCGCGACGGCCTCCTCGGCTGCAGACGGAATGGACCGGGCCAGTTTCTCCGCAGCGACTCTCCGAGCGAAGAGGCCTAGCCGGCATCGAGGCGCAGCCCCCCGGCGCGCACCCACCGCCCAGAGCCGGTTCCAGCCTCCGATTCCACAGGCCCACCGCAAAGGACCGGTTCCCGCCTCCGGCCCTAGGATGGGCGCCATGCCCGCGGTCCTCGTCCTCGCCCTCCTCGCCCAGGCCGGCCCCGGTTCCAACGTCGCGCCCCAGGAGCCGCCCACGTCCGGGCAGCGCGGCCCGGAGTGGGTGGCGTCCTACGTCGCCGACCACGACGCCCTGCTCCGGGTCTACGACGTCCCGGCCTGGCCGCGCCGATACGAACGCATGCGCGCATTCGGCGAGGGCTGGCTGGAGCGCATGGAGCTGCTCGACCGCGAAGACCGGCCCCTCCAGGAGCGGCTCGACTGGCTGCTCCTGCGCGACCGCATCCGCCGCGACCTGGACCTCGAGGCGCTGGAGCGGCGGCGGTTCGAGGAGGTGCAGCCCTTCCTCGGTTTCGCCGACCCTCTGGTGACGCTGGTCGCCGACCTGCGCCTGCGGAAACCGGCCGCGGCTGAGGAGGCGGCACGGGTCCTCGCCCGGGCGGCCGAAGAGATCGTGAAGGAGCGCGAGGACCTGCGGGAGGCTGGGACGAAGGCCGCGCCGGCGGTGGCGGATCGCGCCGCCAGGACCTGTGAGAGGCTGCGCAGGGAACTCGAGGGCTGGTATCGCTTCCACGCCGACTCCGACCCCGTCTTCACGTGGTGGGTGGACGCCCCCTACCGCAAGGTGCGCAAGGCCCTCGCCGACCAAGCCGACTTCCTGCGCCGAGACGTCGGCGGACTCGACCCCGACGACGAGGATGCTCTCGTCGGCGACCCCATCGGCCGAGACGCCCTGATGCGCGAGCTCGCAGCCGAGCGCATCGCCTATTCACCGGAGGAGTTGGTCCAGATCGGTGAACGGGAGCTCGCCTGGTGCCAGGAGCGGATGCGCGAGGCCGCGGAGGAGATGGGCTACGGCGACGACTGGCGTGCAGCGCTGGACCACGTCAAGGAGGACCACGTGCCGCCGGGAGAACAGCCGCGGCTGATCGTGGAGCTGGCCGAGGAGGCGGTCCGCTTCCTCGACGAACACGAACTCGTGACCATCCCCCCGCTGGCCCGTGAGACCTGGCGGATTCGGATGATGACCACCGAGCAGCAACGCTTCACCCCCTACTTCACGGGCGGCGAGGTCATCTCCATCGCCTATCCGACGCGCGAGATGGAGTACGAGGACAAGTTGATGAGCCTGCGCGGCAACAACGTCCACTTCTCGCGAGCGACGGTGCACCACGAACTGATCCCCGGGCACCACCTGCAGGGCTTCATGGCGCGGCGATTCCTGCCGCATCGGCGCGCCTTCCATTCGCCCTTCCTGGTCGAGGGCTGGGCGCTCTACTGGGAGCTGCTGCTGTGGGACCTCGGTTTCGTGGATACGCCGGAAGGCCGACTCGGCATGCTGTTCTGGCGCGCCCACCGCGCGGCCCGCATCGTGTTCTCGATGCGGTACCACCTCGGTGAGTGGACCGGCGAGGAATGCGTGGACTTCCTGGTCCGCGAGGCGGCCCGGGAGCCGCGCAATGCGCGCGCAGAGGTGCGCCGCTCCATCGCCGGCGGCTATCCGCCGCTCTACCAGTGCGCCTACCTGGTCGGCGGGCTGCAGCTCCGCGCCCTGCACGACCGCCTCGTCGGTCGGGAGGGCTGGAGCGAGCGCCGCTTCCACGATGCAGTGCTGCGCCAGGGCCCGGTGCCCATCGCCTTCGTCCGAGCGGCGCTCAGCGGGGAGGAGCCCCCGCTGGACGGCCCAGGCGATTGGCGCTTCTATCCACTCGATTAGTCCGTGACCGCACCACGCCGCCACGCCGAGGGTGGCGGCACGTGAACGACCCGCAAACCGACCAGGACGATCGGTCCCTGACCGACACTCTCACCATTGGTGACGACGTCGACCTCGGCGCCCACCGCGAAGGTACCCTCCAACATCCAGGTACGACCGATGCGCCAGGCCCAGCCGACCTCGCCAGTCGGCTGCCACACCAAGAGATCGGAGTTGCCGGTGGCGGTTGGAGCGGCGGCCGGACCGTCGCGCCAATCCACGTCGAGGAACCAGAAATCCATGGCGAGGCCGTAGAACGGACCGCTGCCGTCGGGAGCGCCCTCGTGCTTGCGCCAGCCGAACCCGAAACCAGGGCCGCCGCCGCTCTCGTCGTCGTGTTCTCCCCAGTCGCCGCGGTCGGTGACGTTCCAGCCGGCGCGCAGGAAGACGGTCTCGTCGTCGTCGAGAGCGACGCGTCCCTCCACGCCGGGGACGATGCCTGCGGGATAGGCGCGGACCTCGGCGCCCCAGGTCGGACGACCGGGCTCCGGGGCGTTGCAGCCAGCGGCGGCGAGGGTCAGGAGGGCGAGGACGACCGGGGCGGCCTGACGGACCATCGCCCGAGCTTAGCAGGCGACTCGATCCGCCGACCCTTCGGCTCGAGGAGGACTGGG
This sequence comes from Planctomycetota bacterium, assembly GCA_027020785.1. Classification (GTDB taxonomy): domain Bacteria; phylum Planctomycetota; class UBA1135; order UBA1135; family UBA1135; genus JALUVI01. Next base: position 1,213 of record JALUVI010000059.1, on the reverse strand, counting down.
GAGAGCGGCGGCGGCTCCTGCGCCGGGGCCGGAACGCGGTAGTCGGCGATGGGCACCTGGCCCGCGTCCAGCGCACCGACCCAGGACACGAGTTCCGTCCGCAGCTGGTCGCTGCCGGGTTCCTCGAACAGCCAGTGTCCGAGTCGCGGGAAGACCCGGAAGGAGGCCTGCGGATAACGGGCGGCAACACGGCGCACCAGTCCAGGAGGCAAGACACGATCCCGGCCACCGGTCAGGACCAGGACGGGGCAGCGCACCTCCTCGGCAGGCACTTCCGTCGCCCGCCGCCGGTCCAGGAACCAGAACACGATCTCGGCGTAGGCACGCCCCGACTCCGGCACCATCTCGGCCACGGCCTCGCGCGCATGAGCCGGTCCGAGACGGTGGAACAGCCCGAAACGAGCCATCGCAGGCGACGGCATCTGCGGCCGCCGCCAGAACCCCCATCGGAGCATGACGTGGGCAGTCGCCAGCAAGTTGATCGGCCGCACCACGTGGATCCCAGCCGGAGGCACGGGCGCCAGGAGCGCGATCCCGGCCACTGGGATCCGGGTCGCCAGGATCTGAGCCAGGATCCCCCCCATCGAGTGACCGACCAGCACGGGGGGCTGAGACAACCCGAGGTCGGCAATGGTCTCCTCGAGGTAGTCGGCGTAGTCGAGGATGGAGAAGCGCCCCAGCACTTCGGTCTCCTCTCGGTCCAGAGGAGGATGGTGGGGAAGCGTGGGGGCGTGGACGGGGTGCCCTGCCTCCTCGAATTCCGAGCGGAGGACGTCCAGGGTGCTCCCCCTCGACCACATTCCGTGGAGGAGGACGACGGGAAGGGGGGCCATGGCCTCCCCATCGGCCGGAGGCGGGGCCGACTTGAGACCACGGCGGAAACTGGCCCCGATCCATGTTCTAGCCCGGGACCAGGAAGGCCGGCGGCATCCGTTTCGGCCATCGCCACCGCAGGAGCTCGGGCACCGTCGCCATCCGTCGAGCCGCCCCCACCGCGACCCCCGGCGTCACGCCCCGCGTCGCGTTGGTCAGACGACGCACGTAGTTCCGCCACGCCACCCAGATCCACAGGTGGTCCCGCAGCCGCGCCCGCTGCTTGCTCGCACCCCAGCTGCGACGCACCAGACGCGACACCTGGTCGCGCGTCATCGCCAGGGTGTGGTTGATGGGGAACATGGGGTTGCTGCGCGAACGCGTCTTCCCCGAAGCCACC
>JALUVI010000058.1 GCA_027020785.1 Planctomycetota bacterium | reverse complement strand
AACCTTGTTGTCGTAATCGGTGATGACGATCAGGTCATAGCGGTTGTTGGTCTGCTCGGGCAGCACCACCTGCTCGCGGCGGGTGTAGCTCGTGTTCGCCTGCAGCGGGCCGTTGAACCTGTAGGATCCGATCAGGATGTCCCGCTCGTTGGCGGCAGTGTCCGAGTTGCGCAGATAGAGGCGGTCGGTCCAGGAGCCCTCCGCCGGGCCGGTGCCGTCGTTTTTCACCGTCCAGGTAACGTCGATGGCGGAGCCTTCCGGCGCCTCGGCGGGCGCCGTGACGCTGGTGACGATCAGGTTCGGCGGCGGGCTGAGCGAGACATCGACCTCGTTGGAGACGCCCTTGTTGCCGTCGTCGGTGAAGACGAACTCGTAGGGGGCGTTGTAGCGCGTGGGAGTGTTTGCCCCCGGAACCTCGACGAAGAAGTAGGCCGGACCTTCCCAGCCCTCGGGCAATGTCACCTGTGCTTCACGGACATAGTTTCCGTTCGGCGCAATGAAGCCGATATGGTCGAATCTGCCCATGTATATCCGGCCCGCGCCATCCGGATTGTCGGCCAGGTAGACCCGGTCGTCCCAGCGGGAGGTGCTGGTCAGTCCGATCCCCCGGTTTTCCACCGTCCAGCTCAGCGTCACGGGCTGGCCCGATTGCGCGGTATCCGGCGCGGTCACGTTCGTCACGACCAGGTCCGCGTATGGGATGGGGGCGACATCGAAGAAGCCCTGCAATGCCAGGGTGTTGTTGGCCTCCAGTTCATTCTCGAACACCGCGTTATCGGCATCCGTGGTGACGTAGAGGGTGAAGCGGCCGTTCATGCCGGGCGGCATGTAGAGGGACTCGGTCCGTGAATAGGTCTCGCCCCGGGCAAGTCCGCCGGCGTGGGCGAAACGGCCCAATTCGATGTCGTCGCTGTCGCCGATGATGTCGTCGGCGGAGACGAAGATGCGGTCCACCCATGTATCGGTGATCCCGGCGCCGGTGCCGTTGTTCGCCACCGTCCAGCTGAACTCGATCCGGGCCGGGTCGTCCACGGTCAGGCTGGGCGCGACCACCTCGGTCACCACCAGGTCGGCGTAAGGCGCAAGCGCGATCTGCAAGGGGGCGGCCGCGACATTGTCGTCCTCCCCCGCCGGTTCGACGACCGTATTGTCCGCATCCGTCTCCACAAGGACGAACCAGGCCCCCGACACCTCGATGGGGATGTCGATATCGAGGGAGGCCGCCACGCGCGCGCCCGCGGCAAAGGGCACGGCGGCGCCGGCGGGGCGCTCCGCCAGCAGAATGTCGCCCGCATCCAGCGTTTCGTCCTGGCTCAGCCAGACCCGGTCGGTCCAGCCACTGGTGACGGCGCCCGCCCCGGCGTTCTCCACCGACCAGTCGAGGCGCACGCTGTCTCCGGATTCGAACGGGCCGTCCGGAAGGCTCAGCTCCGGCACCGTCAGGTTCGGGTAGCGAAGGCCGACCGGGTCGTCCGCGGCCGTGTTGTCCTCGCGCCCGCCCTCGAACACATCGGAGAAGCGGTCCGTCCGCACGGCGATCTGGTAGTCGTTCTCGGCAATGTTCCCGGGGATGGTCACCTGCACGGCAACCTCGTAGCTCTCCCCCGGATCGAGGTCGAAGGTCCGCTCGACCAGGGCCAGCCTGCGGCCACCGCCCAGGCCCGGCCCCGTGAGCAGCACCTCGTCTCTCCAGGGGGCGCGGGCGGTTGCCTCCCCGGCGTTGGTGACGGTGTAGGTCACCTCCGTGGCAAGACCGGGCACGATGGCATCCGGGCCAGTGACGGTATCGACCCGGAGATCGGGCGCCGGCGCCGGCGCCAGCCTGAAGGCGGTCGCGGTGGCGCCTTCGTTCGGCGCCGCCCCGATACCCTCAAAAACAGCGCCGTTGGCGTTGGTCTCCACAACCACGAAGAAATCGCCCACGTAGCCCGGCGGAAGCTCTATCTCTTCCGAGCGCGAATAGCTTGAACCCACGGCCAGGTCGGATTGATGCACATAGCTGCCGAGGGTGACCACGGCACCGGCAACGGTGCCGTCGGTGGAGAGATAGACGCGGTCTGTCCAGCCACCGGCAGGCGCAATCAGCGCATCCGGGCCCTCGTTGGCCACCCGCCAGCCGACGGTGACCGTCTCGCCGGCCGTTTTGGCCGAGACCGGACCCACCACTGCCTGCACGGTCAGATCCGAATAGGGGGAGCTAAGGGAGATAGCCGCTGCATCAACGTTGTCGGCGCGTGTGTCGGGTTCGACCACCACCTGGTCTTCGTCGGTTGACACCAGCAGGTAAGCATCGCCCTCGATGCCGACCGGGATCCGGACATCGGTGGTCACCGCGTAATCGGCGCCCCGGGCCAGGCCGCCGGCGTGCTCGATGGCCGCGAGCAACTCGTCCGAGGCATCCAGTACGGCATCGGAGGAGAGGTAGACCCGGTCGGTCCAGGCGCTGGCCAGGGTGTCGCGGTCACCCGCGTTGGTGACCCGCCAGGAGACCGGCGTGGTCTCGCCGCCGCGGGCCGCGCCCGGCACGCCGGTAATGGTCGCAACCAGGTTGGGATAGGGACGTGCCACCGAGGTGACCTCGGTGAAATTGGAGTTGTTGTTCTCGGCCGTGGAGGCGCTGATGCCGTCGCGGGCCTCGATCAGGCTGGAGCGGTAACCCAGGTCGCGGTCGGCCTCGACCTCCACGCGGATGACGCCGACGCCGGCGGAGCCATCCGGCAGGTTCAGCGTAACGGTCCGGGTGCCCTCCTCGCCCGGCGCCAGGGGCATGTCCTGAACGGCCACCTCGACGAGGTGCAGCGTCTGGCCCGTGGTCAGGTTGCGCACCCGCACCCGGTCGAACCAGTTGCCCGGCGTCGGCGCGGCCCCCTCGTTCCGGGTCGTCCAGCTGATCGTCAATGCCCCGCCGGCCTCCGGCGCGGCCTCGGCCACGCTGACCCCGGTCACGACCAGGTCAGGCGCTGAATTGATGGTGGCGCGCGTGGTGTTGTTGGCCTCGGCGTCCCCCGCCAGGTTGGTTTCGAAGATCTCGCCGAGCGCATCGACAATCACGTCGAAGCGATAGACGCCGGTGGTGTCCAGCCCCCCGGGCCAGCCGAATTCCACGCTGCGCGCGACCGACTGGCCGGCGAGTATCGGATCGGTGGTCTCCCGCAGGTCGAGGCTTTCGACAATGCGCCCGGTCGAGG
>JALUVI010000057.1 GCA_027020785.1 Planctomycetota bacterium | reverse complement strand
TGAACCCTGACTGTTGACCCCCACGCCAGATGGCGGCGGGTGGGCTGATCGCGTTCACGCTGGGTGGCCAGGGCTGGCGAGGTGGGCGCGCGGTGAGGCCGGCGGCCCTGCGTGAAACTTGGTGGTGGGCGATGGGCTGCGTAGGAAGCGCAGGGTGGAGACACGCGGTCCCTATGAGCACGAGGTCAGGTCGGTGAGGTCGGCTAACCGAGAAAAAACGGCGAGGAGTGACAGCAACACTCGCTCGCCGCCGTGGTACTCCCGAAGGAGGACCGTGCACAAAACGGTGTTACTCATCACCCATCCCGAACTCGATGTCAACTTTTGGGCGAAAAACCGGCCCGACGTGGAGGCGGCCCGGCCGAGCCACTGCGGAGGGTGCGGGCGGGCGGCCCGCCGTGCAACCGGCCGGCTCCGGCTTTGGGGCCACGGAACGCGCACTCGGACACAATGGGGGCCCGCGCAGCCTGGACGGCCCCCCGGGCTGCTCGAGCTCGTCGTGCGCCGCTACCGCTGCACGGACTGCGGCGTCACCCGCACCGTCGTACCCCGTGGTGTGGTCAAGGCGTACCGCTACACCCTGGCGGCCATCGCCCTGGCGCTGACGTACTGGGCGGTGTGGCGCTGGCCCCAGGACCGGGCGCGGGAGCGCGTAAGCCCTTGGCCCGTCGTGGGCTCGGCCGAGCCGCATCGCTGGCGCAGCCTGCGACGCTGGGCGAGTCGCGCCCGCGAGCTGTTTGGGCTCGACGACATCGCCCTTCACGGCAGCGCGCGGCTCATCGCCCGCCGCGTGACCAAGCTGCTGGCCGGTCGCGGGCCACCGGACGGCACCGAACTCGACCGCGTCTTCGCCGGCGCACACGTGCGCGGACGCACGTCATCCACCTGAACCCTGACCTCGGCTCACCCCACCCACGAACACCCCTGCCGCCTCGGACATGGCTCCTGCACACCGGAGCCATGAACGACACCCTGCGTCCCAAGGACCACGCCGAGGCCGTCGCCCTCTTTCGGGCCCAGGTCCTCGGCCCCGTCTTGCACCGCGACCTCCACCACGGCGAGCTCTTTGCCGAGCTGCGTGTGCTGACCACCCACCGCTTTCGCCCCCCAGGCAGCCCGCGCACGCGGACCTACTCCCTGCGCACCTTGCTGCGCTGGGTTCAGGCCTACCGCAAGCACGGACTGCCCGGCCTTCGGCCCAAGGGGCGCAAGGTCGGCCAGGCGCTCGCTCTGAGCGACGACATGCGTAAGCTGCTGCTGGAGATCCGCAGGCAGCACCCCGCCGTCCCCGCCAACCTCGTCCTCCAGACCCTCGAAGAGGACGGGCGCATCGAGCGAGGGCTGATCTCGGTCCAGACCCTGCGCCGGCTGTACCGCGCCCATGGCCTGCGCCGGCTGCCCAGGAAGAGGGCGCACGTCACCGGCGAGCGCCGCCGCTGGGAGGCCAGTCATGTCGGCGAGCTATGGCACGCCGACGTCTGTCACGGCCCCACACTGAGCGTGGACGGGCGCCGTGTCCCCGTCCGGATCCACGCGCTGATGGACGATAAGTCGCGATACATCGTGATGCTCCGGGTGCTCGACCACGAGCGCGAGGTCGGCATGCTGGAGCTGCTGCTCGAGGCCATCCGGCTCTACGGCGCGCCCAAGCGGCTGTACCTCGACAACGGCCCGACCTACCGCGGCGAGGCCCTCCAGACCGCCTGCGGCCGCCTGGGCATCCACCTCGGCCACGCACGCCCCCACGACCCGCAGGCACGTGGGAAGATGGAGCGCTTCTGGAGGACCCTGCGGGACGGGTGCCTGGGGCCGATGGGGAAGCAGGCGTCGCTGCACGCGGTCTGGGTGCGGCTGACCGCCTTCCTCAACGAGCGTTACCATAAGGCGGCACATGCTGGCCTGCTCGGCCGCTCCCCGGCGTCGGCCTGGGCCACGCGCCAGCTCACCGACCTCGACGAGGACACGCTCACCGACGCCCTGACGGTGCGCGAGACCCGACGTGTCCGTAGCGACTGCACCCTAAGCGTCGGCAACGTGGACTGGGAGCTGCGCGAGGGGTTTTTGGCCGGGCGCCGCGTGACGGTGGCCCGGACCCTCGCCGACCGGAATCTCCCGCCCTGGGTCGAGCACGACGGCAGGCGGTATGTCCTGCAGGTCGTCGACCCCGTCGCCAACGGCCGCGCTCGCAAGCGTCGAGCGCCCAAGCCCGGCATCGACGCCGTGGACTTCGACCCCGTCGAGGTCCTTCTCGACAAGGCGATGGGGCGCCTGCCCCGGCGCTCCACAAAAGGAGGCCCACGATGAAATCCTCCGCCTGGCAGCGCCACTTCGGCTTCCGCGAGCCGCCCTTCTCCAAGGACCTCGACGACGCCGACCTGTGGCTCCCCTCCTCGCGGGAGCACGTGGTCGAGGACCTGGTCGAGTCCCTCGGCGAGCGCCAGCACGCCGTCATCGTCGGAGAGCCCGGCGTCGGCAAGACCTGCACCCTCCGGGCCCTGCGCGCGCGCCTGCCCGAGTCCGGCTTCCGCCTCACCTACTGCCACAACGCCACCTTGGGCCGCCGTGACTTCTACCGCCAGCTGTGCCTCGCCATCGGCCTCCCCGTCAAGGCCACTGCCGCCGCTGTCTTCTGGCGCCTGTCCAACCACGTCGAACAGCTCGCTCGGGACCGGGTCCATCCCGTCTTCCTCCTCGATGAGGCCCACCTGCTGCGCGACGACGTCCTCCAGCACCTCCACATCCTGTCCAACTACCAGTGGGACCAAAAACCCATCCTGTCCATCGTCCTCGTCGGCCTGCCCGACCTGTGGCGCCGTCTCTCCCTCGGCATCCACCGCTCCCTATGGTCCCGGATCCACTGCCGCCTCTCCCTCGAACACCCCAAACCCGAGGACACCGCCGAGTACATCCACTACCGCCTCAAGCGCGTCGGCGGCTCCAGCCCCCTCTTCGCCTCCGACGCCCTCGCCCTCCTACACGAAGCCTCCGCCGGCCAGCTCCGCGACATCGACCGCCTCGCCACCTCCTGCCTCCGCCTCGCCGCCCGCCGCAAGCTCAACCACGTCGACCGCGAACTCCTCCAAAACGCCATCGACTCCGACTCCCACCCAGACTGACCCTGGCCAACCAACATGACCCCACCCTGGCCAACCAACGTGAACCTCAACACCACGGGATCTGAACTATCGGACC
>JALUVI010000056.1 GCA_027020785.1 Planctomycetota bacterium | reverse complement strand
CGGCTGTTGACCCTGGTCGGCGCAGCACTCCTCCTGGTCCGCGCCGCGACCGCTCTGACCCCGACCGGCCGAGTCGTGGTCTGGGTCGCCGCCGTGGTCTTCGCCGGGCTCGCCCTCGAGGGCGCTCCGGCCCTGGTCGCGCGCCGCCGTTTGCGCCGGCCGGTACTGGCGCTGCTGCCGCTCGTCGTCCTGTTCGACCCACTGCTGCGCCCGCTGACCTGGCTGCTCGAGCGCATGCTCGAAGGCGCCCGCGGCGAGAACGGCGATGAAGAGGAAGCCGCGCTGTCGGCGCGCCTCCTCGACGTCGCCGCCGAACACGAACCCGACGCCGAGCTCGGCGAGACCGAGCAACGCATGATCAGCCGCGTCCTCGACCTGCCCGAGGAGGACGCCGCCAGCGCGATGACGCCGCGCACCGAGCTCACCGCGGTCCCCGCGGATTCCAGCCTGGCCGACGCGCTGCGGGTCGCGGTGGAAGCCGGCCACTCGCGCATCCCGGTCTACGGCAAGGACCTCGACGACGTCCTCGGGGTGTTCCACGTCAAGGACGTCATCGGACGCACGGTGGAAGGCGCCGACCTCGAGGCCGAGCGCGTCGGCGACCACGTGCGCGAGGCCTTCTTCGTGCCCGAGACCATGGGGCTGCTGCCGCTGCTCGACGAGATGCGCCAGCGCCGCAACCACCTCGCGGTGGTGGTGGACGAGTACGGCGGCACCGCCGGCGTGGTCACCATCGAGGACCTGCTGGAGCAGGTCGTCGGCGAGATCCAGGACGAGCACGACCAGAAGGAGGAGCTGGCGCGGATGGAGTTCGTCGGCGAGGACGCGATGGTCGCCGACGGTCGCGTCGCCATCGGCGACCTCAACGAGTCCTTCGGCTGCGACCTGCCCGAGGACGAGGAGTACGACACCGTCGCCGGCCTGCTCTTCGATCGCTTCGGCCACATCCCACGGGTCGGCGAGCGCCTCGAGGTGGACGGCGTCGCCATCGAGGTCGTCGCCGCCGACGACCGCCGCATCCACCGGGTGCGGCTGGAACGCCTCCAACCCTCCGGCGAGGGGGACGAGGCAGCGTGAGTCGGCGGCTGCGCCTGGAGGGGCCGGCGCTGGTCCTGCGGCGCTGGCCCTACGCCGAGACCTCGCTCACGGCGCGGCTGCTGACTCCGGGCCACGGCACGTTGCCGGCCAAGGGCACGCGCCTTTCGCCGTTGGCGGAGAGGGATGGACGGCCGCGGACGAATCGGTCCGAGATCGGCAGGACGGGGATCTTCGATGTCACGTTTCCGCCCTCGGATTCGGTTCATTGGCATGACGACCACTTGCCATCGAGTCGCCCTTCTTCTCGCACTGGCCCTGGGCGGTGTGAGTGTCTTGATCGCCCTCCAGAATGGGGGCACTCCCCCGACCAAGGACATCCAATTCCCCCTCGACGACGATGGCGACGAGAAGGCCCTCGGGAACAGCGCTGTCGCCGGGAACTACAACGTCTACAACGCCGGGCCCGATACGCTGATCTTCGCCTATGTCGTCGACGAGAACGGGGAGATCATCGCTGGCCCCATCGAGGTGCCGGACAAGACGACCAAAGGCATCGGGGTGCCCGTCGGTGGCACACTCAGGGTGAGGGACGCCAAGAGCGCACAGGAGTTCGACGAGCCGGACGACGATGAGGACGGTGCATATGTCATGATTGCACGCCAGTGAGACGAAGGAGCTGGCCCTGGCTGCTGACGGCGGGAGTCCTCACGGGACTCCTGCTGCTCCTGCTGGTGCGCGGCGACGGGTCTTCGCCATCCTCGGCCGGGCAGCCTCCCAGGACCGTCGCGGGGACGGCCCTTGATTCGCCCGAAGTCTCGATGGACCACGAGCTGGGGCGCGCCGACACACGGGGCGAGACCGGTGTGGGTGTCGCTGCCGTCGGAAGGAGTGGACGAGTCACCATCCTCAGACCCCAGTCGGACGAGCTGGAGGGCAGGACACTGTTCCTCCAGCGGGAAGGCGCCCCCCCCGAGGAAGTCTTCCTTCCTCCCGGTCGGACCACCATTTCCGCCGTCCTGCCTCCAGGAAGGTACGTCGCCCGGGCGGCGTCAGGCGGTCTCTGTCGTCCCGACGAGTTCTTGCTCCTTCCGGACGACGAAGTCCTGGTCGAGTCGATCTCGCCTCGTCCTCTGCGCATTCGCATCACCGAAGCAGGGAACCCCTTGCCAGGTGTCCGATGCATCGCGCGCGCAGACCTGGGAGACGGCAAGCGCTGGGAGGCTCGATGCACATCCGATGCGGATGGACGTGCCCAGGTCCTGGATTGCCCCTGGCTCCCCATCGGTCTGTGGCTCCAGGCTCCGGACGGACGAGTCGGCTACCATCGGTTCCGACCCTCGGACCTCCTCGACGACGAGGTCCATGCCGTCGAGTTCGAAGCTGGCCTACCGGCGACCGAGGTCCATGTCGTCGATTCGTCCTCCGGCGCTCCCATTCCCGGCGTCAGACTGATCGCAGAAGGGCGCCTCTTCGACGACGTCTTCGTCACCTCGACGCTGGGAGTGGTCCAGTTGCCGCAGCGCTCGAAACGACTCGACCAGTGGGGATTCTCCCACGAGGGATACCGTGAGCAGTGGGCCGTCCTCACCGATCGAAGCACGACCACCATCGAGCTCGACCCTCTGCGCACGGCGATGGTCACCGTGTTCGGTCCGGATGGGAACCCACTCGAGGGCGCCCGCGTCCGAGCCCTCTTGCCGACCGACGACTGGAGCGCTCACGGCCCATACCCTCTCAGGGGTGTCGCCGACGCCCTGACGGACGAGCAGGGACGTGCCGAAGTCCCGCTACCCCCCGGGAGTGTCGCTTCCTACTGGATCGCCGCCTGGCACCCGAGAGGGGCCTGGGGTGGGGTTCGCGTCGGGGGGAGCTTCAGTGGGCCGCTGGAGTTGACTCTCGAGTCCGGGCCGGACCTCGAGGTCGTCGTTCCGCCCGAAGCGGCGGCGGGGGGCGTCGTCCTGGCCGCTGGCCAGGATGGCTCCAGGCGGACGGTTCTCCCCGAGCATGGGGTCTTCCAGCTGGGTGATGCCTACGGCATCCACCACTTCACCGTTCGCCTGGCCGATGGCGGCCGAACACGAGTGGAGAGATGGGCACGCCTCGACTCCCCTTGGGCGTTCTTGCATCCGAGCGCCGCGTCCTTGCTGGCAGGACGCATGACCCTCGAGCCCCCCGACGGCCAGGACGTCACCATCGTCCTGCGAACCGATACGGGAGAAGCCAAAGCGCATTGGCCGGTCCGACTCGTCCCTTCACCGGGGGGCTGGCCCAACCACCTCGATACGTGGCCCGACTACGAGGGCTCCCGGCCCTCCAACCTGCGCGGATGGGTGCTTCCCGTCACCCCCGAGGAACGCCGTGGCATCTCCGACGAGAACGGGCGGATCGAGATCCAGGGCCTTGCTCCGGGGGACTGGTATCTGTTCCCCGGACTTCCCCACGACCCATTCCCCACGCGATTGGTACCAGGTTCATACCCGTGGGACTTCCTGTTCCACGTCCCGGCGACGAATCCGGTGGTCTTCGATGTGCCACCCGTGACTGCGGTACACCTCGCCGTCACCGGGCCGGAGCGGGAACCCGTCGCTCCCGTATGGCTCGAACTCACCACGACCGACTTCCTGAGGAGCGGAGAGGTCGTCACCGTGCGCGGGCGCTCCGGACGGATCGACGCCGAGATCGCCTGGCCTCACGGCCAAATCGCTCGTGTCGTCGCCTGGGGGTTCGAGCCGTTCCCCTTGGCCGTATCCGATCGGACACGACCGATCGTGCGCGACGTGGCCCTCCGCCCCGCCCCTCCGATGTTCCTCGTCCCACGCTTCGAAGGTGCCCCGGCCCGATCGATCGAACTCCGTTTCGAATTCGAACGCCCCATCGGTGCGGCGCCGGCCGCCCAGGCCCTGGGCTCCGTACGCCATGAGCTCGATCCCGACGAGACCTTCGAACTCTCGGCGCCGTTCCCGGGATGCGTGGTGCGTGTCCGGCCACTGGAGGACTCACTTGCTCTGAAGCCGGACACGTTCGTCTTCGCTCCGGGCCGAACCCTCCCGCTCACCATCACCCGGGAGTGACCCCGGCCTCGTCCCAGGAGGGACCTTCGACCCGGAAAGTGGACCACGCCGTCCTGGAAGACGCCCGGGTGAGCCCTGGGACGACCGCAGCGTTGCGGGTCGAGCCCCTGGAGTCCGTCCAGCCGGCAAGGGTATCCTCGGCGTCGGCCGAACCGGTCGGTCTCTCACCCCAGGGGTCCGCTTTGCCCGAACCGCCGTACGCGTCCGTCACGAGAGCCCCCGGCCCGCAGGATGGGGGGCCTGCCGCCACGAGGGAGGGCCCTGCGTGGTGAGTCGGCGGCTGCGCCTGGAGGGGCCGGCGCTGGTCCTGCGGCGCTGGCCCTATGCCGAGACCTCGCTCACGGCGCGGCTGCTGACTCCGGGCCACGGCACGTTGCCGGTGCTCGCCAAGGGCTGCAACCGGCCCACCAGCGGCCGCTTCGGCGTCCTCGACACCTGGGCCCTGGTGGACGCGGTGCTGGTCGGGCGCGAGGACGAAGGGATGTTCGAGTTGCGCTCGGGGCGCCTCACGGAGCGCTTCGCCGGCCTGTCCGCCGACCCGCGACGGATGGCCGCAGCCGCGGTGCTCGCCGAGCTCGCCGAGGAGGCCGCGCCCCCCGGCCAGGCCGCTCCCCAGGTGTTCCGCTGGCTGCTCGGCGCGCTGGAGCGCCTGGCCGGCCTGCCCGCAGGGGCCGACGTCGGGCCGACGGTGGTCGCCGAGGTCCTGGCCGGCCTGCGCCTCCTCGGCCTGGAGCCGGTGCTGGAGGCGCCCGCCGCCGCGCACGGCGAAGCGCTGTGGTTCCTGCCGGCCTCCGGCGGGGTGGTCGCCTCGACCCTGCGACCGGCGCCCGAGGCCCGCCCGCTGCGCCGCGGGACCCTGGAGCTCCTCCGTCTCCTGGCGGCCGAGGCGCCCGGGCCGGAGACTCCTCCACCGCCCGCCGCCGAGACGGACCTCGCCCTTACAATCGTCGGCGACTTCCTGCGCTACCACCTGGAACGGCTGCCCCGCGCCTGGCCCGCCCTGCTGCAGCGCCGGCGCCGCCCCGCGCGCCGCCGACCCCCGACCGCCGCCGAAGACGTCCCCGGCCCGAGATGAACCGCCCCCGCCCCGGAACCCGGCGCCGCACCGCCGCCGCCCTCCTGCTCGCCCTCGCTCCGCTCGCCGCCTGCGCCTCGTCGCCGGAGGAACCGCTGCCGGCGACCGCGCTGGAGGAGGCCCGCGCGCTCTACGAGGCCGGCGACCCCGATGCGGCCTGGGGCCTCCTGAACGACTGGGACGTCGAGGACTTCGACCTCTCGGCGCGCCGCGACTACGCCCTGCTGACGGCCCGGGTGTCGGACGCGCTCGGCGACTGGGACCGCGCCGTGCGCTACTACGAGCTGGCGCTGGACGAACCCGGTCCGGCCTCCGAGCAGCGCGAGATCGAGGAGCGCCTGTTGACCCTCGGCATCGAGCTGCTCCAGGGCAAGCGCAAGGTCCTGTTCTTCTTCCCCGACCGCTCACGCGGCGTCGCCACGCTGGAGCACCTCGCCTTCTCGGGGCGCTTCCCCGAGATCCGCGCCGAGGCGCTGGCCCGACTCGCCGACTACCACTTCCGCAAGGGCGACTACGTGGACGCGGAGCTGTACTACGACGAGCTCCTGGCCCCCGAACTGCGCGGGCTCGGCTACGAGGACCTCGCCGCGTACCGGGTCGGCGAATGCACCGCGCGCCGGGTGGACGTGGACCACTTGAACCTGGACCTGCCGATGCGGGCCATCGACCAGTTCGAGGCCTACATGAAGCGCTTCCCCAACGGGCTCCACCGCAGCGAAGCCGAGGAGCGCCTGGCCTGGCTGCGGGAACTGGTGGGCCGCTACCAGCTCCAGCTCGCCGACTTCTACCGCGTCGTCGGCAACGACTTCGGACGGCGCTACCACCTCCAGCTCGCCGCCGGCATGACCCCGCTCGGCCGTCGGGACCTGGTGCGCTACGTCCAGGGCACCGCGGCCGCCGAGGAGGCGAAGCGCCTCCTCGCCGAACTCGGACCGGCCGAGTCCGACGCCGAGCCCTCGTCGTGACCCGCCGCTCCTTCCTCCCTCTCGTGGCCGCCCTCCTGCTGCTGCCGGCCTGCGCCGGCTACGTCCTCCGCGGCACCGTCGCCGAGGGCGAGTCGCTGGCGGTGCCGCTGCCGCGCAACGATTCGGAGTGGATCGGCATCGAGACCGACCTCGCCGTGGCCCTGCGCCGTGACGTCCAGCGCCTGCTCGGCGCCAGCCTGGCCTCCGGCGGCGACGGCGACTGGACCCTGGAGACCACCCTGGTGGACCCGGAGCGACGCGGCCGCGTCGGCCTGCGGCGCGGCGCCTTCGCCCTCGGCTCCTCGGTGGTGGCGGTGGACTGGCGCCTGCTCGACGCCTCCGGTCGCGAGGTGGACTCGGGCCGGGTCCGCCGGGAGTTCGAATTCGTGACCGCCCTGGACCAGACCGCCGAGATGGCCTATGGGGAGCTGTTCCAGGACGTATCCGAAGCCATCCTGCTGGACGTCGCCGAGGCGCTGGCCGCCCGAGCCGCCGCCAACCCCGAGACAGCGAAGGCAGCGAAGGCAGCGACGGAGACGACCGGGGACGCCGACCCCGACCCGACCAGCCCCGAAGACCGATGAGCGAAGGCCCCCGACCGCCCCGTCCCGAATCCGAAGAAGCCTCCGGCCCGCCGCGCCGCAACAACGGGATGCTGATCCTGTTGTTCCTGCTGGCGCTGGTGCTGCTCGTGGTCTTCGGCACCAGCCCCGAGAAGGGCCGGCTGTCGGAAGACGGCATGTTCGTCGCCCTCTACGAGGGCCGCGTCCAGGACGTCGTCGCCGACGACGCGGGGACCTCGTTCCAGGTCACCCTCGAGGACGGCCGCACCTACGTGGTGCCGGTGCTGGACGCCGGTCGGGTGGCCTCCAAGGTGCGCGAGCTCCAGGCCAAGGCGCGCTCGCTGGCCCCGCCCATCCCCTACCAGGACTTCGTCGAGGCGGTCGAGGACGGACGCATCCACCCGCTGCGCGGCTACCCACTGCGGATCATCGAGCGCGAGGACCCGGAGGACCCGGACGCGCCCACCGTGGAGCGCCAGCGCTTCTTCGTGGACTATGCGGACGAGACCGGCATCCACTACGCCGAGGTCGAGTCGTCCAGCCCCGACGACTCGCGCCTCGACGTCGCCGCGCTGATCGAGCTGCTCCAGCGGCACGACGCCGACGTCGAGGAGGGCCTGACCTTCCACACCGACTCGGGCTTCGAGACCGACACCACCAGCGGGTTCATGACCTTCCTGCTGTTCTTCGGCCCGACGCTGCTCTTCGTGTTCCTGCTGTACTTCCTGTTCATGCGGCAGATGCGCGGCCAGGGCCAGGGACTGCTGTCGTTCGGCCGCTCGCGGGCCCAGGTCTGGAACAAGGAGAAGCGCACCGGCGTCACCTTCGACGACGTCGCCGGCATCGAAGAGGCGCTCGAGGAGGTCAAGGAGATCACCGAGTTCCTGGCCCATCCCGAGAAGTTCACCCGCCTCGGCGGACGCATCCCGCGCGGCGTGCTCATGGTCGGCCCGCCCGGCACCGGCAAGACCCTGCTGGCCAAGGCCATCGCCGGCGAGGCCGGCGTACCCTTCCTCTCCGCGTCGGGTTCGGACTTCGTCGAGATGTTCGTCGGCGTGGGCGCGAGCCGGGTGCGCGACCTGTTCGAGCAGGCGCGCAAGGAGGCCCCCTGCATCATCTTCCTCGACGAGATCGACGCGGTCGGCCGCAAGCGTGGGCTCGGCATCAGCGGCGGCAACGACGAGCGCGAACAGACCCTGAACGCCATCCTGGTCGAGATGGACGGCTTCAGCACCGACGACCGCATCATCGTCATCGCCGCCACCAACCGGCCCGACGTCCTCGACTCGGCGCTGCTGCGGCCGGGGCGCTTCGACCGCGAGATCGTGATCGACCTGCCGGACGTCAAGGGCCGCGAGAAGATCCTCGAGGTCCACACCCGGAAGATCCGACTCGACCCGAGCGTGGACCTGTCGTCCATCGCCCGCGGCACGCCGGGGTTCTCGGGCGCCGAGCTGGCGGCGCTGTGCAACGAAGCGGCCATCATCGCCGCGATGCGCGAACACAAGTGGGTGACCCAGGAAGACCTCGAGGAGGCCCGCGACAAGGTCCGCTTCGGCCGCCAGAAGAAGGGCCACGTCATGGAGCCGGAGGACAAGAAGATCACCGCCTACCACGAGGCCGGGCATGCGGTGGTCAACGCCTTCATGGAACACGCCGACCCGGTCCACAAGGTGACCATCATCCCGCGGGGGATGTCGCTCGGCTCGACCATGATGCTTCCGGAGAAGGACCGCGCGCACTGGACCCGACAGCGGCTGCTCGACGACATCTGCGTGAGCTACGGCGGCCGCGTCGCCGAAGAGCTGTTCTGCGACGACATCACCACCGGCGCCTCGAGCGACATCCAGCGCGCCACGGTGATGGCGCAGCGCATGATCACGCGTTGGGGCATGAGCGAGAAGCTCGGCCCCGTGGACCTGTCGGAATACGTGGACGAGTACGGACGGGTCCAGCGCGAGCTGGCCTCCTCGACGCAGCGCGTCATCGACGAAGAGGTGGCGGAGATCCTGCAGACCCAGCACGACCGGGCCAAGGCCGTGCTCGAGGAGCACCGCGAGCTGGTCGAGCGGGTCACCGCCGCCCTGCTCGAATTCGAGACCATCACGGCCGACGAGTTCCAGGCCCTGGTGGACGGCGCCGACGTCGAGGACCTGCGCAAGCGCCCCAAGGGCGGGGCCCCGCGGACCACCCCCCCGCCGCTGCCCCGGACGGACGAGGCCGCCGCGCCGAGCGGCGACCTTCCCGGAACCGGCCCCGCTGCGGGCGGCCCCGACGGCCCCCCCACTCCCGCTCCCGCGGGCTGAGCCGAGGTGCGGAGTCCGGCCCCGCCTCCCGACCCGGACCGCCGTCCCGTCGTCCTCCCCCTCGGCGAGGGCTGGTGGCGCGGCCCGACCCCGTCCACGCCGGGGGTGGCCGAAGCCGTTCGGGCCGGCGGCTGGGAAGCCGGCCCCCGTCTCGCGGACGGCGCGACCGCCTGGCGTGTCGCCGAGGCGCGCCCGACCGACGCGGCGACCGCCTCGCCCGAGGCGGCTCGCATCCGCTCCGCCCTCGACGCCGCCCACGCAGCCCACGCCGACTTCCCCGCCGAACCGCCGCGGCTGCTCGCCGTCCTCAACCTGACCCCCGACAGCTTCTCCGACGGCGGAAGGCTGCTCGACGACGCGGGACGGCCCCGACGCGGGGCGGTGCTGGCCGCGGCCGAGCAGCTGGTCGCCGACGGCGCCGATGCGCTCGACCTCGGCGCCGAGAGCACGCGGCCCGGCGCGGCCCCGGTCCCGGCGGAGGTCCAATGCGCACGGCTGCTGCCGGCGCTCGAGTGGCTGCTGCCGCTCGGCGTGCCGCTGGCGCTCGACACGCGCTCGGCCGCGGTGGCCCGGGCCGGGCTCGCCGCCGGCGCCTCCTGGGTCAACGACGTCTCGGGGCTGCGCCACGATCCCGAACTCGCCGCGGTGGCGGCCGCAGCCGACTGCACCCTGGTGTTGATGCACATGCGCGGCGAGCCCGCCGACATGCGCGAGCGCTGCGACTACCGCCACCTCCTCGGCGAGGTCGCCGACGAGCTCATGGACGCGGTCGCCCGTGCGCTCGCCGCCGGCGTGCGCCGCGAGCGCATCCTGCTCGACCCCGGCCTCGGCTTCGCCAAGGACGCCGAGCAGACCCGCGAGATGGTGGCGCGGCTCGGCGCACTGCGCGCGCTCGGCTTCCCGCTGCTCGCCGGCCCGTCGCGCAAGAGCTTCCTCGCCGGGCTCACCGACGCCCCGCCGACCGAGCGCGACTGCGCCACCCTGGGCGCCGCAGCGCTGTGCGCGGCCGGCGGCGCAGCCTGGTTGCGGCTCCACGACTGCCGCGGGCGCGACGCCGTCCGCACCGCGTGGGGCTGCGCCCGTGCCGCCCACCTCGCCCGAGCCGAGGCGTCGGGGGCGGCCGCAGAGGGCCCGGCCGACGCCGTGCCCGCCCCCACGCCTCCTTCGCCGGGTGCGGCGACCGCTCCTCCGGCGTGCAGCGAAGGCCCCACCCTGCTATGAATACGGGCGGCATGGCGGCGAACCCGGCGCGCATGGGAACCGCCGGCGCGACCGAGCGCCGGAGTCGGGACCGCGATGACGCCCGGGAGACCGGCCCCGTCGGCGGCGCTCCGACGTCGCCTTCCCCGGCGCGGGAGGGCCGAAGCTGATGCCCTTCTCGGCGTTCCGCATGGCCGACGCGGTCGAGGTCCTGCTGATCGCGATCGCCATCTACGGCATCCTCCGCTTCATCCGCAGCACCCGCGGCGTCGGCGTGCTGCGCGGCCTGTTCGCCTTCGTCATCGGGCTCGCCGTCCTGATCGGCGTGCTCGACCGGTTCCTGCCCGGCGGCCTCGACGTCATCCGCTACCTGCTCGGAGTGGTCACGCCGTTCTTCGCCTTGATCGTCGTCATCCTGTTCCAACAGGAACTGCGCCAGGGCATCGGACGCATCGGCCAGCTGCCCTTCTTCCGCCGCTTCTCCAAGGAGGAGAAGACCGCGACCACGCTGGACCAGGTGGTGCAGGCCGTGCGGCGCATGGCCGGACAGCGCATCGGGGCGCTGATCGCCTTCGAGCGCCAGGTCTCGCTGGCGCCGTGGTGCGAGGGCGCGGTCCAGGTGGACCTGCCGGTGACCGCGCTGCTCCTCGAGACCCTGTTCTATCCCGGCAGCCCGCTGCACGACGGCGCGGTGGTGATCCGCGGCGACCGCATCGTCGCCGCCAGCGCCATCATGCCGCTGTCGTCCAACCCCGACCTGACCCGGCGTCTGGGGACGCGACACCGCGCCGCGATCGGAATCACCGAAGAGACCGATGCGGTGGCGGTGGTGGTCAGCGAGGAGACCGGGAGCATCGGGCTCGCGGTGGGCGGCCGCTTGGAGCGCGGCATCGCCGCCGAGGAGCTCGCGGAACGGCTCCAGGACCTGCTCATCGCCAAGCCTTCGCGCGCCGCCGCCGAGGCCGCGGCCGAGCCCCAGGAGGCCACGCCATGAATCGGCTCGTCCGACTGCTCACCCGGGACTGGCGGCGCAAGCTCGTCGCCCTGGGCCTCGCCTTCCTGCTGTGGGGCTGGGTCGAGGGGCGCATCGAGCGCAACGAAGTCGCCACCCTGCGCGTCGTCGTCACCGAACAGAACGTCACTCCCGAGGAGGGCACCCTGACCATCCGGGTCCCCCAGGGATGGGTGCTGATCCAGCCGCCGCCCGAGAGCGGAGTCCGGGTGTGGCTGCGCGGCTCGCGGTCGGTGCTCCGCGACTTCACCGGCAAGCAGTTCGCCGCGTTCCACGAGGTGCGCATCCCCGACCTGCCGGAGAACCAGTTCGACTACACGGAACGGATCTCTCCCAAGGAGCTGACCTGGCGGCGCCCCGAGGAGGCGGCCCAGGTCCTGGACGGCGTGGACGCCCTCCAGGAACTGACCGAGATCCGATTGGAACGACTCGGCGAGGCCCAGGTGGTGCTCGAGCCCGCACTGCTGCGGGTGGAGGGCGAACCGGCCGAGAACTACGAGGTGCTGCGCTTCGACGCCGCCTTCGACCCCTCGCAGGTGACGGTGCGCGGTCCGCACCACGTGGTCGAGGCCGCGCTCGACGAAGTGGACGCGGCACTGCGCGACCTCGACCGCGGCAGTTCCTTGTTGGAACCCGTCCGAGTCGGCCCGACCACGCGGCGCGACCTCAAACTGGTCCTCGAGCTGTCCGACACCTGGCGCGAACGGGGGCTGGCGATGCGCCCGGAAAGGGTCGAGGTCACCCTGCCGGTACGACTGCGCGGCAACCTGACCCACGAGTGGACGCCGCGCCTGGAGGTCTTCCGCGCCGCCCCGCCGAGGTGGCAGCCTCCGCCCTCGTACACCGCGCCCTGGCGGGCCCGACTCAAGTACGACGTGCTGCCGCCGGACGTCTCCTTCGACACCTGGGTCGAGGAACACGTGGTCCTGGTCCTGCCCCTGTCACAGGTCCCCGACACCGGCCTCGAACAGGCCGACGTCCCGGTGGTGTGGATCCTGGTGGCGCCGGACCTCACCCACGAGGAGCGGCGCGAGGTCTACGACGCGCTCGAGGTCGAGCCGGTGGACCCGGCCGACGCCACCGTCACCGTCACCCGAGCCCAGTCATGACCCGACTCTTCGGCACCGACGGCATCCGCGGCAAGGCCGGCGCCTGGCCGTTGGTGCCGGAGTTCCTGGAACGGCTCGGGCGCGCCCTGGCCCACCAGCTGCGGGTGGACCAGGTGGACGACGAGGCGGCGCACGCATTGCTCGGCCACGACGGGCGCGCCAGCGGCGAGGACATCCTGGCAGGACTGGCCGAAGGCCTACGCCGCGGCGGCGTGGACGTGGACGTGCTGGGCCTGTGTTCCACGCCGGCCCTGGCCCACCTCACGGCGACCGGCCCCTACCGTCTCGGCGTCATGGTCTCGGCGTCGCACAACCCCGCCGAGGACAACGGCGTCAAGGTGCTCGGCCACGACGGCGCCAAGCTGCCGGGACCGGTCGAGGAGGCGCTGGAGGCCGAGCTCGAGGGCGACGCCGAACTCCCGGACGCCCCGCGTCGCGGCGCCCTGCGGCGCAACGCGGCCCTGCTCGGCGACTACGTCGCCTGGCTGCGGACCCAGGCCTTCCCCGAGCTGGAGCTCGGCGGGATGCGGGTGCTGGTGGACTGCGCCAACGGCGGCGCGTCGGAACTGGCGCCGCGCGTGCTCCACGCCTTCGGCGCCGACGTGGTCCAGGTCCACTGCCGGCCGGACGGCCACAACATCAACCGCGACTGCGGCGCCACCCGCCCCGAAGCGGCGGCCGCGGCCGTGGTCGAGGAACGCTGCGAAGTCGGCCTGACGCTGGACGGCGACGCCGACCGCGGCCTCCTGGTGGACGGCGACGGCCGCATCCTCGACGGCGACGCCCTGCTCGCCGGGCTCGGCCGCCACATGGAGGCGCGCGGCGCCCTTCCCCACGACACCGTGGTCGCCACGGTGATGAGCAACCTCGCGCTCGAGTCGTGGCTGGCCGAGAGCGGCGTCACCCTGGTGCGCACCCCGGTCGGCGACCGTCACGTCGCCGCGGCGATGCGCGAGGGCGGCTATGCGCTCGGCGGCGAGAAGTCCGGGCACCTCCTGTTCGGCCCGGAGCACGGCTACCGCGGCGACGGGATCTACACCTTCCTGAAGGTGATGCAGGTGCTTCACGAGGAGCGCATCGGGCCGCGCGACTTCGCCGCCGGCTACCGCGACCTGCCGCAGGAGCTGCGCAACCTCCGCGTCCTGCGCAAACCGCCCCTCGACGAGTTGGAGCGGCTCCAGGCCGCGATCCGCGAGGTCGAGGAGACGCTCGGAGACGGCGGACGCGTGGTGGTCCGCTTCTCCGGAACCGAGGACAGCCTGCGCCTCATGGTCGAGGCCGAGACCTCCGCCGCGGTCACCGCCGCGGTGGACCGCCTGGAAGCAGCCGCGCGCGAGGAGGGCATCCTCGCCGACTGATTCCGTGCTGCTCGCCCTCGACCTCGCCGGCGACGTCGGACGCCTCGGGCTGGCCCGGCCCGACGGTGGTGCGGCCTGGCGCATCACGGAGCATCGCTTCGGCGGCGACCGCGGACGAATGCTCGTCCCTGCCCTGGACGCATTCCTCCGCGAAGAGGGGGTCGCGCGCGAGATGCTGCGCGGCGTCGTCGTCGGCATCGGACCGGGCAGCTATACCGGACTGCGCATCGCGGCGAGCGCGGCGCGCGCCCTCGGCCATGCCCTCGGCATCCCCGTCGGCGGCGTCTGCGGCATGGCCGCGGCCGGCCTGCGCGCCCCGGTCGGCTCCGAAGTCCACGTCCTGCAGGACGCATTCCGGGGTGAGACCTACCACCTGTCCCTGGTGCGTCACGACGACGACGTGGTGGAAGTCGTGTCCGGACCACAGGTGCTCGGGCGCGAGGAAGCGCGCGCCCGGGTCGGCCTCGGCCAAGCCTTCCTCGGCGAT
>JALUVI010000055.1 GCA_027020785.1 Planctomycetota bacterium | reverse complement strand
GGGGGTGGCGGTGGGGGCGGCTCGACGGATGGCGACGGTGCCCGAGCTCCTGCGGTGGCGATGGCCGAAACGGATGCCTCCGGCCTTCCTGGTCCCCGGCTAGAACATGGATCGGGGCCAGTTTCCGTTCAGGCGCCCGGCCGCAGCACGGTCGCGCTGACCAGGTAGGCCGCGCCGGCCACCGCAACCACGGAGACCACGAACACGAGCGTGCGCCGGACCGCTCCGCGGAGGAGCGCGCGGGGCTCGTCCTCGCGGTAGGCCGAGAGGACCACGCCGAAGGTCGCTCCGTAGTAGAGGAGCAGGAGCGCCATCACCCAGGGCGAGGTCACGGGGTCGCCTCCGGAACCGGGGACACGGTGGGCGACGGGGCAGCCGCCGCGGCGGGGCCGACTTCGCGGACCCAGTCGTCCTCCACCCGCTGCCAGGCGTCGAGGGCGGCGACGACGTTGAAGAAGCCGGCCGAGGTGGTGAACAGGAGACCGGCGTCCTGGTAGGCCAGGACTTCGGTGAAGGTGCGGTGGCGCGCCAGCCAGCCGACCAGCCAGCCCGGCGCGCCGAGGAACATCTGACCCGCCCAGTACCACGGGTGGCGGTGGCGCTGGAAGTCGGCGAAGTCGCCGAGGGCCATGCCGAGGAGGAACAGCGAACCGATGGCGGCGGCGAACAGGACCGCCTTCAGGCGGCGGCCGCTCGCCCAGTGCCCCAGCCCCGGGAGGAGCAGCGTCAGGAAGGCGGCGTCGCCCGGGCCGAGGGCGCGCTCGGGGCGACGCCAGGCGCGGCGCAGCGCCTCGCCCGCGGCATGCGCGGCGACGAAGGCGGCGAGCACGCCGGCGGCGCCGGAGAGGAACCAACCGGTCTCGCGCCACGGCAGGTATTCGGGGAAACGACCGCCGAGGTCGGCGCTGGTCAGCAGGTGACCGGCGAGCTGGGTGGCGACGAAGTTGCCGACCTCGGGCGCCAGGAACCAGACCCAGGCGGCGCCGCCGAGGCCGATCGGACGCGCGAACTCGAGCTGGGTGTTGCCGGCGAGGACGAAACCCAGGAAGAAGGGCACCTGGACCGCCAGGAAGAGGAGGACGGCGCGGCGGCGCTGGCCGAGGCGCCAGTGCCCGAGGCCGGGCAGGGCGAGCGAGGCGAGGACGATGCCGCCGAGCCGCGGCCGCTCCGGGAGTTCCGGCAGGGTGGGGCGCGCCTCGGACATGGCCGGGATTGTCCCATCGCGCGGCCCCGCGTCCAGCGGCCCCTATCATGCGCCCCATGACCGCACGTCGCGCCGTGCCCGATGGCGGCGAGGCGCCCCGAGGGCCCGTCGTCGAGAGCCGCTGCCGCATCCTCTACCGCGACGTGGACCGGATGGGCGTCGTCTACTACGCGCGCTACCTCGAGCTCTTCGAGATGGGGCGCACCGAGTGGGCGCGGGCCCACGGAATCCGCTACCGCGACGTCGAGGACGTCCACCAGCGGGTGATGCCGGTGGTCGAGGCCCGCTGCCGCTACCTGGCCTCGCTCGAGTTCGACGAGGTCGCCCTGGTGCGGACCTGGGTCGCGGCCTGGACGGGGAGCACCATCCGCTACGGCTACCAGGTCCTCGCCGAGGAGGCCGGACGCCTCTGCGCCGTCGGCGAGGCCGAACTGGCCTGCGTCCGGCGCGACGACCTGCGGCCGACCCGGCTGCCCGAGCCCTTCCTGACGGTGCTCGCCGAGGTGGTCCCGGAGGCCCGGGGACGACGGCGGGGTTGATATAGCACTATTTTGGTGCTAATATGCGGGCGTGCTGCGACTCACCCGCCGCTTCGAGTACGGCCTGATGGCCCTCGCCGCCCTCGCCGGCCGCCCCGACGAGCGGGTCAGCGTGCGCGAACTGGGTGAGGAGCTGTCGGTCCCGCGGCGCCTCCTCGCCGAGGTCCTCAAGGACCTGGCCCGCGCCGAGGTCGTCGAGTCGGCGCGCGGACCGCAGGGCGGCTACCGCCTCGCGGTCGCCCCCGACGAACTCACCCTGGGCCGCGTCCTCGCCGCGCTGGAGGGCGGCCCGGTGCGGGTCGCCGGCTGCTCCGACGCCGGCGGCTGCGAACACCTCCCCCACTGCGGCATCCAATCCGGGGTGCAGCGCGTGGCCGAGCGCATCCACGACGTCCTCGAGCGCTCCACGCTCGCCGAACTCATCGCGCCGCCGGCCGCGACCGCCCCTCCCCTCTCCGTCTGAACCCGCCGACGCCATGACCGAGCCCACCGAGAACCGCCGCGTCTACATGGACCACCAGGCCACCACGCCGGTGGACCCGCGCGTGCTCGACGCCATGCTGCCCTACTTCACCGAGAAGTTCGGCAACGCGGCCTCGCGCAGCCACGCCTGGGGCTGGGAGGCCGAGAAGGCGGTGGACGACGCGCGCCAGCGCCTCGCCGCCGCGATCGGAGCCAAGCCGCGCGAGATCGTGTTCACCAGCGGCTCCACCGAGTCCGACAACCTCGCCATCCTCGGGGTGGCGCGGATGTACCGCGAGCGCGGCCGCCACCTCGTCACCTGCGCCACCGAGCACAAGGCGGTGCTCGACCCGATGAAGTCGCTGGAACGCGACGGCTTCGAGGTCACCGTGCTCGGCGTGGACCGCCGGGGACGTCTCGACCTCGACGAGCTGCGCGCCGCCCTCCGTGACGACACCATCCTGGTGTCGGTCATGCACGCCAACAACGAGATCGGGACCATCCATCCCATCGCCGAGATCGGCCGCATCTGCAAGGAGAAGGGCGTCCTGTTCCACACCGACGCCACCCAGACGCTCGGCAAGGAGCCGATCGACGTCGAGGAGATGGGCGTGGACCTGCTCTCGGCGAACGCCCACAAGGTCTACGGCCCCAAGGGCGTCGGCCTGCTCTACCGACGGCGGCGGCGCCCCCGGGTGCGGCTCGAACCCCTGCAGTACGGCGGCGGGCACGAGTTCGGCCTGCGCAGCGGCACCCTCGACGTGCCGGGCATCGTCGGTTTCGCAGCGGCCGTGGACCTCGCCCTGGCCGAGCGCGAAACGGAACGGGCCCGGATCGCCGCCCTGCGCGACCGGCTGCAGGAGCGCCTCACCTCGGCGCTGACCCACGTCCACGTCAACGGCGACCCCGAGGCGCGACTGGCCTGCAACCTCAACGTCAGCTTCGAGTTCGTGGAAGGCGAATCGCTGCTCATGGGGCTGGAGGGCATCGCGGTCAGCTCGGGCTCGGCCTGCACCTCGGCCAGCCTGGAGCCGAGCTACGTCCTCCATGCGCTCGGCGTCGGCGACGCGCTCGCCCACTCGTCCATCCGCTTCAGCCTCGGGCGCTGGAACACCGAGGAAGAGGTGGACTACGTCGCCGAGCGCACCATCGAAGCGGTCCAACGCCTGCGTGAACTGTCGCCGCTCTACGAGATGGCGATGGAAGGCATCGACCTCGAATCCATCCAGTGGGACGCCCACTAACCCGAACGGAACCATGGTCTACAGCGAAAAGGTCATCGACCACTACAAGAACCCGCGCAACGTCGGCTCGCTCCCCAAGGACGCGCCCGACGTCGGCACCGGCGTCGTCGGCGCACCCGAATGCGGCGACGTCATGAAGCTCCAGATCCGGGTCGAGGACGGGGTCATCGTGGATGCCCGGTTCAAGACCTTCGGCTGCGGCTCGGCCATCGCTTCGTCCAGCCTCGCCACCGAGTGGCTCAAGGGGCGCACGGTGGAGGAGGCCCAGCAGATCCGCAACGTGGACATCGTCGAGGAACTGGCGCTGCCCCCGGTGAAGATCCACTGTTCGGTGCTCGCCGAGGACGCCATCAAGCAGGCGCTCGCCGACTTCCGCCGGAAGCAGGGCGAGGGCCCCGAGGCGGCCGCCCCCGAGGCCGGGAACGGAGAGGAGGCGGAACGATGAGTCCGAACGACACCAGCGCGCCCGCGATCCAGGTCACCGAGGCCGCGCGGGCCGAGATCCGTCGCTTGATGGAACAGGAGGGCCTGCCCGCCGAAGCCGGGGTCCGCGTCGCCGTCAAGGGCGGCGGCTGCTCGGGCTTCACCTACTCGTTGAACTTCGACCCCAAGCCGGCGAGCGGGGACGAGGTCTTCGACTTCGACGGCGTGCGCCTGTTCGTGGACCCGAAGTCGCTGCTCTACCTGCGCGGCACCACCCTGGACTACTCGTCGGGGCTGCAGGGCAAGGGGTTCCAGTTCCAGAACCCGAACGCGACCGGCACCTGCGGCTGCGGCGAATCGTTCGCCGTCTGAACCCGGACCGAGGAGCGATGCGACCCACGGGCAGCGACCCCTTCGAGGTGCTCGGTCTCGAACCGCGCTTCGACCTGGACGCCGAGGAGCTGCGCCGGGCGCTGCTCGAGGCCAGCCGTCGCTGGCACCCCGACCAGTGGGTGCTGGCATCGGCGGCCGAACAGCACGCGGCCGAACGCCGCATGTCGGAGGTGAACGAGGCCTTCGCCCGCCTCGCCGACCCGATCGAGCGGGCCGCGGCCCTGCTGGAACGCTTCGGGCACCCGCTCCGCCCGGACCGGCGCCCCGACCCCGACCTGCTGGCCGAGGTCTTCGAGCTGCGCGAAGAGGCCGACGAGGCGGCGCACGAAGGCGGTGAGCGCCTCCGCCGGGCCCTGGACCGCATCGCCGCAGCCCTGGCCGACGCCGAGCGCGCACTCGCCGACGCCTTCGCGCGCTGGGCGGCCGCCGGACACCCCGATGCGGACGTGCCCGACGTGCTCCGCGCCCTCGACCGCGTCCAGTACCTGCGACGCACCCTCGCTGCGCTCCAGGAGACCAGGGAGAACCCCGCCGCCTGATGGAACTCCCCGTCATCCAGGGCATCGGCCGGCCCGGCGCCGCGGACGATGCGCCGATCCTCGGCATCGACCTCGGCACGACCCACTCGCTGGTCGCGGTGTATCGCGACGGGCGTCCCGAGGTCCTCCGCGACGAGGACGGCGAGGCGCTCCTGCCGTCGGTCGTCTCCTTCCCCGCCGACGGCGGGGCGCCGGTGGTCGGCGCCGAAGCCCGGCGCCGCGCCGAGCTCGAACCCGAGCGCACCGTGCACTCGGCCAAGCGCCTGGTCGGGCGCAGCGCGGCCGACCTCCGGGAGACCCTGGCGTCGCTCCCCTACCGGGTGGTGGACGCCGAGGGGGAGATGGCGGTGGTGGACCTCGGCGAGCGCACCGTGTCGCCGCAGGAAGTCGCCGCCCACGTGCTGCGCGCGTGCCGGCGCCGCGCCGCCCGCGCCCTCGGCCTGGACGAGGCGAAACTCACCCGCGCCGTCGTCACCGTGCCCGCCTACTTCGACGACGCCCAGCGCCAGGCGACCCGGGTCGCGGCCCGCCTGGCCGGGCTCGAGGTGGTGCGGATGGTCAACGAACCGACCGCCGCGGCCCTGGCCTACGGGCTCGACCGCAAGGGCGCCAGTCGGGTCGCGGTCTACGACCTCGGCGGCGGCACCTTCGACGTCAGCGTACTGGAGCTCGAGGACGGCACCTTCCGCGTGGTCGCCACCGCCGGCGACACCCACCTGGGCGGCGACGACTTCGACCGCGCCATCGTCGAGCGCATCGCCGCGGAGGTGCGCGAGGAACACGGGGTGGACCTGCTGGCCGAACCCGCGGCCCGCATCGCGCTGCTCCGCGTCGCCGAGGAGGTCAAGAAGGAGCTGTCCCGGAACGACGTCGCCGAGTTCCGCTTCCACGACCCGGCGAGCGGCCTGTTGGTACGGCGGCCCATCGGCGTGATCGAGTTCCAGAACTGGATCGCTCCGCTGGTGCAGCGCACCCTGGACCTCGCGGCGCGCGCCCTGGCCGACGCGGGCATGACGACGAGCGACCTCGACGAGGTCGTCCTGGTCGGCGGCTCGACCCGGGTGCCCCTGGTGCGCGCCGCGGTAGAGCAGTGGTTCGGCCGCGTCCCCCACGCCCGCCTCGACCCCGACCAGGTGGTGGCGCTCGGCGCCGCCGTCCAGGCCGGCATCCTCGGCGGCAAGGTGCCGGGCGCGCTCCTGCTCGACGTCACGCCGCTGACCCTGGGCATCGAAACCGCCGACGGCGCGGTGGCGGCGCTGATCCCCCGCAACTCGCCGATTCCGACCAGCGCCGGCGAGACCTTCACCACCTTCGTGGACGGGCAGACCGCCATCGCCCTCACCGTGGTCCAGGGCGAACGCGAGATGGCGCGCGACAACCGCGTCCTCGGGCGCTTCCAGCTGCGCGGCCTCCCGCCGCTGCCGGCCGGCCTGCCCCGCGTCGAGGTCCGCTTCCAGCTCGACGCCGACGGGGTGCTGCGGGTGCACGCCCGCGAGGCCCACAGCGGCGTGGAAGCCGAGATCACGGTCGAGCCGCGCCACGGACTCACCGACGAAGCGGTGGAGCGGATGCTGGAAGAGGCCTGGGCCCACGCCGAGGAGGACCTGGAGGCGCGGCGGCGCGCCGACGCCCTGTTGCGGCTGCGGACCGACGTGCGCTCGGTGGAGAAGCACCTCGGCGAGGCCCGCCGCGGGCTCGACAAGGACGCGCTGATCCGACTCGAGGAAGCCCTCGAGGACGCCCAGGACCTGCTCGAGGAGACCGCGGCGGGCGAGGTCCCGCCGCCGCAGCGGGTGCAGGGCGTGGTGGACGAACTGGAAGGGGCGGCCCTGCCGCTGGCCGAGCTGCTCATGGACCGGGTCGTCACCAGCGCGGTGCGGGGACGCACGGTCGAGGAGGTCGCCGCCTCGCCCGCGCCGCGCACGCCGCAGGACGAAGGCAACGCATCATGAGCCGCATCGAAGTCACCTTCCTGCCCGAAGGGCGCACCGTCGAGGTCGACACCGAACGCCCCATCGAGCGCCACGACGGCAAGCCGGGGTCCATCCTGCAGATCGCCCTGGAGCACGGCGTGGACATCGACCATGCCTGCGGCGGGGTGTGCGCCTGCTCGACCTGCCACGTCGTCGTGCGCGAGGGCTTCGAGGACCTGTCCGAGCCCTGCGAGGACGAGGAGGACCTCATCGACAGCGCCCCGGGCCACACCCTGACCAGCCGACTGGCGTGCCAGGCGGTGCCCCAGGGTCACCGCGACGTCGTCGTCGAGGTGCCGAACTGGAACCGCAACTTCGTCAAGGAGTCGCACGGATGACGCCGGAACCCCCGCTCGACTGGACCGAGGCCGAGGAGATCGGCTATCGGTTGTCGGAGGCCCACCCCGACCTCGACCCGCTCACGGTGCGCTTCACCGACCTGCGCGACATGGTGGTGGCGCTGCCCGGCTTCGTCGGCGACCCGAAGGGGTGCAACGAGAAGATCCTCGAAGCCATCCAGATGGCGTGGCTCGAGGAGTACCGCGACGCCCGCGAATGACCTCCCGGCCGCCCGGGGTCAAGACACCGGGCTCCTCGAGGCGGCCTCGGCGGCGAGGACCTCCTCGGCCATGGTCCGCGCCGCGGCCAGCGGGGGCACGCCGTCGCGAGCGGCCCGCTCCAGCACGCGGCGCGTCGTGTCGCCGATGCGGCGGAGCTCACGGCTCCAGTCGGTCCGCCCGGTCCGCGCGTGACCCTCGCCCTCGATCAGCGCTCCGGCGTTGAGGACGAAGTCGGGCAGGTAGAGGATGCCCCGCCGCGCCAGCTGCACCGCCTGGTCGTCGCGCGAGAGAGCGTTGTTCGCCAAGGCCGCGACCACTCGGGTGCGCAGCCTCGAGATGGTGAGGTCGTGCAGCGAACCGCCGAGGGCGCACGGCGCCCAGACCTCGCAGGGCACGTCGGGCAGGGCCTCGGGCTCGACCAGTTCGACGCCGAGGCGTTCGCCGGCGGCCGCGGCCGCGGGGTCGGGATCGGCGGCGACGACGCGCGCGCCCGCCTCGAGCAGCCGCCGCGCCAGGGCGCAGCCGACCGCGCCGAGCCCCTGGACCGCGACCGTGATGCCGGCGAGGTCGGTGACGCCGAGCGACTCGAGCCCGGCGCGGATGCCCCACAGCGCGCCCTCGGCGGTGGCCTCCCCCGCCGGGCGCAGACCGGAGTGCCCACCGCCGAAGCAGGCCAGGTGACGGGTCGCGCGCTCGACCTCGAAGGCGTCGGCGGGGCCGAAACCGACGTCGGGCCCGGCGTGGTAGACGCCGCCGAGGGCCTCGATCTCCTCGCCCAGCCGCCGCATCGCGGCGGCGCGGTCGCGCAGCGCATCGGCGTGGACCACGGTCTTCCCACCGCCGCCCTGGACCCCGGCGAGCACGCACTTGTAGGTCATGGCCCGGGCCAGACGCAAGGCGTCGGCCACCGCCTCGGCCTCGTTGCGGTAGGTCCAGATGCGGATGCCGCCGATCGCCGGACCGCGGTCGAGGTGGTGGAGGGCGATCCAGGCGCGCAGCCCCGAATCGCGGTCCACGACCGCGATCAGGCGGCGGTGGCCGCCGCGCTCCATCAATTCGTGGAGACCCATGGGAAGACCGGCCCCAGGGAGGCCGGTCCTATAGTGTACGCCAGGATCCATGCCGTCCCGTCTCCCCCTGCTCTTCGCCCTGTGCGGCGCCGTCGGCGCGGCCTGCTCCTCGTCCCCGCCGGAGCCGGTCCCCGGCTTCGAGGGCCTCGACGCCACGGCCGCCCGCGCCGCCGCGCCGACCCGGGTCGGCGACGACCCCGCCGCCCGAGCCGCCGCCGCGACGCGCGGCGACGCGCTGCCCCCGATTCCCCGGATGGACCTGGGGGACGAGGCCATCGGCAGCCTGATCCGCGACCTCGACCTCGGACTGCGCACCTGGTCGTCGCTCATGGCCAGGCCGCGCACCGAAGAGACGCGGCACCAGATCGACCTCGCCACCTCGGCGTTGGCGCTGAAGGTGGTCAACCGCCGCGACGCGGTGGAGACGCAGCTCCTGTCCGGGCCGCCGCGCAACCGGGGCATCGCCGCCGCCGCCCTCGGCTTCTCCGGCGACCCGCGGGTGGTGCCGCTCCTGGCCGCGGCCACCGCCGACGAGGACGTCACCGTCGCCGCACACGCCCTCCTCGGCCTCGGCGTCCTGGCCGCCGCCGACACCCCGCTCGACCCGGTCGCCCAGGCGCTGCGCCGGCCCGACGCGACCCCGACGCTCGAGCGCAACGCAGCCTTCCTGTTGCTGCAGCTCGCCTCCACCGGACGCATCGGCCCGGACGGCGCGGGCGCCGACCTGCTCATGGAGCTGGTGCGCCGTCCCGACGCCAAGGTGCGGGCCCAGGCGGCGCTCGCGCTGGGCCTGTCGCGCGCGGCGGCCGCGGCACCGGTGCTGACGGACCTCCTCGCCGCCGATCCGTCGCCCGAGGTCCGCACCGCCGCGGCCTGGTCGCTCGGCCGCCTCGGCGCCGCGTCGTCCTCCGCCGCCCTGGTCGCCGCCCTCGACGACCCCAACCCGGTGGCGGCCGGGGCGGCGCGGGCCGCGCTGGCCCGCATCCACGGCCGCGACCTCGGCCCCGACCCGTCGGCCTGGACCCCGGTCCTCGGCGGCTGACGTGGCCGACCGCACCCTGCACCGCCGCGGCTCGGAGCGCGCCTCGCGCTTCACCGAGTCGGTGATCCGCGAGATGACCCGGGTCGCGAACCGGCACGGCGCGGTCAACCTGGCCCAGGGCTTCCCCGACTTCCCGGCGCCGGAAGCGCTCAAGGAAGCGGCCAGGCGCTGGATCGACGCCGACCTCAACCAGTACGCGACGACCTGGGGCAGCGACCGGCTGCGCGCCGCGCTCGGCCGCTGGATGGAGGAGCATCGCGGCGTCGCCATCGACCCCGACGCCCAGGTCACGGTGTGCTGCGGGGCCACCGAGGGGATGATGGCCGCGCTCATGGGCGTGCTCGACCCGGGCGACGAGGTGTTGGTGCCCGAGCCGTTCTACGAGAACTACGGCCCCGACGCGGTCCTGGCCGGGGCCGCGGCGCGCTTCGTTCCCCTCGGCCCCGGTTTCCAACTCGACGTGGATGCGATGCGGCTCGCCGACACGCCGAAGACGCGGGCGGTCGTCCTGAACACGCCCCACAACCCGACCGGGCGGGTGTTCTCGCGCGAGGAGATCGCCGAGCTGTGCCGCTACGTCCTCGAGCGCGACCTCCTGCTGATCACCGACGAGATCTACGAGGAGATCCTCTACGTCGGCGCGCACCATTCACCGCTGGCCGAGCCGGAGATGGCCGAGCGCACCATCGTCGTCAGCGGCGCCTCCAAGACCTTCAGCGTCACCGGCTGGCGGGTCGGATGGGTGATCGCGCCGCCGGACCTGACCGCCGGCATCCGCAAGGTGCACGACTTCCTGACCGTCGGCGCGCCGGCGCCCCTGCAGGAGGCGGTGGCCGAGGCCCTGCTCTGGCCCGACGCCTACTTCGAGGAGCTGCGGCGCGACTACCGCGAGCGGCGCGACCTCCTCGTCGGCGGGCTCCAGGAACTCGGCTTCGCCTGCGAGACGCCCGAGGGCGCCTATTACGTGATGACCGACGTCGGCGCGATGCAGGAGGACGGCGAAGACGACGTCGCCTTCGCGATGCGGCTGGTGCGCGAAGCCGGGGTCGCCACGGTGCCCGGGTCGTCGTTCTTCCACCGCCCCGAGGACGGGCGCCGCCTGGTCCGCTTCTGCTACGCCAAGACCAGCGCGACGCTGACCGACGCATTGCAGCGGCTGCGCACCTGGCGCGGGCGCTAGCCCAGGAACGGGCTCGTCCTGTGCCCCCACGACCGCGCCTGCGACACGGACGTCCTGCTCGTCGCCCCCAAGGGGCGCATCCACGCGGACGGGGAGCGCATCGCCGGCCCCAGGGACACCTGACCAGGAGTCCTCCAACACACGGCCTCTGCAGCCGCCCACGCCCTGCTCGGCTTCGAAGGGAGTCCACTGCAACCCCGCTTCCCGAGCCGCCGACCGGGCCCCGAGTTCCTCCGGCTGCGGTGGGAGGATCGGCTGGGAGCCTAGTGGCAATGGCCTCTACTCAATGCTTGTAGAGTCGGACCGGAATCATCAGGTCATGCGAATCCTCTTCGGGCACCACGAAGTCGAAGACGAGCGGACGAATGCCGACGAGCTCAGCACCAGGGGGAAGCCCCATCAGACGAAAACGCCCTGACGGATCGAAGAGTACTTGGATGGTCGCCGTGCTGGCATCTGCTGTAGATGGCTCTGGGAGCAGAGGATCGCGGATCGCAGCGAGGGTGGAACCGCCACCGCTTCGCCATGTCGGCAAAGTGTCACGCTCCACGGGGACGAATCGGCCCTCGACAGTGACCCCCTCACGAAGCCCCACCGGTGCCGGCTCCCCTTCGTCCGGAATGTAGATGGTCCCAACGAAGAAGCCGCCCCCTTCACCCGGCTCTGGCACGACGCATGCTACGACTTCGCCGGGGAGCAACGGGCACAGGACTTCCAACTTGGCATCCCGCAGAGGATGGCTCCCCAATGCTGGCCGGACAGGCCGCCCTTCCTGCCAGAGGAAGACCCGGTAGTGTCGTGCCCAATCGGCGTCACCTTCCGCGAGGAAGGTGAGGCGAACTTCCCGGGCACCGATCCCATCCAACTCCACCGGCAATTCGACCTCCAAGTCGCGATCTTCCCGCAAATCGAATGTCACCGAAGGTCTCGAGCGATGATGGACGAGACGCAGCGAAGCGGAAGGGCTTCGTCCCTCCGGCAACCTCTCCTCGGCGAGCACGGCACGCCACCTTGCGATCGGCAACCCAACGAGACGAACAGGAGTGCCAGCAGGAACGAGAATGGGGAAGTCCACGCTCACGTCGTCCTCGTCGTCGAGGAGCGAATGCAATTGGACGAGGAAGTCGAGGCTCCAGTAATCGAGCGGAACCCTCCCATCTCCCTGGCTGATCCTGGTTCCCGTTGCCGCATCGATCGGCATGACCGTCAAGGTGATCGCCCCTTCTCCCCATGGCGACAGCTCACCCAGATCCAGGTTCTCTCCAGGATCGACCTCGAATCGCTCGCCTACGAGATGCACCTCTCCGGTGGACGCAGAGTAGGACGCCACGAGTGATTTCCATCCTGGAATCACATCCCGAAAGATGATCTCACGATCCCACTTGGTGAAGACTTCACCCTCGAGTCGTAGTGCCCTTGCCGCCTTGTAGCGACCGATACCCGCAAGAGTAGCATGGGCCGTTGTCGTCCCGTCCGCCGGAAAAGAAGTCGGCAACCTGGCGCGCACCTCACTCCGCCCCAACAGGTGGATGCGGCCATGAGCCTCCCGCCCCTCCTGCAGACCGATGGGCGCAGAAAAGTTCACGACCACACGCTCATCGTCACGAGAGATGGGATAGCGCTCCACCCCAATGGACGACCACGGATAGGGGTCGGGCAACATGGGAACATCGGGAGCACAGTAGAAACGAGCCTCTCGTCCAGCGGGCAGGCCCCGCCATACCACGACTCCCTGGGAAGACGAAGACCGTCCACCCGGGGGGCCAGCATATGGGTATCCCACCCATCGCCGTCCGCGCATGACAGCCCGCCACGAAGCCAGGAATCCCTGCCTGGCGGCTACGTCGAGGTCGTCCCAGCGTCCGATGAGAGTCTCCAGCTGCTCCTCCGTCGTGGGGCGACCTTCCTCCCCCACTGCAGCCATCAACTTGTCCAGAAAGGTTCGCCAGCGTCTCTCGATCGCACCATAGGCCTCCCCTGCTCCACGAGGACGGAAGTCTCCCGCATCCTCGTCGTACAGCTCCACTGCGACCTGGACCGGAAGGCCCGCGACGGGATTGCCCTGACCGTCGAGTACCGTGACCACGAGCGAACCTGCGGCGTGCAGTGAGATTTCGATGGGACCCGTCTCCATCGATCCGACGAATGCCATTTGGCGGGCGAGGCCTTGACGCTCGTCTACGTACAAGAAGCAGTCCCCTGGGGGCAAGCCCACCATGCCTTCTTCGTCTGCATGGACGAGGTGGACCCCATCGACCGCCAGCAAACCCACTCCGACACCCGCGAGAGGTGCCCCGGAGAGCCCACGGCACACGAGGACACGCGAAACCGACGGATCGACTCTGGACCGTTCGAGCCCATTCCCTTCATGTCCCACGGAAGAGAAGCTCGTTTCGGATCCCTGGACCACCTCGCCTCTCTCTCCCTGAAACGCTGTGGACTGAACGGGCAACCGAGAAACCGCCCAAGGAAGGAGGAACAGGGCTGCCAGGAGCAGCCCTGCAAGGATCCACGGCCTACGTGCCGGTGGGGAGCTCGACATCACATGTATGGGCTATCCACCTCGCGGTTTGTCGGCAAGGGTGACCGTCCCCTGGATATAACTGAATCCATCAGCGCGTGCACGACTGTTGGGAATGCCAGGAGATCCACCATCCGCCCAGGACCAGTTGTCGATCTTGTGGTTGGTGGCGAGGAACCAGTCCCCTATTTCGGCGTACCCGTCTCCCATCGTACCGAGTCCGGTGTTCTTTCGCCGATGACCACTGGTCTCTTGCCAATTGACTTCGTACCCTCCGCTCAACCCGATGGTGATGCCTTTCCATGTGGCACCGATGCTCAATGACAGTGAACCACTCCCCGCCTCTCTGGCGGTCGCCTCCACAGCAGCCGACAATTCGGCCACGATGGTGCCCTGGCTCAGTGTGTTCGAAGAATAGGCGACCGCACCGATCAGGTGAGTGCGGCATAGACCGGAGACGGTCTCGGCGTAGCCTTCCATCTTGACCTCGGCATGTTCTTCGACATCCGGGATCTCGGTGCCATCGTACTGCCATGCCTGTGAGCTCGAGGCATAGGGGATGATGGAAGCTGATGCTTCCGCACCGTCTCGCGTATCAAACACCTCGGTGTACGCCAAGAGGTCGTAGGGAGCGGCAATCCATTCGTAGTAGGCCCCCGTCTTTTCTCCGCCATTGGAGTTCCAATCGCGATGAGCCTCCCACTGCTCTCCCGAGGCGCCGGTCTGACTGTTCACCGTGCTGAAGACGTAAGGAGTCTCGAAGACCTTGTGCCACCCTCGCGGATTGACGTCCACCACGTGTCCCGCCCAGTTCGGCGCACCAGGATCACCGTACTGGCTCCCGGGATTGGGCGGGCCATCCTGCGCCAAACCGAGCGGCGGGAAGACGATGCCAGCCAAGGCAACGAAGAGGAATCGGCAGAGAACACTGCCGGACTTGCGGGTTGCGTCTTTCATGTCCACAAGCTACCCCCCCCCCAACCATGCGTCAAGCCCACACGGAGGCACTCCCCACCTCGCGGCGATCCCACTTGCAAACCGTTGGGCATCCACGGTTTGCACCTCCATGGCCCCATCGGCTCTCTCGGCCGGGAGAGTG
>JALUVI010000054.1 GCA_027020785.1 Planctomycetota bacterium | reverse complement strand
CCGCGGCGGTGTAGGCGCCGACTCCGGGAAGCTCGCGCCAGCCGTCCACGCCCCGCGGGAAGACGCCGCCACGCTCGGCGACCACGGATCGCGCCGCGGCGTGGAGGGCGCGGGCGCGCCGGTAGTAGCCGAGCCCGGACCAGGCGGCCAGCACCTCGGACTCGTCGGCCGCAGCGAAGGCGTCCACCGTCGGGAAGCGGTCCATGAACCGGCGGAAGGCGTCGGCCGCGACCTCGACCCGGGTCTGCTGGGCCATCACCTCGGCGACCCAGCTCGGCCACGGCGCGCGCCGCCCGGGCCGCTCCGGGTCGTCGCGCCGCCACGGCAGGGCGCGCCGCGCCGTACGGAACCAGGCGAGCAGGGCGGCGACGTCGGCGGCGGCCATGGAGGGCGACAGGATAGGCTCGTCGCCATGCGAGGCCTCTCGACCTCCCTCGGAGCCGGCCTCTTCCTCGGGGCCTTCCTGGTCGCGGCGACCGACTCCCTGGCCGTCGCCTTCGGCCAGGGCGCCGAGGCGGTGCGGCTGGCCTCCGGCTTCCTGCTCCTCGCCCTCGGCCGCGGCGCGCTCCACCGCGGCGGCGGTCGCCTCCCCCTCCGCGCCGCCCCGCTCTGGTTCGGAGTCGTCGGACTCGCCCCGCTGCTCGCGGCCTTCGCGCCGATGACCGCCATCGTCGCCGCAGCCCTGCTCTACCTGCCGCTCCGCGCGCTCGGCGCCCGCCTCGGCGGCCGGCTCGCCGCGCGCGCCCTCGAGTCCCCGGCCGCCGCCGCCCGCGAGGTCGGCGTCCTGCTGTTCGCCGCCGCCCTCGGCGCCGCCGTCGTCCTCCATGCCGGGCTCGGCCAGCTCGGTTTCCTCGTGGTGTGGCTCGGCCTCCTGCTGACCACCTCGCAACGCGCCCTCGCCGACCCGCCGCGCGAGGCGCTCCGCATGCCGAAGGCTCCCACGACGGTGCGCCTCGCCGTCGGCCTGCTCGCCGCCGCCGCCGTGCTGCTCGCGCTATTCCTGGCTCCGGCCGCTACTTCCTTCGACCTCGGCACGGCGCGCGACGACGCCGTGCGCTTCGCCCTCGTCGCCGGGCTCTTCCTCGTCGGCTGGGCCACCCTCGGCGCTCCGCTGGCCGAGCTGCGCCGCGGCCCCCTCGCCCTGGTCCTCCTCGCCGCCGCCTTCGGTGCGGCGGCGCCGCGCGTGGCCGCGCAACTGCAACACCTCTCCGACCCCGAGACCTTCCACGCGCTGGTCTCCGGCGCACGCTTCCGCTCGCTGCTCGGCGTCGCCGACCCGCGGGTGCCGCCGCAGCACTGGGGCTTCGTACCCCTGGTCACGCTGCCCTTCGCGGCGCTGCCCGCGGTGCTCGCCGGCGCACTGCTCCGGGCCACGATGCGCCCCGCCGACGGCCCCGGCCACCTCGGCCCTGCGCTCCTCGGCGCGGGTGCGGCGGCGGCCGTCGCCGGCGCGGTCGGCGGCCCGCTGCCGTGGGGCGGCACGGTGGCCGCTGCGCTCGCCTTCGCCGCCGCCTTCCTGCTCCTGCCCGCCACCCTCCCCCCGGGCGGGGCGCGGGCCGGTCTCGGCGGCGCGGTGCTGCTCGCCGCGGCGGCGTTCCTGCGCCCGGTGCCGCAACCGGAACCGCACCTTCCGATGGAGGGCGTGCTCGAGTGGCGGGTGGCCGAGGTGGACGGCGAGCCGCTGCAGGAGAACGGCGCCTCCGGCGTGGCCCGCATCGTCGTCCGCGGCGTCGGCGCACCGGACGACCCGCGTTACCTGGCGCTCGGCCGCACCTTCCTGACCCCGCCGCTCGACCAGGGCGGGCCCTGGACCCAGGAGGCGGTGCTGTTCTCGTCGCTGGCCCCGGCCGGTGGGGCGATGGTGGTCGGCGGCCTGCACGCGGACGGCCTCGAGCGGCTCACCGACACCGGCCGCGACCCGTTGGCCCTGGCGGCCGACCCGGCCCTGGGGCACGTCCTCGTGCGCCACCTGGCCGCCTCGACGACCCGTCCGCTCCCCGACAGGGCGGAGCTGTTCCTCGGCGCGACGCCGACCCGACTCGGCGGGAAGTGGCCCTTGGTGCTGATGCGCACCGAGGCGCCGTGGGCCGTGGACGCGCGCCTCTTTCGCACCGAGACCGCGGTCGAGGTCCGGAGCCGACTGCAGCCCGGCGGCCTCGCCGTCCTCTCCCTGGACGCCGGACGACTGGTGCCGGGCCTCTTCCCCGACCTGGTCGCGAGCTGGCACCGCGTCTTCCCCCGTCTGGACGTCTTCCTGGTGCCGGACGGGCTGACCTCGGTGCGGCTGGCCCTGGTCGGCAGCGACGGCGCCCTGCCGCCGGAACCGCAGCCCGGCTCCGAGGCGGCCCTGGCGTCGGTGGGCCTGCCGCTCGGCCCGGGCGATCTCGAGCTGTTGCGGTTGCCGCCCGCGGCGGTGGACGCCCTCGCCGCGGCCGGCCGCACCGGCGACCTGCTCGGCCCGATGCCGCGCTTTCGGGCGCGGCTCGGCGACACCGCGTGGCGCATCGCCGACGGGTTCCGCACCCAGGAGCGCCGCGCCGCCGCCCTGGGTGAGCTCGCCGCACTCGTGCCCGACGACGCCGGCGGCGGCGCGACGCTGCTCCGCGCGGTCGCGGCCCAGGCGGCGGCGCAGCGCTACTCGTCGCACGACGACCTCCTCGTCTTCTCGCCCGACGCGGTGGAGGTCTCGGCGGAGGCGCTGGCGACGATGCTCGAGCTGGCGCGCGCGCATCCGGACTCGGCGTTGCTCCGCGCCTGGTGGGGACGGGCCGCGACCCTCTTGCGGCTGAAGCGCGAGGTGGAACTGGTCGAGACCTACCTGGCGGCGCTGCACGACGAGTTGGGCTGGCGCGAGCCGCGGGTGACGCTGGCGCTGGCCAATGCGGCCCTCGAGATGCTCGACCCCGAGGCCGCGGCCGGGTTGGTGGCCGAGGTCCTGGCCGAGCACCCCGCCGACCCGACCGCCGTGGAGCTGCGCCGGCGCATCGAGGACGAGGCCGGGCCGATCTTCCCGGACCCGCACGCCGGACACGACCACCGCTGACGGATGGGCTATAGTGGGGCGCGCCCGACGGCGCCGCATGGGCACCATGATGCCCTGATCGCGTGTTCCCCTTCCTCCGCCTCCGCGGCCGACCGGTCCTGCCCATCGTGCAGGGCGGCATGGGCGTGGGCGTCTCGGCCCACCGGCTGGCGGGCACCGTGGCCGGACTCGGCGCGGTCGGCACCGTC
>JALUVI010000053.1 GCA_027020785.1 Planctomycetota bacterium | reverse complement strand
CGCGGCTGCCGGTGTACGCGCTCGGCGGCGTCGACGCGGGCACGGCGCGGCGCCTGAAGGAGAGCGGCGCCGTCGGTCTGGCGGCGGTCGGCGGCCTGTCCGGTCCGCCGGCGTAACGGCGCGGCGGCTAGTCCTGCTCCCGGGCCCGCACGAAGTGCCGCTCGACATAGGCGAGCAGCTTGGCGACGCTTTGCTCCACCGTCTCGCGACCGGTGTCGATTACGAGATCGGGTGCCTCGGGCGCCTCGTAAGGCGCCGAAATGCCCGTGAAGTCCTGAATCTCGCCGGCCCGGGCGCGGCGATAGAGCCCCTTCGGATCGCGGCTCTCGCAGACCTCGAGGCCGGCCTCGAGGTAGATCTCGTGAAAGCTGTCGTCGGGCACCGCGGCCCGGGCGCGGGCCCGGTCCGAGCGGTAGGGCGAGATGAAGGCAGTGACGACGATGAAGCCGGCGGCGCTGAAAAGCGCCGCGACCTCGCCCACGCGGCGGATGTTCTCGGCCCGGTCTTCGGGCGAGAAGCCGAGATTGGCGTTGAGGCCATGGCGCACATTGTCGCCGTCGAGGACGTAGACCTGATAGCCCCTGTCGAACAGCTCGCGCTCCGCCTCGAGGGCCAGAGTCGACTTCCCCGAACCCGAGAGCCCGGTGAGCCAGAGAACGCCGCCGGTATGGCCGTTGCGCCGGGCGCGCTCGGCCGGGGTCAGGCGGTGCTCGACGCGGGTGACGTTGGTGGCCCGGACGGTGACCAGGCCCCGCTGGTCGGCGTAGCCGCGCATGTCGATGATCCCGGCCCCGACCGCCTCGTCCCCGTCGATCAACACGACGTGCCCGGTGCGCGGGTCGGCGGAGTAGGGGTCGAGGGCGAGCAGCCGGTCGGTGCGGAGCACGACCTCGACCGCCTCCTTCGACCCGAGGCGGTCGCTCGCGGCCCGCGGCGTCGCGACGGTCCCGGCGGTGCCGTCGACGGACTGCACCGTCGCGGCCGCGCGCCCGCCGTTGAGCCGCAGGGCATACCGCGCCCCCGCCGCGAGCGGCGTCGCGCCGCTCCACACGAGGTGGGCGCGGAACACGTCGGTCTCGGTCGGCGGCGAGTCGGCGTGGCTCAGGATGTGGCCGGGTTCGAGGCCGGCGGGGTCGGCGATGGTCAGCGCCACCCGGCCGCCCGCCTCGGCCTGATCGCAGGCTGCGGGCGGGAGGCCCACGGCCAGGGTCAGCACCTCGTCGGCGCGGTTGAGGGGTGACAGGAGAACGCGATCGCCCCGCGCCAGCCGGCCGCTCACGAGCCGTCCCGAGACCACGGCGCCGTCGGGCCCGGCCTCGGTCCTTTCGACGACTACGCGCAGGGGCCGGGCGGCGGCGGCGTCTCGGGCGCCGAACCGGTTGAGCGCCTCGACGAGCGTCGGCCCCCGGTACCACGGCATCGCGGCCGAGCGCTCGGCCAGGTTGTCGCCGCTCGCCGAGCCGATGGGAACCGCGGCGGCCGGGGCCAGGCCCTGCTCCCACAGGGTCGTCGTCCAGGCGGCCGCGAGACGCTCGAAGCGCGCCTGGCCGTCGGCCGCCGCCGCGCCGTCGATGGCCACCGCCAACTGCCGGAGATCGAGAAGGTCGAGCAGCGCGACCAGGCGATCATCGACCCGCGGATCGTCCGCGCCGGCGGCGGACAGCACCAGGACCGTCCCGTCGGCGCCGGCGCCGGCCTCGACCAGCCGGGCCGCCGACTCGCCGTCCTCGCGCCACGCGAGCTCGACGAACCCGATCGCCGACGGATCGTTCCCGAGCGCCGCCGGCTCGATCGGCGCCGGCTGTCCGGACGGGTCCGTCTGTACGTAAAGAAGCAGGATCTTCAATGGACTACCCGATGCCTGATGAGAGGAGGCCGTGCATGGTGGGGACGGGGGAATGAACCCCGCCCGCCCGCCGGAGTCAAGGCGCACACCACCGCCAGGCCCGCCGGCGGGCCCCGGACCCGGCGCGGCGGGCGGCGTTGCGCCGGCGTGGGGGCGGGGGCTAGACTGCGGCCCGGAAACGGGGACGGGCGATGCGACTGAATCTCGGCTGCGGCAACAGAAAGAGGGAAGGCTGGGTCAATGTCGACGTCGCCCCCGAGTGCCGCCCCGACGAGCTCGTCGACCTCGAATCGCTTCCCTGGCCGTGGCCCGACGATTCGGCGGACGAGGTCGTGCTCTGCCACGTTCTCGAGCATCTCGGGGCCGAGACCCGGGTCTATCTCGGCGTCCTCAAGGAGCTCTGGCGGGTGTGCAAGGCGGGCGCCAAGGTCACCGTCGTGGTGCCGCATCCGCGCCACGACCACTTCCTCAACGATCCGACCCACGTCCGGCCGGTGACCCCCCAAGGCCTCGAGCTCCTGTCGCAGGAGCGCAACCGCGAGTGGGCGCGCGAAGGCGCCGCCAATACGCCCCTCGGCCTCCATCTCGGGGTCGATTTCCGGCTCGAGTCGGTTCACTTCAACCCCGACGAGCCGTGGCGCGGCCGCTTCCGCCGGGGCGAGATCACCGCCGCCGACCTCAACGAGGCGATGCGCCTCTATAACAACGTGATCTCCGAGATCACCATGGTGCTGCGGGCGGTCAAGCCGCCGGGCGGTTGAGCCGCGGCCGATGGCGGGAAAACATCGCAAGGCCGGGGGCCGGCCCGGCGCGGCCGCGCGCGAGGCGGGCCGAACGACGACGCCCCTCCTCGAGTTCGTCGCCGAAAGCGACTTCCACTTCGTCCAGCACAATGCGAGCCCTCGGGCCCGCCAGGAAGGGCGCGGCGGCGAGCGCTATTTGACCACCAGCCAGGAGTTCGCCAACCAGGTGCTGGCCGCCCGCCCCCACCAGTTCCGGGTCCTGGAGGGCCGGGCCCGCCTGCGTTGCCTGCCCCGAAAGCAGTGGGGCCGGCGCGCCTTCCGGGGCAAGCGCGTCCTGTTCCTGCTGCCGATGGCCGCGCTCGGCGAGAACGTGGCGACGCTGCTCTTCCTGCACGCCTTCGCCGAGCGCCACGGGCCCGCCGCCGTCGGCGTCTTCTGCGCCCGGTCGGCGTGCGACATCTACTACGCCACCGACCTCGCCCGGGTCTACCCGCTGTGGATCCCGCGCCGCGAGCTGAAGAGCTGGGACGTGGTGATCGACCTCGACCAGCTCGAGAGCCGGCGCGACATCGAAATCTGGCCGGTCGACATGGAATCCGAGCTCCTCGCCGCCTTCGGCCTCGAGCCGAGCCCGCGCTTCCCCTCGGGCCCGCGGGCGGTGCCGCCGGACAGGCCGCTGGTGATCGGGATTCTGCCGCTCGCCTCGTCGCCGCTGCGCACGCTCCCCCCATCCGCGACCCTGGCCCTCGCCAGAG
>JALUVI010000052.1 GCA_027020785.1 Planctomycetota bacterium | reverse complement strand
ACCTGGACGCCCTCCGCGGCTCGCCGGTCCCGACCCTGGTCGTCTGGGGCGAGGAGGACCGCCTGTTCCCGGTCGCCCTGGGCGAGGAACTCGCCGCCGCCTTCCGCGACGCCCGCCTCCTCGTCCTCCCCGGCGCCCCCCACCCCGCCTACCTCGGCGACCCCGACCGCTGGCACGAGGAACTCCTCGCCTTCCTGCGCGCGCACGCCGCGTGACGCACCGCATCCGCGGGAGAAGCAGACGAGGCCGGCGCGGTCAGCGCTCGGCGGCGCAGCCGAGGCAGCGCGGGCCGTCGCCGGAGGCGACCGCGACGCGCTCGAGGGCGGCGGCGAGGAGGTCGCGCGGGTCGGGCACGGCGAGGCCGCCCGAGGACGCACCGCCTGCGCCCTCCCCGTCGTCCGCGCCGCCGTCGCCCGGCGCGCCGGGGGCGTTGCCGGCGTCGGCGCGGAGCAGGTTCGGCTCCATCGCGTAGAGCTCCTGCATCGCGACGCGGTCCCGGGCGCTCAACTCCTGCCACCGCGCGACCGGGTACATGACGTCGCCCGGATCGGAGCTGTGTCCGTTCTTCGGCGCCGGGGCCAGGATGCCCAGCGCGTGGCCCATCTCGTGGAGCATCAAGGCGCGCAGGTCGGAGACCGTCACCCCCTCGGGCGGGACCGAGATCACCATCGGAACCTGGCCGACGAGACGGGAGTCCGGATCGGCGTAGGCGAGTTGGACCAGTCCCGACAGCGGGCCCTCGCCCTCGACGAACGAGACCACGACGGCGACGTGGCCCACGGCCACCTCCTGACCCTCGGCATGGAAGGCCAGGTGCGTCGCCAGCGGCACACCGACCGCGGCGCCCCAGGCGTTCAGGGCGCGCCGCACCGCATCGGCGGCGGCGTCGGGGCCGAGGCCGATTCCCTGGAGGCCGACCGGCAGTTCGCTCGGAGCGTTGAGCACCTCGAACCAAACGTCCACGACCTCCCCGGAATCCACCGGGGTCCAGCGGAAGAGGTTGTCGGGGTCGAGTGCCTCGTCGAGGTAGCTCGCGCTGGCGATGGAGCCGCCGCCGCTGACGAACGGCGAGCCCGGACC
Source organism: Planctomycetota bacterium (assembly GCA_027020785.1). Classification (GTDB taxonomy): domain Bacteria; phylum Planctomycetota; class UBA1135; order UBA1135; family UBA1135; genus JALUVI01. The sequence continues at coordinate 13,808 of JALUVI010000052.1, read as the reverse complement.
ATCGCAGGTGGCGACGCACAGAGCGGCGAGGAGGGAAAGGGGAGCCAGGGGGGAAGTCATCGGGGGGACCCTCCCTCCGAGCCTACACCATGGACCGAGCCCGCGCCCGGCCCTCTGGAGGAAAGGTCCGAGGCCCCCGCCGGCGTCCCGACCGCCTCGCCTAGACCCGCTCGACGACCATGGCGATGCCCTGGCCGCCGCCGATGCAGGCCGAGGCCACGCCGATGCGGGCGCCGCGACGGGCGAGCTGCCTGGTGAGGGTCAGGACCAGGCGGGTGCCGGTGGCCCCCAGCGGGTGGCCGATGGCGATGGCGCCGCCCTGGACGTTGACCTTGTCGCGGTCCAGCCCGAGCGCCTTCTCGACCGCCAGGTACTGGGCGGCGAAGGCCTCGTTGATCTCGAACAGGTCCACGTCGTCCAGAGCGAGGCCGGCCTTCTCCAGCGCCTTGCGGATGGACGGCACCGGGCCGATGCCCATGATGCTCGGCTCGACTCCGGCGACGGCCCACGAGCGGACGTGGGCCTCGACCGTCCAGCCCTCCTTGGCCGCGCGCTCGGCGGTGGTCACCACCATCGCCGCGGCGCCGTCCACGATGCCCGAGGCGTTGCCCGCGGTCACGGTGCCCTCCTTGCCGAAGGCCGGCCGCAGCTTCGCCAGCCCCTCGAGGGTGGTGTCAGGCTTCACGTGGTCGTCGTGGTCCACCACGATCTCCTTGCGCCCGCGCTTCACCGTCACCGGCACGATCTCGTCGGCGAAGGCGCCGCTCGCAACCGCCTCGGCGCCGAGCCGGTGGCTGCGCAGCGCGTACTCGTCCTGTTCCTCGCGCGAGATGCCGTGCTGCGAAGCCAGGTTCTCGGCGGTCTGCGCCATGAAGAACCCGCACCGGGTGTCGTAGAGCGCCTGGAACAGCGAGTCCTCGAGCTTTGGCTCCATGCCGAGCCGGAAGCCCTCGCGCGCCCCGCGCAGCACGTGCGGCGCCTGCGACATGTTCTCCATGCCGCCGGCCGCGACCACTTCGTGCTCGCCGGCCAGGATCATGTGGGCGGCGCTCACGAGGGACTGGATGCCGGAGCCGCACAAGCGGTTCACGGTCAATGCCGGCGTCTCCACCGGGATGCCCGCGTCGAGCGCGGCGTGGCGCGCCCCGTAGATGCCGTCGGGGCTGGTCTGCATGGCGTTGCCCATGACGACGTGCTCGACCTGCTCGGGCGCGACGCCGCCGCGCTCGAGCGCCGCCTTCAGGGCGATACCGCCGAGCTGGTTGGCGGAGAGGTCCTTGAACAGACCATGACCGGGGGTGCCGACGTATTCGGCCATCGGCGTGCGGGCGCCGCCGACGAGGACGATCTCGGGTTGCATGGGTGCGATGGAGTGGCTCGTGGAACTCGGGGAAGGGTGCGGCAGGCAGACGTGGGGACGGCCGCGTCAGGAACCGCGGAAGTTCGGCTTCCGCTTCTCGAGGAAGGCGCTCGTGCCCTCGCGCGCGTCGTCGGTCGCGAAGATCATCCCGAAGGCGTCGGCCTCGAGGTTCTCGGCCTCGCTCTGGCCGACCTCGAGCCCGCGGCGCAGCACCTCGAGCGCGGTGCCGACGGCGTAGGGGCCGCGTTTCATGATGGTCCGGGCGAGCTCGCGCACCTCGTCCTCGAGGCGCTCGGGCGGCACCACCCGGTTGACGACGCCGACGCGGTGCGCCTCCTCGGCCGGGTAGGCGTCACCGGTCAGGATCCACTCGCGGGCGACGCCGACGCCGGCGATGCGCGTCAGCCGCGCGGTCCCGCCGTAGCCGGGGATGAGGCCGAGGCTGGTCTCGGGCAGCCCGAGCCGCGCCTCGGTCGAGGCCACCCGCAGGTGGCAGGCCAGCGCCAGCTCGAGCCCGCCGCCGAGGGCGTAGCCCTGGATGCAGGCGATGACCGGCTTCGGGCACGACTCGACGTTGGCCAGCATGTCCTGGCCGTTCAGCGACACCTCGCGCGCCTCGAGCGGGCCGAGAGCGGCCAGCTCCTGGATGTCGGCGCCGGCGACGAAGGCCTTGTCGCCCCCGCCGCGGATGACCAGCGCCTGGACCTCGGGGTCCTCGGCGCAGAACGACACGCAGTCGCGCAGCTCCTCGACGACCTCGAGGTTCAGCGCGTTCAACTGCTTGGGACGGTTCACCGTGATCCAGGCGATGCCGTCGTCGTCCACCTCGAGCAGCAGGTGCTCGAACTCGGGAGCCTCCAGCTCCTCGCCGTAGTCGGGGCCTTCGTCGTACATGGTTCAGTCCTCCTCGCGCAGGCGCATGGAACGGATGACGCACGGCTCCTCGGGGCGCGACTTCTCGCCGCCCGCCCCCATGCCGGTGGGCACGGCGGCCAGCGCGTCGAGCACCTCCTCGCCGGCGACCAGCTCACCGAACGCGGCGTACTGTCCGTCGAGGAACGGCGCGTCGTCGAAGCACACGAAGAACTGGCAGCTGGCCGAGTCGGGGTCGGCGGCGCGCGCCATGCTGAGGACGCCGCGCCGATGCCGGAACCGCGGGTCGGTGGAGAACTCGCCGCGGATGGTGCCGTGCGGACCGCTGCCGGTGCCGGTGCCGGTCGGGCAGCCGCCCTGCGCCATGAAGCCGCCGATGACGCGGTGGAAGCCGAGGCCGTCGTAGAAGCCCTCGGCGGCGTAGCGCAGGAAGTTCCGGACCGTGGCCGGGGCGGCCTCGGGCCAGAACCGGAAGGTCATGGTGCCGGCGGGCCGGCCGGCGATCTCGACCTCGACGTCGCAGCGGACCTTCTCGAGCTGCTCGTCGGTGAGCTCCTGGGGGGCAGTGAGTTCCATGGGCGCACCAGGGTACGGCCGCGCCCCTCCGCCTGCCCCCCGTCCCCTAGCGGATGCGGCGGACCACCTGGTAGCCGAACGGCGCCGTGGTCGGGTCGTACTCGAGCAGCCCGATCTCGCCGACCCCGAGTCGGAAGGCGAGGTCGCCGAAGCCGGGCCCCAACCGGGCTCGGGGAATGGTCTGCAAACGGTACTGGCGCTGCGTCCAGCCGAGCCGGGCATCGGCTTCGCGGATCGCGGCTTCGACCTCGGCCTGCGTGATCTCGCCACGCTCGAAGCGCTCCTGGAGGTCGCGCAGGATGGGGCCCTGCTCGGCCTGGAGCGCCACCCACTCCTCGAAGTTCTCCCAGTCGTCGGCGCCGCGATTGACGATGAGGTAGCGCCCGGGCGGCTCGACGAAATCGGGCATCTCTTCGTCGGAGTACTCGCGCACCAGGGCGTCGAAGTCCTCGCCCGCGCGGGCCCGCTCCACGAGCTCCCGCGCCAGCCGCTCGGCCTCCTCGCGGCTGCGGGTCTCGTCGCCGGCCATGGAGCCCTGGAAGCCGACCAACAGGTTCTGGAGCTCGACCACGGCGGGCTCGCCCCCCAGGAAGTCGGTGGGGCGCCGGATCGGCTCGGCGGGCGGCGGGGCGGGCCGCGCGACGACCACGGCCTCCTTCAGCACCACCGGCACCGCCGGCTGGCCCGCGGTCTTGCCGTCGGGGGTGCGCACCACCGGCACCGAGGCCAGCGCCTCCAACGCCTCCACTCCGGCGACCAGCCGACCGAAGGCGGTGAAGCGGCCGTTGAAGCGGGCGACTTCGGGCGACTCGTTGCAGACCACGAAGAACTGGCTGCTGGCCGAGTCGGGATGCGGGCCGCGGTACATCGAGAGGACGCCGTAGCGGTGCGACCACTTCGGGTCGAAGGTGGACTCGTCGGGCAGGAAGCCGTACGGGCTCTGACCGTCCGGCTTTCCGTCACGCGAGCCACCGCGGACGAAGGCGCGCCGCCGCACCTGGAAGAAGGGCGTGCCGTCGTAGAACCCCTCGTCGCACAGCCGCAGGAAGTTGCGCACCGCTTCGGGGGCGACCTGCGGCCACAGCCCGAAGACCATGGATCCGGCGTCCTCGCCGTCGATCTCCAGCTTCAGGACCACGTGGTAACGCAGGAGGTCCTCGTCGGGGACCGCTTCGCGGTCCTCGAAGTGGAACTTCGGGGTCCGGGTCGGCGTCCAGCCGCCTTGCCAGGTGCTGACCGGAGGGGGCGGCGGACCAGGGCGGCGGGCGGCGGCGGCGGAGGCTGGCGGCGCCCCACCCGGAGCGCCGTCCGCGCCGGGGAGACCGCCCGCGGCACGGTCGCCGCCGGAGCAGGCGCCGAGCGCGAGCACGACGCAGGGGACCAGGAAGCGCAGGGAGGCCTTCACGGTCAATCGAGCCGCTTGATCACGTGCCAGCCGAAGGGTGAGGTCTCCGGGTCGTAGGGCAGGAGCGCGACCTCACCGGGTTCCAGCCGGAAGGCGAGGTCGGCGAAGCCGGGGACGAAGTCGCGCCGTGGCACCGTCTTGCGCAACGGCGCGATGCGCTCCTCCCAACGCAGTTCGTCGGCGACCTTCTGGACCATGTCCTGGAACTGCTGCCGGGTCAGCTTGCCCTCGTCGAGCATCCTCTGCAGCGGCTCGACGCGCTCGAACTTCTCGGCGTTGATGGCGCGGATGATCTCGGCGCCGGCGTAGTCCACCGCGCCCTCGTCCTCCAGCCGATAGATGCCCGGCATCGGGTCGCCCGGGCGCACCGGGTCGTCCGAGTACTGCTTCACGAGCTCGGTGAAGTCCGCGCCGGCCTTGGCCTTCTCGAAGACCTCCTGGGCCAACGCCTCGGCCTCCGCCTTGCTGCGCTTGGCCCCCACCCGCGGCACGTCCGCGAAGGAGATCAGCACGTGCTGGACCTCGACGATGCGGGGCTGGGGCGCGTTCGGGTCGCGCGGCCGCGCGATGGTCTCGGTCGGCTCCGGCGCGGGCCCCTCGACGACCTCGGCGCGGGTGACGACGGCCCGCTTCAGCGGGGTGGACGGCTCGCCGCCCGGCCGCGAGGCCTTGGTCGGCACGTCGGCGATGGCCTCCAGCGTGGCGACTCCGTCCACCAGCTCGCCGAAGCTCGCGTACTGACCGTCCAGCCCGGCGGTGGAGGGCGAGTCGTCGCAGATCACGAAGAACTGCGAGCTGGCCGAGTTCGGGTCGCGGCTGCGGGCCATGGACAGGACCCCGTAGCGGTGCCGGTACTTCGGGTCGTAGGTGAACTCGCCGGGGATGCGCCCGTGCGGCCCCTCGCCGGCGCCGGTCCCGTCGGGGCTGCCGCCCTGGATCATGAAGCTGCGCAGGATGCGGTGGAAGGTGGTGCCGTCGTAGAACCCCTCGTCACAGTAGCGCAGGAAGTTCCGTACCGTCTTCGGCGCCTTCTCCGGCCACAGCCGGAAGGTCATCGCGCCGACGTCCTTGCCGTCCACGGCGCAGTGGAGCACCACGTGGTAGTTCGCGAGTTCGGCGTCGGAGACCTCGCTCTCGTCCTCGAAGTGGAACCGCGGGGTCCGCGAGGGGGCCTGGGCCTGGGAGCTCGCACCGGCCTGGGCGCCTCCGGAATTCGGCGAATTCACCGAATTTCCGGCGCCGACGGCGACGGAATCACCCTCGGCGCCCTCGCCGCAGGCGGCGAGCCCGAGGGGCAGGAGGAGGGCCAGGGCGAGGGCCGGGGCCCGTCGCCGGAAGGAGGATGGGGTGCGGCTGGGGTGCGTCATGCGGATGCGGGGGCGTCGAGGAGTTGCCAGGCGGTGGTCATGCCCATGCCCCCGGAGACGCACAGGGTAGCGAGCCCGCGCTCCCCGCCGCGCCGCGCCAGGGCATGGAGCAGCGTCACCACGATGCGGGCGCCGGTGCAGCCGATGGGGTGGCCGAGCGCGATGGCGCCGCCGTGCACGTCGAGTCGGTCCTCGGGGATGGGCAGTTCCTGGAGGCAGGCCAGCACCTGGGCGGCGAAGGCCTCGTTCAACTCGAATAGGTCGAAGTCGTCGAGACTCCAACCCCGGCGCTGCAGGAGCGCGCGCGTCGCCGGGACCGGGCCCAGCCCCATGCGCCGCGGGTCGCAACCCGCGACCTCGGCGTCGAGGAGGCGGGCCAGCGGCCGCGCCCCGAGGCGGCGCGCCACGGCGGCGGTGGTCAGCACCAGCGCCGCCGCACCGTCGGTGATGCCCGAGGCGTTGCCCGCGGTCACGGTGCCGTGCTCGCGGTCGAACACCGGCGGCAGCTTGGCCAGGCTCTCCATCGTGGTCGTCGGCCGCAGGTGCTCGTCGCGGTCGAAGACGACGACCTCGCCGCGCCGCCCCGGCACCTCGACCGGGACCACCTCGGCGTCGAAGGCGCCGGCCTCCCAGGCCGCGGCGGCCTTCCGCTGACTCGCCAGCGCGAAGCGGTCCTGCTCCTCGCGGGGGATGCCCCGCTCGCGCGCCAGGGTCTCGGCGGTCTCCCCCATCAGCTGGTCGGCCAGCGGGCAGTGGAAGCCGTCGCGGTACATCAGGTCCTCGACTGCGTCGGCGCCCAGCCGGTAACCGTTCCGCATCCGCATCAGCGCGTGCGGCACCTGGCTCATGCTCTCCATGCCGCCGGCGAGGACCACCTCGGCGCGGCCCGCCCGCAGCGCGTCGGCGGCGAGCTGCAGGCTGGCCATGCCCGAGGCGCAGGCCTGGTTGATGGTGAAGGCGGGCGCCTCCTCGGGCACGCCGGCGCGCACCGAGACCTGGCGCGCCGGGTTGGGGCGGGCGCCGGCCTGACGCGCCATGCCGAAGACGGTCAGGCCGACGTCGGCGGGGCGCACCCCGGCGCGCTCCAGCGCGGCGCGGCTCGCGGCGACGCCGAGGTCCACCGCGGGCAGGGCGGAGAGGGTGCCGAGGAAGCGCCCGATGGGCGTGCGCACGGCGGCGAGGACGACGACGTCCTGAGCGGGGTCGGTCATGGCTGGACGGGGACGGGACGGCCGGCGCGCCACAGCGCGCGCACCGGGTTCTCGCCGAGCGCGTAGCCGAAGGAGGCGACGCCCGGCAGATCGAGGTGGACGAGGTCGGCGACCGCGCCCGGCGCGATCCGGCCGCGATCGGCGAGGCCGAGACTGGCGGCGGCGTGCTCGGTGACGCCGCGCAACGCCTCCTCGGCCGACAACCCGAGACGGCGGCGCGCGAAGTGCGCGGCCTCGGGCGGGCTCGGCGTGTAGGACGAGCCGGGGTTGAAGTCGGTGGCGACGAACCACGGCACCCCGGCCTGGATCAGGCGGCGCGCCGGCGCGTCGCGGCCCATGGCGCAGAAGTGCGGCACCACGGGCAGCAGCCCGGCGAAGGTGCGGCGCGAGAGGGCCAGCGCCTCGAGCCCGGCGTCGGTCAGCGCCTCGAGGTGGTCCACCGACTCGGCGCCGAGCTCGACCGCCAGCTCGACCCCGCCGAGGGCGTGGAACTGGTCGGCGTGGACCCGCAGGGCCAGGCCGAGCTCGCGGGCGCGCTCGAGGTAGCGCCGGGCCTGGGCCACCGAGAAGGCGCCCTCCTCGACGAAGACGTCGGCGGCGCGCGCCAGCCCCTCCTCGACCACCGCGGGCAGCGCCTCCTCGCACAGGACGTCCACGTAGCGGTCGGGGTCGTCGCGGAACTCCTCGGGCACGGCGTGGGCGCCGAGGAAGGTCGGCAGCACGGTGACGCCGACCTCGTCGGCGGCGCGGGCCAGGGCGCGCAGCGACTTCAGCTCGTCGGCCACCGACAGGCCGTAACCCGACTTGGCCTCGCAGGTCAGGGTGCCGTGACGCTGCATGCGGCGGAGGTTCCGTACCACGCGGGCCGCCAACTCGTCCTCACCCGCGGCGCGCACCGCGCGCACCGAGGCCAGGATGCCGCCGCCGGCGGCCGCCACCTCGAGATAGCTCGCGCCGCGGCACTTGAGGTCGAACTCCTCGGCGCGCTCGGCCGCGAACACCGGGTGGGTGTGGGCGTCCACGAAGGCCGGCGCCAGGAGCCCGCCGTCGAGCGTGGTCGTCGCGCGCGGTGCGAAGCGGCGCGCCAGGTCGTCGGCGCGGCCCACCGCGAGCACGCGCCCGTCGCCCACCGCCACCGCGTCGGCTCCTTCCGGCGTCGCCCCCTCCCACGACACCACCGCCGCCCCCCGCAGGAGCAGGTCGCAGGGTTCGGGCGCGGCTTCGGCCATGGTCTCGGACGCCTCCGGAGGACACCGGAAGCGGCGGATTCTACTCCGGCGGTTTTCCACGATGCGGCGGCCGAGGCCGAGGCGGGGCAAGATGGGGCCTGCCGGCCGAACTGCGCCCGAGTGCAAGCCTCGACGTCCGAATCCGTCTTCCCGGGTGCCATGAAAGCACTCGAAACCATCGTCCTCCTGGTCACGACGTCCGCCCTGGTCGTCGCGGCCTCGCGCACCCTCGACGCCCAACCACCCGGACGCGGTCACCAGCGGACCTCCGGGGGGCACTCCTTCTCCATCCCCGGGGGCGAGACCGTGGCGCCCGTCCGCAACGCTTCCCGCGCCTGCGACGTCGTCGTCACGCACACCGACGAGGTGGACGAGAAGGGCCAGCCCATCCCGTCCGAGAGCGACCCGTGGGTGCTGGTCTTCGTCCGTGACGCCGAGGGCCTGGTCGTGGCCGGCCCCATCGTGGTGCGGCTCGGCGATTCCATTGCCGTAGGGGTCCCGAAGGGTGGCAGCGTCGAGGTCCACGACGAGGACCCCGGAGCCGACGCCGACGACGCCACGCTCTCCATCGAACGCCACTGAACCGCCCGGATGGCATGACCCGCTCGTCCCCCCCGCGCTCCACGTCCCCGGCCAGGCTGCTGATCGGGGGCGGCTGCGTCCTGCTCCTCGCCCTCGTCGTCCTCCTGGTCGTGAGCGGAGACGGTCCCGTCCCGACGAGCGGCGAAGCCACCGATGCCGTCCGTCCACCGGCGCCCCGGTCGGCCTCCGCGGCGGGCGCCGACCCGGCCGCACCCGCGCCCGGGACCGGGGCGCCCGGGAGGCTCGACGCCGCCGAGGCCGGAAGCGGAGCGCCGGAGACGGGGGCGGCCGGACGCGGTCGTGTCGTCTTGGTCCGCCCCGAGCGACTCGACGACGAGCGCCTCGAGGTGTCGGCCGCGCCGAGCGCTGCCGACGGCGGGGAAGGAGGGGTCCGCGTGGTCTTCGCAGAGGGGGCGCCCGGGGCGGAGGCCCTCCTGCCGCCCGGGCGCTGGCGGCTCACGGCCCCGGGCTGGCAGGCCATCCCCGAGGTGGTCGAGGTCGTCGCCGGCGCCGAGACGGTGGTGCGGATGTGGCCGAGGACGACCCTCACCGTCCGGGTGGTCGAACGGGACGAGCCGCTCGCCGCGGTGGTCGCCCACCTCGCTTCGGGACGTCGGGTCCTGGAGCCGGACTGGTCGGCGACCCGTGGGACCGACGCGAAGGGCGGCTTCCAGGTCGAGCCGCCGTACGGCCGGGCCGACGCGCTGTTGCGCACCCGCGACGGGCGCTGGACCTTCACCCGAATCGCGGAGAGCGACCAGGACGAAGACGGCGTGGTCGTGGTGGACGTCGCCACCCCGCTCGCTCCGTCGCGGGTGAGCGTGACGGACGCGGCGACGGGCATCCCCGTCGTCGGCGCGAGGTTCTACGCACGCTCGACGGTGAACGTGCCGCTGGCCACGACCGACGGCGGCGGGGTGGCGCTCCTGCCGCGCCGCTCCCGCGAGCTCGCCGAACTCCTGGTCCTCGCCGACGGCTACGAGCGCTCCGCGGTCACGGTCCGGTCCGACGGGGACGCGACGGTCCGACTGAAGCGGAGGCGACGGCTCGAACTGGTCGTGCGCGCCCCCGACGGCGACCCACTCGACGGGGCCAGCGTCGCGGCACTGCCGCCGCGCGAGGCATGGCGCCCCTGGAGGCCCGGCCGCTGGTTCGAGGCGACCAGCGACCGGGACGGGCGCGTCGTCCTCGAGTTCCCCGAGGAAGCCGACGATGCGTGGCTGCTCGCGGCGCGTCACGCATCGGGGACCTGGGGGGTCCGCCCGCTGCCGGCGCTGGGCGGCGGCCTCGAGTGGCGCCTGGAAACGGAGCCGCCCCTGATCCTGCCCTGCGGCGAGTTGCTCGACCCGTCCCGCCCGCTGCGGGTGACCGACGGCGCCGGTCGGACCTTCACGATCACGGCGAAGGACGGTCGCTTCACGGTCGCCGACCCCTTCGGGGCCGTACGCCTGTCCGCCCCGCACGCCGACGGCGGGACCGTCGAGCTGCACCGCGCCCGGGCCTTCGACTCGGCCTGGGCCTTCGCCCGGGACGACACCGCGCGGTCGGCGACCAGCGGCACCCTCGTCCTCTCCGACGACCGCAGCCGCCACGACGTCCGACTCCGGGTGGTGAAACCCAACGGCGACCCGGCGGTGGCCCGGCTGGTCGTCGTGAAACAGACCGAGGCCGTGCGGGAGGCCGCCCGGCTCTGGCCCGACCTGAACGGAGGGATGCCCACCTCCCGCCCCGGCTGGGTCCAGGATGCGCGGGTCGAGCAGGGCCCCGTCGCGACCGACCGGGACGGCTTCGTGACCTTCCACGGACTCGTCGCCGGCACCGCCGACGTGCTGACCGCCGGCGCCACCAGCACCACCCCCGGCGTGGGCGGCGCCGAGGCCCGACTCGTCGTTCCCGACGACTTCCCGGCGACGTTGCGGCTGCCGCACTCGCTCGACCTCGACCTGACCGTACGCACCCCCGACGGCGTGCGCCCCGACGCATTGGAGCTCACCCTCACCGACGGTCCGCGGCCGGACGACGTGGAGATCGCCACCTACACCGGCGAGGAGGGACGCTACCGCCACGTCCTGCCGTGGCGCCCGGACGAACACCTGTGGCTGGTCGTCGAGGGCTACCGGCCGGTGGACCTGACCCCGAGGGTCCGACGGGCGGCGGGAAGGGACGAGGTCGTCCCCCTGCGCCTCGACCTCGAGCTCGAGAGGGTGCCGCCCATGCGTCTGCGACTCGCCGCCGCCTCCGCGCTCGAGGAATACCGCGTCAGCGTGAGGTTCTACCGCAACCAGCGCGACCTGGAGGACGGCATCCTCCTGACCGGCGGCTACGGCGTCCGACTCGCCCGAGACAGGACCGTCCCGATCGAAGCGCCGCTCGTCCCGTGCCTCGTCGTCTTCGAACCCCGTGACCGCGACCATGCCCTCGCCCCCGCGAGCGTCCCCTTCCAACCCGGCGCCGAAGTCGCCCTGACCGTCGCCCCCCGCTGACCCGCCTCCCACACGGCCCCCCAGCCGTGGCATCACCGCTCGAAGCATGGGACCAGACTCGGCCCGGGCTTCCAGAGGAGGATGCTGGTGAACACGATGTCACGCTCTGGCCACCAGGAACGGTAGGAGGTCATGAGACGCTTCCTCCTCCTCGTCCTTGCCGTGGGCATCACGCTCTTCGCCACACTCGCCGCGACCCGGGCCTGGTCGCAACAGGGCGTACCCCCGAGTGGTGGTTTCCCCTTCTCCGTGCCGGACGACGGCTCCCACGACGTCCTCGAGAACTCGGCGACGCCCACGAACGTCACGGTATGCAACACCGGTTCGAGTGGCGACGACGAAGACTTCTGGGTCACGACCTACGACGCCAACGGAGAGATCGTTGCCGGCCCCAAGAAGGTCGGCAGAGGTGAATGCGCGACCCAGGGCGTACCGCAGGGAGGTACGATGACCGTGACGGACAACGACCCTGGGACGACTGCCCGCGACGGAAATGGGAAAGCGGCCAAGGGAGAGTACTTCCTACATTGATGCATTGATACGCTGCCCATGAGATGACGGTCTGGCCGACTCGGCGCCGAGCCTTCGCCGGGGGCGTGCTGCTGGCTCTGCTGGCAGCACTGCTCCTGTTGAACCGCCCCCTTTCCGACGGCGAACGCATCGGAGGCGACGTCCAGGGTTCGTCGGGAAGCGTTTCGGCTCCCACCCCTCCGACGCGTGCCGAGCCGGGAGACCAAGGCCTGTTGCGTTCGGAGCAGGAGGGCGCAGCGTCTGCGTCGGCGACGGGAACGCTCGTCCTCGCGCGCCCGTCGCTCTTCGACAGGACCGAACTCGGCGGAGTGATCCACGAACGAGGAGACGACGATTCGGGCCAAACATTCGTCCTGCCCGTCGGCGTGAGCAGTCTGCGCCTGTCCCTCTCGCCGGGGACCTGGGTGGTCGAGACCCGCACCCCCCACTGGATCGAGCCGCCGGTCGTCCAGGTCGTATCCGGCCGGACGTCCTACGTCGCCCTGCGTCCCTGGCGTCCCTTCACCTATCGCGTGGTGGAGGACGGCCACCCGCTCCCAGGTACGCAGATCGTCGTCGTGGACGAGGCCGGCTCCTGGCGCTGGGAAGGGACCTGTGACGCGAATGGGCTCTTCACGGTGCCGACCCTGCCGCATGGTGGAGCCCAAGCCGTCCTCACCGACGCCACCGGACGCGTCCAGGCCTCATGGCTCGAAGCGCCCGATGCGCCCGGACTTCCCGCGCTCGACGTCCCCTTCGACATCGTCCTCGAGCCGGTCGAACTGCGATTCCTGGACGCCGGGACGCGGGCACCGATCCAGGGCGTCCAGCTGGCCCCGGAGGGCCTCCCAAGCATCGTCCTCGCAGCCTCCGCCCCCGACGGCCGCGTCCAGGTCCCGGCGCGGTCCGAGAGCCTCCGCGTGCTGCTGGCCCGCCACCCCGATTACGAGACCGCGGACGTCGCCACCGAACGGGGCGGCGACGTCCTCCTCCACCCCTTGGTTCGGGCCCGGTATCGCCTGGTGGCCCCGGACGGCGCCCCCATCGCGGGCGCACGGGTCCAGGTCCTGCCCCATCCTTCCCGCTGGAGTGAGAAGGGGTCGCCGCCCTCGCTCGACGGGTGGCCGGACGAAGTCGTCTCGGACCGCGAGGGCATCGTCCGGGTGTCTCTTCCGACCGGCCGGGGCCCCGTCCTGCTCGCCGCCCTCCACGAGACCGGCTGGTGGGGCGTCCTGGAACCCGACCTGCCCCGTGACCCATCCGCCGCCGCCCCCCGACGCTGGGTGCTGGAGCGGACGCCGCCGCTCCACGTCGTCCCCGAGGGCGGGGTCCTGGACGGGGAACCCCTGATGGCCACCTCCTTCGCAGGGCGCACCGAACCGTTGGCCCCGAAAGACGGCGGCTACGTCGTCGCGAACCCCTTGTTGGTCCGCCTGTTGCTCGTGCCGACCAGGTCCGGAGGCCGCGTCACCGTGGCGCGGGCCACACGGGACGACTCTCCCTGGAGCTTCGGCAACGACGGAGTCAGGCGCATCACCGGAAGGCTCCACGTCCCGAACGAGCCGGGGCACGAGGTGGAGGTTCGCCTCCGCTACGCAGATGGTCGTCCCGTGGTCGGATGGTTGGTGGAGTTGCAGACCTTCGGCATCCGGCGCTCCATGGACAACTTCCAGCGCTGGCCCGAGAGCCAGGGCGCGCGGCCACTCGACCTCGCTGGGTGGGAGATCCCCCCGGCAGGTGGCCTCGAACGCATCACCGCGACCGACGCGGAGGGGCGCGCTCGGTTCGTCGGCATCCCGCCCGAGGACTACCAGGTCCTCCTGTCCTCCCCCGACGACCCGAGTCCCGGCTTCCCCGAAGGCATGATGGGCTGGGACCTGGGCCTGACCGTGCCCGAGGAGCGCAGCCTCGACCTCACCCTCCCCCCCTTCCGCGAGCTGATCCTGGACGTCCGCGACGAGGACGGCAACCTGGTCGAGGAGCCCTTCCTGGAAGTCACCCGGACGGACTTCCTGCGTGCGGGGGAGGTCTGGCGTCTACCCGGAGGGCGAGGCCGCATCCTCCAGTGGGTGGCATTCCCCGAGGGAACGCGGATCCGCATCGTCGCCGCCGGTTGCCTCCCCGCCGACGTGGTCGTTCCCAGGGATCCCTCCGTCTTCGCCGACGTCTTCCGCTCCGAGGTCGTCCTAAGCCGAGCGGAGCCGATGCGCCT
>JALUVI010000051.1 GCA_027020785.1 Planctomycetota bacterium | reverse complement strand
GGGGCCAGTCCGGGACCGAAGTCGTCGTCGGACGAGTTCGGGCGCTGGAAGATGGTGTTGTTGAAGGAAGTGATCAGGATGGCCGGGCCGGGGCTCGTGGCGCCGTCGTCCCAGTAGAAGAGCGGGGCCGGGGGCGTGCCCTGGAGGCCGCTGTTCAGGTCCACGTCGGCGGTCCAGCCGTTGGCGCCGCCGGTGTGGTTCCAGGCCAGGGTGGAGTGCACCCACGGGGTCAACAGGAGAGGGGTCTCGGGATGCCCCGGCAGGGCGTCGAGCCGGGCCAGGAAACCGCCCTGTGCGTTGTTCCACACGTAGGTGTTCACGAAGCGGATCGAGGCCGCCGAGAAGTCGAAGCTCGGCGCGAGGTGGGTGCCCAGGGCCCGCACCGTCACACCACGGCCGTTGTTGCTGATGGCGCAGCCGTCCACGACCCCCTGCCCCATGGGCAGGTCGTCGTCCGGCTCGGTTCCGTCCAGCAACAGACTGGGGATGCCGGTCTGCCCCTGGGCGGTGGCGAAGTCCATCGTTCCACCGACGATGGCGCCCTGCACCGAAGGATAGTACGAAGCCTTGTTCGGAGCTGCGTCCAGGAAGAGACCGTTGGCGAGGTTGCCGTGCATGCCGCAGTGGTCCATCACCACGTAGAGTCCGGTCGGCAGCTCCATGTCCGGGTTCTGGATGGAGTGGTGGGAATGGGCATAGACCCCATTGCCCTGGTTGTCGTCGAACTCGCAATCGCGTGCCCGGAAGACCTGGTAGGCCTCGTCCACCACCAAGTGGACTCCGGAATGGATGTCGCGCAGGAGCATGGGGTCCGGAACGGGATAGCCCTTGCCCACCTCACGGACGTTCACGTTGAAGAGGTCGAGCCAGCCCCGGGTCTCGGTCCAGTTGCGCGCGTAGATGCCGGCTGCGCGGAGGTTGCGGATCACGGTGCCGCTGGCCGTGATGCGCCAGATCGCCGTGTAGTCGAGCGGGCGCGGCACGCCGTAGGCGCCGTCCGCATCGGCGTAGAGGCCGACGTCCCAGCCGAACTGCGGGCTGGTGGAGCGGCCGTGGAGGTTGCCGCCCTGGATGGTGAGGTCCACCATCGGCACACCGTCCGGGATCACGGCATAGGAAGGCGGCGCCTCGTGCTCACCTTCGGTCTGCACGTTGGTGTTGCTCGCATAGACCTCGAGGATGCGCGTCAGCTCCGGCGAGGGGCCGCCCGACGTGCTGGGCGCAAAGGGCTCCAGGTCGTGGATGCCGTTGCCCAGGACCCCGATCGGCTTCATGCGCGCCTGCGGGAACTCGCCGAAGACGCGGAGGTTGGAGACCGTGGCCGTCACCTCGCCGCCGTCGTCGCCGATGGCCCGGAAGGAGAATCCCCGCGAGAACGAACGTGGAAAAGGCTGCGTCGGAGCCGTGAAGGCGACCTCGTCGGCGATCCAGCAGTCCTCGGCGACCACCGTGATCACGCCACGAAGCTGGACACCTCCACCCGGGGGCACGGAGGCCCTGGCTTCGCAGGACAGGGCCGTTTCGTTGCGACCGAAGCGCACGTTGCGCAAGACCAGGTTGGTCTGCTCGCCCGGCAGCCGCGTGACGGCGATGGCCGTTCCCCCTCCGGCGATGACCAGGTCCTCGAAGGTCGTCTCCTCGGTGAGCGGGCTTCCGGCAGCGATGGCGCCGACGGTGAAGACGACGTCGCCCGAGCCCGGCTCGGTCATGCCGACGTAGGCCCGCGTTCCGCTCACGGCCTGGAGGGTGACGCCGGATGGAATGGGGATGGGGAAGGTCTCGCCGCTCGCCTCGGTGAAAGCGATCGGGTTGCCGCTGGCGTCGTAGGCGGTCTTCAACTGGATGACGTCGCCCGGTGCGACGAGGCCGCTGCCCAGGACCTCGGTGATCGAGGGGGCGACGAAGACTTCCACGCCGTTCTTCAGGAGATGGGCGTCACTCTGGGCCCGGGCCGGGTGGGCCAGGGCCGCGATGGAGAGCAGGAATGCCAGGGCCGAGCCGAGCCGAGCCGAGCCGAGCCGAGAAGGGAGACGATGGGTCGGGAGCGGGTGTTCCTCATGGTTCCACCCTATCCGACGGCGCCGGGGGCGCAACCCCCGAAAGTCGGTCCCCTTCGAGGCCGCCCCGTTCAGCGCCCCGAAGCAGGGTCGGGGGCGAGGCCCGTCTCGACCGCTTCGGGACGGGGCTCGGCCTCCTCGGGGGACGGCTCGACGGCTTCGTCGGGCTCCTCCGCGCCCCGGGAAGCGGCCTGCGCCACCGAATGGGCGTGACCGTTGCCGTTGGCGGCGAACGAATAAGCGCAGCCGCCGCGGCGGAGGACGTCCACCACCTCGGTCGGCGGGCGGTAGCCCTCGACGGTGGCGGCGAGGACGGCATAGACCTCG
This sequence comes from Planctomycetota bacterium, assembly GCA_027020785.1. Lineage (GTDB taxonomy): Bacteria > Planctomycetota > UBA1135 > UBA1135 > UBA1135 > JALUVI01. The sequence goes on along the minus strand of JALUVI010000051.1, from coordinate 986 downwards.
TCGAGCGCCCCGCGCTGCAGGGCCGCCTCGAGCCGCAGCAAGGCGGCGTCCAGCTCCTCCAGTCCGGCGCCGTTCTCGACCGCCTTGAAGATCTTCGGGTGCGCGGTCGGGCGGCTGTGCTCGGGGTCCACCAGCAGCTCCTCCTCGAGCTTCTCGCCGGGGCGCAGCCCGGTGATGCGGATCTCGATCTCGCGGTCGGTCCCGCGGGTCGCCAACTCCACCATCCGCCTGGCGAGGTCGTACACCCGCACCGGCTGCCCCATGTCGAGCAGGAACACCTCGCCGCCCTCGGCCAGGGCGCCGGCCTGCAGCACCAGCTGCGCCGCCTCGGTGATGGTCATGAAGTAGCGCGTGATGTCGCGATGGGTCACGGTCACCGGCCCGCCGCGCGCGATCTGCCGGCGCAAGAGCGGCACCACCGAGCCCGCCGAATCGAGGACGTTGCCGAAGCGGACGATGGAGCAACGCAGCGGCTCACCGCTGCCGTAACGCAGCGGGGTGAGCCGCGCCCGCTCGCCGACCATCAAGCAGACCTGCTCGGCCAGGCGCTTGCTCGCGCCCATCACCCCGGTCGGACGCACCGCCTTGTCGGTCGAGACCAGGAGGAAGTCCGACACCCCGCACTGCGCCGCGGCACGGGCGGCGAGGAAGGTGCCGAAGACGTTGTTGCGCACCCCCTCCATCGGGTTCTGCTCGACCAACGGGACGTGCTTGTAGGCCGCGGCGTGGTAGACGGTCTCGACCGCGAAGCGGCGATAGACCTCCTTCAGGCGCGGTTCGTCGAGCACCGAGCCGAGCACGGCGGCCACCTCGAGGTCGGGCCAGCGCTCGGCCAGCTCCATCTCGATCCGATAGAGCGCGTACTCGTTGATCTCGTAGAGGACGATGCGCTTCGGCCCCAGCGCCGCGATCTGGCGACACAGCTCGCTTCCGATGGACCCCCCGGCGCCGGTCACCATCACCGAGCGCCCGGACACGACCCGCGA
>JALUVI010000050.1 GCA_027020785.1 Planctomycetota bacterium | reverse complement strand
CACGCGGTCACCCTGGGGCGAGGGGAACTGGGCAGGGGCGGAGCCGGCGAGGGCGACCAGGACGGTCAGGGCGGAGCCGACGAAGAGGGGAGAGGGGGGACGCATCGGACCGGGGCGGGGGGGGGGGCGTGAGCGAGGGTCAGAGGATGGTCAAGGTGAGCAGGTTCGAGTCGTACCAGTCGCTGCCGTCGTCGGCGGCGACTTCCAGGAAGCCGACCAGCCCGGCGGCGCCCGGCGGCACCGTCACCGTGGCGCTGCCGTCGCCGGCGGCCGTGGTCGTCCCCGTGGCGACCACGGTCACCGGGGGGCCGACGTCGAAGGAGTGGCCCTGGTGGACCAGACCGGCGTTCGAAGTGCTGGCGAGGAGCCACCACGAGGCGTTCGGCGGCGCCGCGGTGAAGCTCCACACCTGGGTCGAGCCAGCGCTCACCGTGGTCGGTCCCGTGAGGACGATGGTGTCTCGGTTGCCGGGCACCGGCTCGAGGGCGTAGAGCTCGAAGTCGTCCAGGGTCCAGCCGCCGTACTCCAGTCCGCCGTCGCTCTGCAGTCGGAACGTCACTTGGACGGAGGGATGGCCGTCGGCCAGCGCCGAGACGTCGAGGTCCACGAGGACCCAATCGGTGTCCACCAGATCCTCCTGGCTCGGGTTGGACCACACCGTGGTGCCGTTCACCTCGATGGTGGCCTGGTCGTAGATGCCCTTCTCCACGCCGAGCCACCGACGGAAGCGCAGGCGCACCCCGGTGCGCCCGGAGCAGTCCACGCCGGGCGAGCGCAGCAGGTTGTGGACGTTCGGCTGGTAGGCGCCGTTCCATCCCGGGTTGCCGAGGTCGTTGGCCCAGACCGAGGCGCCCGACCAGGCAGCATTGGGGTCGCCCGACTTGCCCTGCGGCGCGCCGCGCTGCCAGTCGTCCTGGTTGGCCAGCTGCTGGTGGGTCCAGCCGTTGTCGCCGGGCCCCTCGAAGTCGTCGAAGAAGATGGGGGTGAGGACGCCGACCCGGAAGGAGAAGGCGGCGTCTCCGGGGGCGAGTCCGTCGGGCAGCCAGCGCCGGCGTCCGGCCGAGTCGGTGGCTTCCAGGTAGTACTCGACGACCGCGGGCGAGGCCTGCCCGGGGATGCCCCCCCTCCACTCGTCGGGGTTGCCGGTCGGCGTCATCGCCACCGTGGTCCAGGGGCCGCCGTCGCGCCGCCACGTCAGGTCCACCGCCGTGACCGTGGCGGAGGTCTGCGACACCACCTGGGCCGTCACCACGTAGGGCCCGTTCTCGTCCTGGGTGTCGCCGAGCGGCGCATGGGTCAGGGTCATGGCCAGCGGCCGCGCCAGTTCGGCCACGGTGGCGAGTGCGCCCTGTGTGATCATCCGCGCCAGCGTCCAGTCGTTCAGGCTGACGCCGACCACGTCGGAGCTGGTGTGGATGTAGGGGCTGTACTGACCCAGGTCCTCGAAGGGGAAGCAGGCGGGGAAGCCGTTCTGGAAGAAGCTCCGATGGTCGCTGGTGCCCCCGGCCAGGTTGCCCGACTGCACCGCGATACCGGGCACGTAGGTCTGGAAGGCGTCCATCGCGAAGGCGTTGAGCCCGGGGTCGGTGTCGTTCAGGACGAAGTCCACGCTGTAGGAGTCGCCGGGCGCGCGGTAGCCGGTCATGTCCAGCTGCACCATGCCAATGACGTCGGCGCCGTTGGCGGCGAGGTCGGCGGCATAGGCCGCGGAGCCGAGCAGGCCGAACTCCTCGCCCGAGAAGGCGCAGAAGCGGATGGTGTGGTCGAACGACTGCGAAGACAGGATGCGGGCGATCTCCAGCACGCCGGCGGTGCCGCTGGCGTCGTCGTCGGCCCCGGGAGCCGGGCCGGTGGTGGTCGAGAAGTTCAAGGAGTCGTAGTGGGCGCCGAGGACGACGATCCTCGTGGGGTCGGTGACCCCGGGCAGTTCGGCGACCACGACGTCGGCCCCGGAGTCGAAGTCGAAGGTCGAGACCTGCAGCCCCATCGCCTGGAACTCGCCGACCAGCCAGTTCTGGGCCGCGACCGCGCCGGGCTGATCGTGGCGTCGGGTGCCGAAGCCGACCAGGGCGTTGACGCGGTTCTGGAGTTCGGTCTGCGAGACCTGGTTCACCCAGGCTTGGACGTCGGGGTCCGGGGCGTGCGCGAAGGCGCCGCCGCCGAAGCGGCGGCCGGGGCGCGGTGGGGGGATCGGTCGCGAGGTCCGCACCACCCGACAGGCGCCATGGCAGGAGAAGGGGCGGGAACGCAGGGCGAGGACCGCCGCGGCGGGGACGACCCGGAGCTCCAGGCCGCCGTCCGGCGACTGCCACACCCGCCGACCGGAACGGACGATGGGGTTCTCGTCGCCCGAAGCATGGTGGGCTCCGACGACGACCAGTTCCTCCTCGTCGTCGAGGGCGGGCAGGACCGCGAGGGGCGGGTCGTCGGCGCGCACCGCGGCGACGGCGAAGCGCCCAAGGTCCTCGTGGAGCCGGTGCTCGTGCAACAGCGCCTGGCGGCGCGCGACGTCGGGCAGGGGATAGACCCCCAGCGCGCCGTCGTCGGCCGGGGTCTGGAGGGTCAGGGCGAGAGTGAGGAGCGGAACGAGCACGTGTGGGCGGATGGGGAGGGAGCGGGAGCGTGGGGAGGGCGGGACGGCGCCGTGGCCGCCCCGCCCAGGGGGTCGCACCGGACTACAGGATGTCGACCGTGAGCAGGTTCGAGTCGAACCAGTCCACGCCGTCGAAGGCCGCCACCTCGAGGTATCCGGTGATGCCGGCGGCGCCGCCGGGCACGAATACGACCGACGCGCCGGTCCCGGTCCCGGAGGTGGTGCCGGAGTCGAGCACGTTCACCGGCTGGCCGACGTCGAAGGCGTGGCCCTGGTACACCGTACCCGCGTTGGAGGTGCTGCCGAGCATCCAGTAGGACGCCGCAGCCGGGGCCCCCGTGAAGCTCCAGGTGTAGGAGGTGCCCGCGGTCACCGCGGTCGGCCCGGTGAGGGTGATGGTGTCGTTGTTGCCGCCGCCGGACGATTCCAGCACGTAGAGCTCGAAGTCGTCGATGTTCCAGCCGCCGAATTCGAGGCCGCTGTCGGACTTCAGGCGGAAACGCACCGTGACGTTGGGGTTGCCGTCCGCCAGGGCCGAGATGTCCAGCTCCTGGAAGTTCCAGTCGCCGTCGATGAGGTCCACGTTGGCGGGGTTGCTCCAGACCACGACCCCGTTCACGAGGATCTCGGCCTGGTCGTAGATGCCCTTCTCCACGCCCAGCAGCCGGGCGAACCGCAGGGTCACCCCGGTGTAGCCGGAGCAGTCGATGCTCGGCGAATCCAGGTAGTTGTGGACGTTCGGTTGGTAGTAGCCGTTCCAGCCGGGATTGCCGAGGTCGTTGGCCCAGCACTTGGTTCCGGAATAGGCGGCCGCCGGGTCGGTGGCCTTGCCCTGCGGGGCGCCGCGCTGCCAGTCGTCCTGGGATTGGACCAGGGTGTGGGTCCAGCCTTCGTCGGTCGCCCCCTCGAAGTCGTTGAAGTAGATGGTGGTGCGGATGCCGACCACGAACTCGTGCTCTCCGCTCCGCGGATTGCGCTCGGAATTGCCGAGGGCGTCGCTGGCGACTAGGTGGTAGGCCACGCGCGCCGGCGAGACCTGACCGGGGATGTCGCCCTGCCAGGTGTTGCCGCCGACGTTGGCCATCGCCACCGTGACCGGAGCGCCGCCGTCCACGGTGTAGACCAGGTCCACGCCGGTGATGGTGCTGCCGACGAGGCTGGTGACGTCGGCCGAGACCACGTAGGGGCCCTGCTCGTCGGTGGTGTCTCCGAGCGGGGTGTGGGCGATGTCGATCAACTGCAGGTCCACGCCGGGGAAGCCCTGGTCGCGGAAGCCGCCGTCGATGTCGCCGTAGTTCGGCGTACCGTTGAAGATGTTGCCGTCGTTGTCGTCGAGGGCGAGCCAGTGCTCTTCGATGATGGAACGGATGCCGGTGTCGTTGAAGCCGTTCATCCACGCCACCCACAGGGTGTCGGCGGTGAGGTCGCCGGCGGCGTTGCCGAGCGTGGTGTTCAAGCGGTCGCGCACCTTCCACAGCGCTCCCATCAGGACCTCGCCGTCGGCGTGGACCTGGCCGTAGCAGCCGGGGTTGCTGTCGCCGCAGAACTGGCGGGTGTTGTTGCCGGTGCGAACGAAGCCGCCGTTGGTGAAGAAGTCCTCCCCGACGATGGGCGTGTCGTAGACGTACATCGCCAGCACGTCGGCGTTGCCCTCGCCGAAGCCGTCGGAGCCGTTGCCGCTGCCGTAGAGGTCGTTGGCCCAGTGCCCTTCCTCGTGTGCGACCACCGTGCTGAACCCAGTGTTGTTGCAGCCGCCGCCGGCGCGGTACATGTTGATGGACGAACCGTTGTAGAAGGCGTTGCAGGTCGAGTTCAGGTTGACGTTGGCCAGGATCTGGAAGTCGAGGGTGGTGTCGTTCGGGTCGATGGACTCCAGCCACTCGTGGATGTCCACCACCGAGTCGAAGGTGCTCGCTTCGGAGGTCACGTACTCGGTCCGACCGGTGTTCATCGTCAGCGTCGCCGGCGAGCCGGGCGTGAAGCTCATGCTCTGCGAGTAGTTGGCTCCGGCCTGGTTCTCGACCCGCACCCACGGACCGCGGTAGCGCGCGGTGAAGGTCACGGAAGTGCCGCTGCTGAAGGTGAAGTCGCCGTTGGCGTCGGTGGTGACGTTGCCGCTGCCGCTGGTCAGCTCCATGAACCGCATCGGCGTGATCGCCGGCGGGTTGGAGGCGCTCCCGGCCGCGGTGCCCGGGGTCGCGTAGCTCTCGACGTGTCCCTGGATCTGATGGTGGATCAGGTCCTCGCGGACCAGGACCTCGGGTTTCCCGTCGGCGGCGACGAAGTAGCGCCAACCGCGGGGGCGGGCCGGGTCGGTCTCGTTGCGGACCTCGACCTGCCAGGCCAGCCGCGGCTCGACGAACTTGCCCGGGCGGTGGCGGACCACCACCAGGGTGGGCTCGGAGACCTCGGCGGCCTCCATTCCGGCGTCGCCTTCGAAGGCGGAACGAGCCCGCGCCACCGCCTCCCAGCGGTTGACCGTGGGCAGCACCGACAGGTACTCGACACCAGGCACGGCGTCGGCGTCGAGGGCGAGCAGGGTGCCGTCGGTGGCGAACAACGCGTGGGCCGAGGCCATGTGGACCGGAACCCCCTCCACGACCTGGCGGAACTCGACCGAGACCTTGTCGGTGGTGCCGATGCGGGCCAGGGCGAGGCGGTGGACGGCGACCGGCTCGAGGGTGGCGTCGGCGAGCCCGAACACGCCGTGGGCGCGGTCGAACTGGATGCGGGCGAGCTCGAACCAGTCCTCGTCGGTGGCGGGCAGGAACTCGGGCGCCATCCGGCCGCCCCAGAGGAAGCGGCCGAAACCGCCGAACTCGGGCGCCCGGTTCAGGCGCCAGGGGACTCCGCTGGCGTCCTGCCAGGCCTGGAAGGCCTCGGCCACGGGGTCGGAGGGTTCCTGCGCCTGGGCGGCGAGGGGTGGGGCGGCTCCGAGGATCAGGGCCAGGCCGACGAGGGTGAGGGTCGGGATGCGCATGGGGTGGGGAGTCGGGCTCGTGATCGTGGGGGTGAGAGTGGTGGGTGGACGTGAGGGAGCGCCCGGCCGTGGCGACCGGACGCAGGCTCGGAAGTGGGACGCCCCGGGGCGTCCCAGGTTCGGGAAAAAGGGTGGAGGGGGAAGATCCTCCCCCCTCACGGGGACTTCTAGGAGTGCGGAAAAAGACCGTCACCGCCTCGATTCGCGTTCTAGTCTTCCTCGGACGCCACGGGCTCCCCCGTCCCCAAGGAACCATGAAACAGCACACCCCCCGTTCCCTCTCCGGCCTCGCTCGTGGCCTGGCCCTCCTCCTCGCCCTGCTTCCGCTCGCGGCCTGCTCCGGTTCGTCGAGCTCGGTCGGCGGCGGCGGCACCGTCCCGCCTCCGGGCGGCGACGCCGGCAGCACCTTCGCCATCCAGGACCTGGAGGGCGACTGGGTCGGCCAGCTGACCCCGGACGCGGCCAACGTCCGCAACTTCTACCTGCGCTTCCAGAACGCCACGTTGGTCTCCGCGGCCGAGAGCGGCGGTCTGGACTGGACCGCGCTGGATTCCGACCGCGACTTCCAGTTCACCGCCGACGGCCGCCTCGCCGCGACCATGGCGCTCCAGCTCGGCAGCGGCTCGATGTCGCTCTCCGGGCAGATGGACGAGTCCCGCGCCGTCCTCACCGGGACCTTCCGGCTCACCGACGCCGACGGCCAGCGCATCTCCGGGAGCTTCTCCCTGGTGCGCTCCTCCGGGCCCGACATGTACGTCCAGGCCCAGCTCGAAGGGCCCTGGGACGGCCTCGGCCGCAACGGCCTGGGCAAGTTCCGCTTCCTGTCGCTGGTGCTCGACGCCGACGGCCTCGTCTCCTCCGGCACCATGCTCCACCCCGAGACCGAGGTCCTCATCCGGACCTACTCCGCCGCCGCCGGCGCCTTCTCGTTCTCCGACACCGCCGTCGGCCGCCTCGACGACGTGGTGATCACCGCCGACTCCGGCGAGACCATCACCTTCGACTTCCTCCTCCTCGATCCCGACGCCACCCTGCTGGCGGGCCCCGGCGTGGAGTCCGCGCTGGGGGCCGGGATCGCCGAACTCGTCCGCCCCTGACCGGCGGAAGGGTTCGGGGTTCGCGGTTCCTTTTCCCCTTCCTCGATCGGGGGGCTCCCGGCACGGAGTCCCCCGATTCCCTCCCGGCCTCGGCCACGTTGCCGCGAGTTTTTCCATCTCCGACTTCCTGGGCCGGGCTATCCTTCCACGCCTGGAAACGGGGCTCCCCCTTCCGTACCCCCTCTCCCGATACCGCCATGCAACCCCTTCGTCGCACTTTCCTCCTCGCGGGTCTGGCTCTCGCGGCCTCCTGCGCCCACCCCGACCCGCTGGGCTCCGTGTTCGGCGGCGGCACCACCTCGCCGCCTCCGCCGCCCCCGCCGCCCGCGCCGGGGCCGACCTTCTCGACCGACGACCTGATGGGTGACTGGGTCGGTCAGCTGATCCCCGACAGCGAACTGCGCTCCCCGCGCAACTTCTATCTCCGCTTCGCCTCCGACCAGCTCACCGAGTCGGCGGACAGCCGCGGCAACGAGTGGCGGCTGGACAACTCGGACCGCACCTTCACCTTCGCGGCTTCCGGTGCCCTCCAGGTCGAGATGGCCCAGGTGCTCGGCACCAACAGCATGTCCCTGACCGGACAGATGGACGAGTCCCTCTCGGTGATCACCGGCACCTGGACCTGGATCGGGCCCGACAACTTCCCGGTGACCGGATCCTTCGAGCTGATCCGTTCGAGCGGTCCCGACATGTACGACGTCGCGGGCCTGGAAGGGAACTGGCGCGGCCCCGGGGCCAACCCCTTCGACCGCACCCAGATCCTCGACCTGAACCTGGATGCCACGGGCACGGTCGTCGATGGAACGATGATCCGGACCGACCTCGGCACCGTCCGGCGCACCTACTCGGCCGGCGCGGCGACCTTCACCTTCTTCGACTCGGCCATCGGTCGGATGGAGAACGTGGTCCTCACCGCCGACGGCGGCGTCCCCGCGGGCATCGGCGGCGGCGAGACCAGCACCTTCACCTACCTGCTGGTGGATCCCGACTACACCCTGATCGGCGGCCCCGGCGTGGACAGCCAGTTCGGCTCCGGCGTCGTGACCCTGGAGCGGCAGCCCGCCGGCGGCGGCGAATAGGGCCGCCCCTCCGGGGACCCCGGCTCCCGTCCCACGGCTCCGCCCCGCGAGGGGCGGAGCCGTCTTCGTTCCCCGCCTCGGCGTAGGATGCCGCCCGTGAGCCGCCCGCCGACCCTCCTCACCGACTTCGACGGCGTCTGGACCGATCCGGTCCGCGAGCGCGAGGCGGTGCGCCGCGCCTTCGAGGCGGCGCTGCGGGAGGTCTCCGGTTGGCGCCCGGCGCGCATCGAGGCGGTGCTCGAGCGCGGGCGCGCCGAGCTGGCGGCGGCTCCCGATCGCCATGGCTGGCGCATCGGCGACGCGCTGACCTCGTTCGTGGACGAGGACGTGTTCGCGTTGCCGACCGCTCTCGGCGGCCAGCGAGGACCATGACGCACGCGAGCTGGCCCGGCTCGCCGCCGCCTCCTCCGGCACCCTCGCCGCCTTCCTCGACGCCTGCTACCACCGCACCTGCGCCCGCTTCCGCGAGGAGGTGGACCACGACCTCGCGCCCGGCGCCGAGGGCGCCCTCCGCCGTGCGTTGGAGGCCGGGTTCCACGTCGTCTTCGCTTCCAACGCCCCCTTCGAGAAGGTGCGCGACTGGCTCGGCTGCTTCGGCTTCCAGGTCGCCGACGCGGCGCGGGTCGGACCGGCGGAAGCCCCGCTGCGCGCCTACGGCCGCGCCGGCAAGCAGGAGCTCGGCGACCGCCCCGAGCGAATGGAGCTCGGCGGCCGGAGCATTCGGGTGGACCGCCCGCGCTATCGGGCCCTCCTCGAGCGGGAGCGCCCCGACCTCGTGGTCGGCGACGTGGTGTCCCTGGACCTGTCCCTTCCGATCGCCCTGCGTCGTCGAGGGGAGGCGGGCGCGCCGCGCGCGGTGGCCCTGGCCCTGCACCGCCACACCCCGCCCTGGGTGCGCGCGCTGGTCGGCGGCGAGGTGGACGCCGCCGTGACCTGCCCTTCGGAACTGCCCGACCTCCTGTTGCGGGCCCGGGAGGCGCGGCCGGTGGGTGGTCAGGCTTCGTCGCCGGGCTCGGCCCAGGGCTGCGGGGCCTCGGCCTCCCAACCCTCGGCCAGCGACTCGCCCATCGAGTAGCCGTGTTCCTCGCCCGGGAAGGTCCCGTTGCGGACCTCGTCCCGGAAGGCTCCGAGGGCGCGCCGCATCTCGTCGGCGACCGCGCCGAAGCGCTTGGCGAAGCGGGGCACGGGGCCGAAGTTCAGGCCGACCACGTCGTGGAAGACGAGGATCTGACCGTCGCAGTCGGGGCCGGCGCCGATGCCGATGGTCGGCACGCGCAGGCGCCGGGTGATGCCGGCTGCGACCGGGGCGGGGACGCCCTCCAGCACCACGGCGAAGGCGCCGGCCTCCTCCAGGGCGAGCGCGTCGGCGAGCAGGCGTTCGGCGCCCTCGCGGGTCCGCCCGGCGACGCGGAAGCCGCCGCGCACGTGGACGGCCTGGGGGAGGAGCCCGACGTGGCCCATGACCGGGACGTCCGCTTCCACCAGGGCGGCGACGAGGTGGGCGCGGCTCGCCCCGCCCTCCAGCTTGACCGCGTGCGCGCCGCCCTCTCGGACCAGGCGGATGGCGTTGCGCACCGTGTCGTGGACCCCGAGGTGGAAGCTGCCGTAGGGCATGTCGGCGACCACCAGGGGGCGGTCGGCGGCGCGGCGCACGGCGCGGGTCGCACTGATGATCTGCTCGAGCGTGATCTTCAGGGTGGAGGCGTGGCCGAGCACCACGTTGGCCATGGAATCGCCGACCAGCAGGACGTCGAAACCGGCTTCGTCCACCAGGCGCGCACTGGGGAAGTCGTAGGCCGTGATGCAGGTGATCGGCGGCTGCTTCCCCTTGCGGGCGAGGAGCTTCGGCACCGTGACCTTGGCCGGCACCGGCACCTCGACCGGCCCGTCGGAGGACTGGATGGGGCGACTACTCATCGGTCGGAGCCCGGCGGGGCCTCCCGCGCCGCGGCCGGGGCATTGTAGGGGCCGCCCGCCGGCCCCCCTGCGTTCACAGGTCCAGCGGCGGGCCGGCGACCGCCTCCTCGACCTCGCGTCGCAGCTCGTCGTCCCACGGGACGGACAGGGCCTCCAGGTCTTCCTGCAGCTGGGCGACCCGCGAGGCCCCGACGAGGGCGGTGCTCCCGGGGACCCGGTCCAGGGTCCACGACAGGGCGAGGGCGGCGGGCGGGAAGCCGTGGCGGCGGGCGACGGCGACGAAGCGCTCCACGCGGCGCGCGACTTCGGGGTCGGCCAGGGCCCGCTCCAGGAAGGTCCCGGCGGAGCGCCCGCTGGCGGCGCGGGTGGCCCCCGTGACGCCTCCGAGGTACTTGCCGGTGAGCACGCCCTGGGCCAGGGGCGACCACCACAGGAAGCCGATGCCGAGTTCGCGCGCGGTCGGGACGACCTCGGCCTCCACCTCGCGGCACAGCAGGTTGAAGCGGGCCTGTTCCGAGATGGGGCGCGGCACGTCCATCGCGTCGCAGAGCCGGCAGGCCTCGCGCAACTGCTCGGCGGTCCAGGTGCTCGTGCCCCAGTAGAGCGTCAGGCCGCGCCGGACGAGGTCGCCCATGGCGCGGACGGTCTCCTCGAGCGGGGTCCGCGGATCGAAGCGGTGGCACTGGTAGAGGTCCACGTAGTCCATGCCCAGGCGTTCGAGGCTGCCCTCCAGGCTCTCGAACAGGTGCTTGCGCGACAGCCCGCGGTCGTTGGGGTGCTCCGACATGGGGAAGAAGGCCTTGGTCGCGACCACGACGTGGCGCCGCTCCACGTGCCGCAGCGCCGCGCCGAGCGCGCTCTCGGCCGCGCCGAGGTCGTAGACGTCGGCGGTGTCGAAGAACCAGATCCCGGCCTCCAGGGCGGCGTCCACGACCTTCTCGGGCGGCTCGGCGTGGGGGTCGCCGAAGGTGAGCCAGGAGCCCAGCCCGAGGGGTGGGATGCGGAGGCCGCTGCGGCCGAGGGCGTGGTCTTCCATGGGGAGGACGGGACGAAGAAACGGGGAGCCGCTAGGATAATGCCCCGTCCACCCTGCCGATGGGGTGATGGGGGCATCCTCCGCCCCTTCCTTTCGTCGGTCGCCAACCCGTCCATGATCCTCTCCCTCCTCCTCTCCAGCCCCCTCCTCGCCCAGGAACCCGCGCCGCAGGAGCCTCCCGCCCTCGAGCCCCCTCCCGCCGAGCAGCAGGAGCCGGTGGTCGAGGTCGTCGAGCCGCCGTTGCCGCCCGACGACGCGCCGCGCCGTCTGCCCCCGTGGCGCAAGCCGGTGGCGGGGCCCGAGCCGCAGCCCGAGTCGTTCCTGGACCAGGTCCAGTTCGGCCTCACCCTGGACCTGTTCGGCGCCTTCACCGAGAAGCACGACTCGGTGGACGAGTTCAACGAGGTCCGCATCCGCAGCGCCCAGTTCCACTTCGCGGCGCCGGTGGAAGGGGTCGGCAGGGCCCACGTCACCTTCGACTACTCCGACCCGGGGGACGGCTCGGACTTCTTCCTGCGCGAGGCGTACGTGCGGGTGGACGAGCTGCCGATCGGCTTCTGGCCCGAGAGCATGGACTTCTTCGTCGGTCAGTACTTCGCCGACCTCGGCGCCTTCAACGGCGTCCTGCCGAACGAGTTCCCGGCGCCGTCGTTGAGCGGCGCGCAGCGCACCTTCCTCGGCGGCAACCTCGCCGCCCGCGGCGTGGAACTCCACCAGCGGCTCGACGACGGCGCCTTCCGCTTCCGCTGGAGCGCGGGTCTGGCCAGCGAACTCGAGAGCCACGACCCCGACGCCTCCGGCAACGGAATCGCGCCGACCGATCCTGAGTTGGCCGAGTTCGGAAGGTTCGGTTTCCAGAACTGGTCCGGCACCGGACGCGTGGAGGGGCAGATGGACTTCGATTGCGGAGTGATGGCTCGGGTCGGCGCGAGCGGCCTGTGGACGCCGCGCGACGTCCGCTTCAGCGTCCAGCCCGGCACGGGCACGGTGCGCGACGAGGCCCGCCACCTCCTCTGGGGCCTGGACGGCGGCGTGCGCTGGGAGGTGCCGCACTCCGAGATGGCCCACGAGGTCTCGCTCGAGCTCTGGGTGGACGACAACGAGTACCGCACCGCCTTCCCCGGCCCGTTGGTCGGCGAGACCGAGCGCGGGGAGACCCTGCTCTACGAGTTCACCCTGAACCGGCGCTGGTCGGCGGGGGCGCTCTTCTCGCGTTTCGACCAGCCGAGTCCGGGGCTCGACGTGGACGGCCACTTCCACGAGGGCTGGATCACCTATGCGTTCTCCCACGCCAGCCGTTTCTCGCTCTTCATGACCCACACCAACCCCGCCCCCGGCGAGGAGAAGTGGTACACGGTCGGCGGCGAGTGGGTGTTCGACCTCGGCACCCGTCGCGAGCAGCCGCACCGCCGCTGGATGTAGCCGTCAGTCGGCCGGGGCGACCCCGGCCAACGCCCGGTGCGCCGGGATCGCCTCGTGCGGTCCCGGCGCCCAGCGTTCCGGGCCGATCCACACCGGACCGTCGGCGGGCTCGGCGGGGGCGAGCCCGTGCGAGCCGCGGACCAGAGAAGGGTCGAGCGGCACCGGGTCGAAGAGGACGCGGCAGCCGAGCCGCTTGAGCAGGAGCTTGACGCCGAGCCGCGCCTTCAGGAGCGGGCGGTGCGGGTCCAGGAAGAGCTCGCAGGGGTCGTAGCCGGGCTTGCGGTGGATGTCCACGGTGCGGGCGAAGTCGGGCTCGCGGTCGCCGAGCTCCGGGCACCAGTACGGGTAGGCGAACCAGGCGTCGCGCTCGGCGAGGAGGACGACCTCGCCGCTGCGCGGGTGGTCGAGCCCGACCCGCGCCCGCTCGGCGCCGACCAGCACCTCGCCGACGCCGTCCAGGGCGCCGAGGAGGTCGGCCGCCGCGTCCACGTCGGCGGGGTCGGCGACGTAGACGTGGGCGACCTGGTGGTCGCAGACGGCGAAGGCCCGCGAGTGGCCGGGGTCGAGCAGCGCCCCGTTCCCGGCCGGATGGGCCGCCAGCAGGCCGGCGCGGCGCAGCGCACGGTTCGGCTCCACCGCGCGACGGACCGGGGTGAGCCCATACTCGCTGACCACCAGCACGTCGAGGTCGCCGGCGGCTTCGGCGGCGTCGAGCAGGCGCCCGGCCTCGACGTCCACATCGGCGGCGGCGTCGAGCGCCCGCGGGTCGTCCGGCCCGAAGCGCTGCAGGTCGTAGTCGAGGTGGGGGAGGTAGGCCAGGGTCAGCCCGGGGCGGTCCTCGGCGAGCACGTCGAGGGTGGCTCCGACGATCCAGCGCGTGCTGGCGATGCCGGCGCCCGGGCCCCAGAACGAGAACAGCGGAAAGGTCCCGAGACGCTGCGTCAGGCGGTCCCGGAGCGGGTGGGGCCAGGCGTGGACGTCGGGGGACTTGCGTCCGTCGGCGTGGTAGGTGGGTCGCGGCGTCACCGACAGGTCGGCGTGGCCCGGCAGGTTCCACCACCAGAACAGCTGCGCCGTCGGTGAGCCGAAACGCTCGCGCCAGCGGTGGTGGACGCTCGGCCGGCGTCCGCCCCCGTCCACCAGGTGGACCGACTGGCGCCACAGCCAGACCTCGGCGAGGTCGCGGAAGTACCAGCCGTTGGCGACCGCACCGTGCACCTCGGGCGGAACGCCGAGCAGCATGGAGGCCTGGACGGAGCAGGTGACCGCCGGCAGCCCGGGCTCGATGCGCCGCAACCCGTGCCGCGCGGCATGGGCTGCGAGCCGCGGCATGCGACCGCTCGCGAGCAGCTTCGGAGTGAGTCCGACGACGTCGAGCACCAGGAGGCGGGGCATCGGGGGGAGAGGGTAGCGGAGCGTCCCACCGCGCCCCATCGGAAACTGGTCCGCTCCATTCCGTCCGTTGCGATGCAACCCACGTCCGCAGAGGGATTTGCGCCCGTTATTCCGGCCGGGACGAGATCGGAGGGGAAAAGCGTCGTAACTCCTGCTCCTGCGGCGTACTCGGGATGAGGTGACGGAATGGACCGGACCAGTTTCCGGAGTCGTCGCCGGCCCCGTCCCGTCCCCTAGAATGCCCAGGCCCACCCGCGGACCATGCAGCGCTTCCTCCTCCTCCTCGCCGCCGTCGTCTTCCTCGCCGCCGCCTCCTTCCTGCCCCGGCTCGAGGCCGGGGCCCAGGAGCCCGCGGAGCAGCCCGACCAGGTGATCTACCTGGCGCCGCCCCGGCCCTCGCCGGTCTGGTCCACGATGCAGCTCTTCGACGCGCGCCCGACGATGCTCCTGCGCGTCCCCGAGGACCATCGCTTCGTGCTCACCGACCTCTGGCTGATGAGCCGTGAGGGCGACCGGGTCCCGCTGTCGCCGAACGACCGCATCTGGCTCGAGCGCGTGGTCGGGCCGAAGCGCTTCATCGTCTTCGACTCCCTGGTCGGCGAGCTGCCGAATCCCATCCAGTGGCGGACCGGCGTCTCGTTCCTGCCGGGCGACGAGGTCTGGTTGAACTACGCCTTCGCCGCCGAGCAACCGAAGCGGCCGCGCCGCCGGGTGCACTTCACCGGCTACCTCGAGCCCCTGCCGACGGCCGAGGAGACGCCCTACGTCGGCGGCATGATCGAGCGCTGACCGCAAGGGAGGCGGGGCGCCGCCTCCCCGTTCCGCTCACTCCTCGGCGAGCTCGGCGAGCGGCTGGCCCTCCGCGACCTCCTCGCCGTCGGTGACGAGCCAGCGCAGGAGGCGGGCCGACGGCGGCAACCCGCCGGCGACCTCGTAGCGCACCGGTTGGAAGGTCTTCATCACCTCGAGCAACCCCAGGGTGCGGGCGGCCTCGAGCAGGTCGCCTTCGGCGACGAAGGGGGGCTCTCCGGGCGCCGGCCGCCGCCAGAAACGGCCGGCCTGCGGGGCGCGCACCTCCAGACGCGCCGCCGCGGTCTCCTCGGGCGCGGCGGCGAGGTCTTCGGCCAGCGGCTCCAGGACGAACAGCGTGTCACCGTGGCCGACCGGCGCCCGCCGCGCCTCGGGCGGCGGGGTGGCGACCCGCCCCCGCGCCTCGGTGGGCAGGAACAGCCGATGCCAGGCGCCGAGGACCACGAGGTGTCCACAGCGCGCGCCCGGACCGAGCCAGTCGCCCTCGTCCGGCGCGTCCACCCAGAGCCCCGGGCGCGGCGCCAGCACCCGGACCCGGCCCTCGTCGTCGGTCTCGGCCAGCGCGTGGAGGTCGGCGGGCAGGCTCACGTCTCCGCTGGGCGGGTGAGGAGATCCAGGTCGTGCAACGACCAGATGCGGGGGTTCTTCATGCGTCGGT
>JALUVI010000049.1 GCA_027020785.1 Planctomycetota bacterium | reverse complement strand
GGCGTGGGGCACGCTGATCGCGCAGTGGCGGCTGGCCTGGCGCATCGCCGACGCCTGGGTCGCGCGCGGTGCGCGCCCGGCTACGCTGGGCGAGTGCTGGCGCGCGTGGCGGGCCGCCCGCCCGCCGGCCGTCGCGGAGGAAGCATGCCCACCTACACCGTCTGGTTCCACGCCCGCTGCTCCAAGTGCCGGGAACTGAAGTCGCTGCTCGAGGAGCGCGGCGTCGAGGCCGTCTATCGCCACTACCTCGACCAGCCGCCCACCGAGGAGGAGCTGCGCGAGCTCATGGCGTTGCTCGGTCTCGAGGACCCGCTCGGGATGATGCGCGAGAAGGAGGCGAAGTTCGCCGAACTCGGACTGGCCGAGGCCACCGCCGAGGAGCGGCTGGCCGCCTTGCGCGAGCACCCCGAGCTTCTGCAGCGCCCCATCCTCGTGGACGAGGAGAAGAAGGAGGCGCGCATCGCCCGACCGCCCGACGTCGCCCTGGACCTGCTCGTGTGAGCGGCGCGGCCGCCCGGTGCGGTCAGAGCTCGACGCGCTCGGGCCCCGCGAGGTCCCACGAGCGTCGCGACACGACCAGGCAGCGGTCGTGGCTGCGTCGCTTGCGGTAGCCGAGCAGGTGGAACACCTCGATGGTGAACCAGCGCGCCACCCGCGGGTCCACGAACAGGTAGTGCGTCAGGTCCTCGTCCTCGAGGTGGCGGGGCAGCGGGCAATCGGGGTCGTCGCGCCGGGCGCGATGGACGCCGGGGAGGAGGGTCACGCAACGGTCGCAGCGCAGCCGCCGCAGGGCGGCCGAGACGCCGAGCCAGAAGCGTGACAGCCCGCGCGCCAGGAAGAAGCCGTCGGCGCCCTTCTCCTGGTAGAGCGGCAGCAGGATGCGGGCGTCGTAGAAGGCCCGGATGGGGCCTTCGCGGTCGTAGGCCAGGACTTCGCCGCGCACCACGCGTTGGAACGAACGATAGCCCGGACGCATGCGGAAGCCGTCCTCGGCGCGCACCGGGTGGCGGTAGCGGATCTCGAGGAAGCGGGGCAGGCCCTCGGCCTGGCTGGCGAGTCGGCGCCAGCTCTCCCGGACCTCGGCATGGGGCGACTTCCAGGGCTTCTCGTGACCGGGGCCGAGGCAGCCGGCGGCCGCCATCCCCAGCCACAGCGCGGCGGCGTGGTTGTCCACCGCCTCGCCGGTCTCGTGCTGGCCGCCCTCGAAGCCGAGGGTGACGACGCCGCGCTGGTTGAGCCATTCGAGCAGCGCACCGTCCACCTGCTCCTCGAGGCCGAGGATGATGGGCGAGGGCAGGGCCCGGGCGAAGCGCCGGTTGCGCAGGGTGTCGCCGATGAGGCCGAACGGGAGGCCGGGCGCGGACGAGGTGTGGAGGTCCATGAAGTGGACCTCCCCCGGCTCCACTCCGGCGGCCGCGGCGCGGGCGCGGTGGCGCTCCACCTCGGCGCGCAGGGCCGAGCGCAACGCGTCCCGTTGACGCTCCTCCACGCTGGGCGCGTCCGCGGGCGCGGCCATCCGCTCGGCCAGCCAGATGCGGTTGAGGTCCTCGTCCAGGTAGCGCACCCCGCGCTCCAGGGCCGGCAGGTTGCCGGCGAGCACGGCCAGCGTGCCGTGGAATCCGCCGGGGGCGGTCTCGCCGGCCTCCAGGAACATCCGCTCGGCGGCGAGCAGTCCCGCCGGCTCGTTCCCGTGGATGCCGCCCGTGACCAGGAGGAGCGGGCCCTTCGGGTCGCCCTCCCAGCGCCCGACCACGCGCGAGAAACGGCGTGGCGCAGCGGCGGCGGCGGGTGCGGGATGCGGTCTCGGCTCCACGGCGCGGCTTCCGGGGGAGTCGGAGAATCCTTCCATCGGCGATTCGGGGCCGCGACTTCAGTCGCGGAGCTTCTCTTCGAGCAGCTTCCCGGCGATGCGGACCAGACTCTCCTCGGAGACCAGGCCGACCAGGCGACCGTCGCCGTTGACCACCGGCAGGCACCCGATGCCCTTGTCGCGCATCAGGCGGATGGCGTCCAGCGTGCGCGTGTCGGGAGCGATGGTCACCAGGTCGCGCTCCATGATCTCCGACACCGGCACCGGGCGGTCGTGCCCCTCGCTCCGGCTGCGGAAGGCCCACCGCATCAGCGTGCGGTGGGTGACGAGTCCGACCAGCCGGTGCTGCTCGTCCTCGACCGGCACGTGGCGCACGTGCCACCAGTCCATCAGCTTGGCGGCGAGGTCCACCAGCTCGGATTCCCGCACCGTGTACAGGTCGGTGTCCATCACCGACGCCACGGTCTCGTAGAGGGCGCGGAAGGTCTCGTCCTCGGCGCAGGGGCGGGCCCACGGCCATTCGTGGACCGGGTCGCCCTCCTCCTGGTGGCGGATGGTGCTCGCCACCAGTGCGTCGAGCGCCTCCGTCTGCGATACCTCCTTGCGCAGGATGCTGTACGAGTTGAGCTGCCAGCGCGCCCCGGTATGGCCGTTCTCGAGGCGGCCGCGCAGGACGTCGAGGTAGCGCAGGCGGTCGTCGCGGTCCACGTCGAGGGCCTCCAGACCGTCCTCGGCGATGGGTAGCAGTTCCTCCGCGATCAGCCGGTCGGCCGGGTGGTGCCTGCCGTCGAGCCAGTGGAGCTGGGCGTCGAGCCCGATGCGGGCGGCCGAGAGCAGGTTGTCCTTGGCGACCTCGAACTCCATGGCCTGCGACGGGCGGCAGCCGCTGCGGTCGAGCCCGTGGAGCAGTCCGAACCAGAGCGCGGCGTTCGCCACCTCGTCCACCACGCTCGGACCGGCGGGAAGCAGCCGGTTCTCGATGCGCAGGTGCGCGTGCGGCACGCCGTGTTCGTCCTGGCCCACCCCGTAGCAGGCCCGGTTCCAGCGATAGACGGTTCCCGTATGGAGGCGCAACGCCTGCAGCGACGGCGGCCGCCCGGCCTCGATGGCCTCGAAGGGGTCTTCGTATTCCTCGGAGCCGACCAACGCCGGATACCGCGAGACGTCCTCGCGGTAGAGCTCGAGCACGCCCTCGCGCACCCAGGCGGACCCGAACGAGACGCGCGGCAGGAACTCGCGCTCGTGCATCTCGTCGCGCCGCGTGTCCACGCTCTGTTGGAACAGGGCCAGCCGCGTCTCGCGCCACAAGCGTTTGCCGAACAGGAGCGGCGAGTTGACGGCCAGCGCCATGACCGGCGCCGAGACCAGTTGCGCGATGTTGTACATCCGCGCGAAGTCGTCCGGTTCGACCTGGAAGTGGACCTGGAACGAGGTGTTGCAGGCCTCCAGCATCACCGTGTCGTGGATCAACTTGACCTCGTCGATGCCCTTGATGTGGAGGCGGAACTCGCCGCCCCGCAACCGCCTCAACGCCTCGTTGAGGGCGTAGTAGCGCGGCTTGGGCGTCATGTTCTCGAGCACGGCGTCCTCCATGCGCAACGTC
>JALUVI010000048.1 GCA_027020785.1 Planctomycetota bacterium | reverse complement strand
CGCCTCCTAGAATGGGGGCGTGGCGCGGCCTTCCTGGGACGAGTACTTCCTCGGTCTGATGCACGAGGTGGGGCGGCGGGCGACCTGCGACCGCGGGCGCAGCGGGTGCGTCGTGGTCCAGGACCGGCGCATCGTCGCCACCGGCTACGTCGGCTCGCCGCCGGGGCTGCCGCACTGCGACGAGGAGGGCCACCTGATGCGCCGGGTGGTGGACGAGGACGGAGCGACGCGGCTGCACTGCGTGCGCACCATCCACGCCGAGCAGAACGCCATCTGCCAGGCGGCGCGGCACGGCATCTCGTTGGAGGGGGCGACCCTCTACTGCCGGATGGAGCCGTGCCGGGCCTGCGCGATGATGATCATCTCGGTCGGCATCCGGCGGGTCGTGTGCGAGCGGCGCTACCACGCCGGCGAGGAGACGCGCGAGCTGTTCCGCGCCGCCGGGGTCGAGCTCGAGGTCCGCAGCGACGAGGTCGAGGACTACGAGGAGCAGGCGCCGGCGGGCGAAGACCGACGGGAGGCCTGATTCCCAACAGCCCGGGCCCCACCGCAGGGGCGGCGCAAGCCCACGATTGTCAAGGGGTTGCGAAAAGTCGCGGATTTCGTGGAACATTTCCGCCTACGGGCTTGCTTTCTTGCTAGGCTGGCGGCCCCTGGATTCCGAGGTGTGTTTCGCTCCGCCCCCACACCTCATGCAAGACCCGATTCCCTCTCCCCCCTCGCCTCCTGCGGGGGAAGCGGACCTGCGCATCCTGGAGCGCGAACTGCGCCGTGACTGGGCCGAGGTCGTCGAGGCCTTCCGCCACTTCCACGAGCTGCCGCCGCACCGGCGCTTTCGCTGGACCGGGCGCCTGTTCCACCGCCTCTGTCCCTGGCTCGAGCGAGGCATCCAGTCTCTGGTGGTCCACCACTACGTCCTGGTGCCGACCGAGCGGTTCGTCGCGCACCTGTTCTTCCGCGTGGTCGAGTGGCCGGCGCTGCCGGACTCGCACCTCCCCTTCCTGTCCTGGGTCCACGACCAGGTGCTGCGGGGGTTGGCCGACCCGAGCCGCGCGCCGCGGGTCGGAGGCGCGCTCGCCGAGGAGCCGCCCCTTCCCCTGATCCATCGCTTCAACGCTCTGCCCCGGCACGAGCGGGCCGTCCTCTACCTGTCGGTGATCGAGGGCTGCTCCGATGCGGTGGTCGCGAGCCAGCTCGGCATGACCCCGGCCGGCGTCCGAGCGCTCCTGCCGGGGCTCTGGGCCCGGCTCGGCGTGGACGCGCTGCGGCTCCGGGTGCCCCACGGCTGGCGGGTCCCGCTCCGGCGGGCCGAGGGGGCGGAGTCGGGCACCGCTGCCCTGGTCGCGGACGGAGACAAGCCTGGAGGCTTGTGTGGACTCGGCGTCCGGCCCGCCGAGGCCCAGGTCCTGCAAGCCATTACGGGGAGCGAATCCCGTGATAGGCTGGAGGGAGCCCCATGACCTTCAGCGACCTCCGCGAAGACCAGGCCTCGGCCCTCGCCGAGAGGCTCGAGGACTTCGCGCGCGGACGAGGGGACGAGAGGTTGCGCGACTTCGCCGGCCGCCTCGGCGAGCTGTCGCAGCGCGAGCGCGACCGACTCTCCACCGAGCTCATGGCCATCTTCGCGCGCGAGCGCGACCCCGAGGCCTACACCCTGTTGTACGAGCTCAACGTGGAGGGGGTCTCGCGTCTCGTGCGCTACCACCTGCGCCGCTGCATCTACCCGGTGGATCCGCGCGACGTGGTCCAGGAGGTGTTCCTCAACATCTACCGCTACCCCGACCACTTCGACCCGCGGAGCGCGACCGCCTACCGCAACTGGACGCACACCATCGTCCGCAATGCAGCGCTGCGTCACGGACAGCGGGCGCAACGCCATGCGGCTTCGAGTCTCTCCGTCACCGGGCGCGACGGCGAGGAAGAGGGCCCGCTCGAACTCGAGGATCGCCGCGGGCGCTCGCCCCTCGACGCCACCGCCGAGCGCGAAGAGGTGGACGTCCTGACCGGCGCCTGGCGCCTCTACCTCCTCGCCTACCTCGACGCCTTCGCCCGGCTGGCGCCGGCCGAGAAGACCGTGCTCACCCTGATCGAGTGCGACGGCCTGTCCTACCGCGAGGCCGGGGAGCGGATGGGGGTCCGTCCCGAGAGCCTCAAGATGCGGGTGTTCCGGGCGCGCCGGAAGCTCTACGACCTGATGCGCCGTCGGTTCGAGGGCGGTTCGCTGCCGCCGCGCCGCGACGAGCCTGCTGCGCTGCGCGAGGAGCGCCGCATCGTGGCGGCGAGCCTCGGCAAGTTCCACACCGCCGACAGTCTGCGCGCCCGCATGAAGGCGCGCGCCTCGCGGAAGCAGGAGGAGGCCGAGGCATGATCCCCGCGCCCGACTTCCGCGACGCCCTGCGCCGGGTGCAGGCCGGCAACGGCGAGCTCTGCGAGGTCTTCCAGACCGCCCTGTCGGCCCTGTTCGATCGTGAGATCGAGGACGACTCCGCGACGCAGGCGCTGGCCCACCTCGACGGTTGCTCCGACTGCTCCGAGTTCTTCCAGGCCGTGCGCCTCCAGGCGCTGGCCCATCGGGAGGCCTCCGTCCCCGGGTCGTTGTCGCGCCGGCTGCGCCGCCTTCCCGGACCGGACCTCTTCCCCCAACTCGGCGACCGCGAGATCCTGCGGCGTCTGGCCCAGGCCCTCTACCAGATGGGCAAGGCGCACGTCCTCCTCGGTCAGCAGGTCGAGTTCGTCTTCCACCTCGACGAGGAGCCGGTGGACCTCGACGAATACGTTGCCGGCGAGGGGGGTGAGTCGCTGCGCGTCGGCGCCGCCGAGGGGGTGGTGGACCCGTCCCTGGCGAGCTTGCTGGAGCGGGACTCCGCCGACCACCTCGACCGTGCGATGGTCCTGCTCGACGAGGCGCTGCGGCTCGACCCCGAGCACGCCGCCGCGCGCATCTACGTCGGGGTCATCCACCACAGCCGCGAAGAGTTCGACGAGGCCGCCCGCGAGTACCGCCGCGTCTTCCTCGGCTCCGAGGACCTCCGCAACCGAGTCCACGCCGCCATCCAGTTGGCGATGGTCTACGGGCAACAGGGGCGTGATCGCGAGGCCCGCCGACTGTGCCGCTGGGTGATCGCGAGCGGCATGGTCCACCGCGACCCGACCTTCGCCTTCGTCTACCACAACGTCCTCTGCCACCACGTCGCTCTCGGCGACCTCGGCCCTGCCTTGGAGATGATGCGTTTCATCGTCCAGCGCTACCCCGAGTTCTGGAAGACCTCCGTGCAGTGGATGCACCGCTCGGACCGCCACATCGAGATCCTGCGCAGCCGGCCCGAGATCCGGCGCCAGGTGGAGCAACTCGAGCCCGAGTACTTCGCCGCTTGACGCCATGAAGTCGTCCCTCCGTCTGCTGTTCGTCGCCCTGACGCTCCTCGCGGTGCTCGCGGTCCCGGTCCACGTGTGGGCCGGAGGCGCAGGCGCGAACGGCAACGAAGGCGACGGCGACTCCGGCAGCCAGCCTCCGGGCACGGGCAGCCTGCCCTGCGAGGTCGACCCGACCCTGACCCTGAAGTTCTTCCGCGCCCTCGACCTGCCGAATCCCGGTGGGCTGGTCCAGAACCCCGCGCCCACCATCGGAGCCATCGTCTCCGAGGGGCGCCAGGACGTCATCCTGGATGCGTGGTCCGAGTCGGAGGGCGCCCTGGATGCCTGGCCCGAGTGGCGCGTCTTCGCGCTGGAGCAGGCCGGCGGCTTCGTCACCACCCGGGCCGCGGTCCTGTCCGGCGACCTCGAGCTGTGGCAGTGGATGCCGGCGCAGTACGTCGGCGGTTCGATGACCGTCTCGGGCACCCTCGGCGTCACCAACCAGCCGTTGGCCTTCTGCGCGACCGAGATCCCGATCCTGCCGATGTGCGTCTCGCAGCTGCCCCTCGTCGAAGCCATGGTCCAGGTGAGCGGCCCGACTGGCAGCACCCTTCCCGACGTCTGGTTCCACGTGCGGGTGCTCGGTGACCTGGTCACGGTGACCTACCTGTAGGCGCGAGGCGGGCTCCCCCGACCCCCGCACCGAATCGGCCCCCGCATGCGTCCGCGACTCGTCATCCCGCAGGGCGACGCCGGCGGCATCGGCCCTGAGGTCGCGCTGAAGGTCCTGGCCTCGCCCGAGTTGCGCCGGCGGGCGCGCCCCCTGCTTCTCGGCCACCTGGAACCGCTGCGCGAACTCGCCGCCCGGCTCGGCTTGGACCTCGAGTTGGCGCCGGTCGCCGACACCGGGAGCGGGTTCGGGCTCGCCGATGCCGCGACCTCCCCGTTGCCGGTGCTCGAACTCGAGTCCCCCGAACCGCCGGCAGACGCCCTCCTCGGTCGGCCCCATGCTTCCTTCGGGGCTGCAGCGGTGGAGGCGGTGCTGCGCGCCGGCAGCATGTGTCTCGCCGGCGAGGCCGACGCCATGGTCACGCCGCCCATCCACAAGGAGAGCATGCACCTCGCCGGCTACTCCTTCGAGGGGCAGACCCAGATGCTCGGCGAGCTCGCGCGTTCGCGCCGCTACGGAATGCTGGCCTGTGCCGGTGAGCTCCGCGTCCTCCTCGCCAGCCGTCACTTGCCCCTGGCGGAAGCCGTGGCGCGCCTCGACGTGGACGGCGTGGCGAAGCAGTTGCGCATCGCTCACGAAGCCGCTCGGGACCTCCTCGCGGTGGACGAGCCCCGCATCGCTCTCGCCGCCCTCAATCCCCATGCCGGCGAGGGGGGCGCCTTTGGCGACGAGGAGGAGCGCATCCTGCGCCCGGCGATCGAGAAGGTCCGGAGCGACTTCGGATGGACCACCCACGGGCCCGCGGTGCCCGACGTCGTCTTCGCCGAGGGCGCCGCCGGCAGGTGGGACGTGGTCGTGGCCCTCTACCACGACCAGGGCTTCATCCCGCTGAAGATGCTCCCCCGCGACCAGGCGTGGACCCTGCTCGTCGGCACCCCCATCCTGCGCACCAGCCCGATGCACGGCGCCGCCTACGACCTCGTCGGCCGCAACGAAGCGGACCCGGCCCCCCTGGCCTTCGCGGTGGACCGGGCCCTCGAGCTGGCGGCGCGGCGCGCCGCGGTCGCTCGTCAGTAGCGCGTCAGGTAGCGCTCCACCTCCCAGGGGTGGACGGCGGCGATGTAGTCCTGCCACTCGGTGCGCTTGGCGTGGACGTACTGCTGGAAGATGTGGTCGCCGAGCGCGTTCTTGACGACGGCGTCCTTCTCGAGCATGTCCACGGCTTCACCGAGGTTGGCGGGGAGCTGCTTGATCTTCAGCCGCTGCCGCTCGCGCTGGCTCATCCGGTACACGTTCCCGGAGACCGGCGGCGGCGGCTCGGTGCGGTTCTTCACCCCGTCGAGCCCGGCGGCGAGCATCGTCGCGAAGGCGAGGTAGGGGTTGCAGGAAGGGTCGGGCATCCGCAGCTCGCACCGCGTTCCGATGCCGCGTCGCGCCGGGACGCGGATCAGCGGCGAGCGGTTGCGCATGGACCAGGCGAGGTGGGTCGGCGCCTCGTAGCCCGGGACCAGCCGCTTGTAGCTGTTGACCGTCGGGTTGGTGATGGCGGCGAAACCGCGGGCGTGGTCGAGCAGGCCGCCGACGTACCAGCGCATCACGTCCGAGATGCCTTCGTACTCTCCATTGGGATCGAAGAAGGCGTTCTCGCCGTCCTTGAACAGCGACTGGTGCACGTGCATCCCGCTGCCGTTCTCGCCGAAGATCGGCTTCGGCATGAAGGTCGCGTGCAGGCCCATCTGACGGGCGATGCGGCGCACCACGAAGCGGAAGGTGGACAACCGGTCGGCGGTGGCGAGGGCGTCGCCGTACTTGAAGTCGATCTCATGCTGCCCCGGCGCCACCTCGTGGTGGGCCGCCTCGATCTCGAAGCCGAGCGCTTCCAGGGCGAGGACGATCTCGCGGCGGCACTCCTCGCCGCTGTCGTTCGGCGCCAGGTCGAAGTAGCCGGCGCTGTCGTGCGTCTCGGTGGTGGCGGTGCCGTCCGGCTTGCGCAGGAACAGGAAGAACTCGGCTTCGGGACCACAGTTCATCTCGTAGCCGAGCTCGGCGGCCTCGGCGCAGACCCGCTTCAAAGTTTGGCGCGGGCAGCCGGCGAAGGGCGTGCCGTCGGCTTCGTGGACGTCGCAGATCAGCTGCGCGACGTAGCCGTGCTGGCTGTGGGGGAGCCCTTCGCTCGGCCACGGGTCCACGTGGTAGGTCGAGTAGTCGGGGCGCAGCAGCATGTCCGACTCCTCGATGCGGGTGAAGCCCTCGATGGACGACCCGTCGAACAGGATCTCGCCGTCGAGCGCCTTCTCGAACTGGCTGGCGGGGACCTCGACGTTCTTGTTGACGCCCGTGATGTCGGTGAACTGCAGGCGCAGGAAGCGCACCCCATGCTTGCGCATGTGGGCGAGGATCTCGTCCCGACCCATGCCGGGCTCGACGTCGTAGCAGGCCGCGAAGGCCTGCTTGGGGTCGTGGAGGGCGTTGCTCATGCGCGGGAGGATAGCCCGTTCCCCTTACAGGGTGCAAGGCGAAAAGCGCAAGAATTGCACTCACGGCAGCGCATTTCTTCGAAAAAGGCTGCGTTTGCGACTTGGTGAGGCGCAGAATCTGCAGCTGATGCGGTTTTCGTAGGTCGCCTGGGCCTGGGCGGGGCGCTATCCTGCCCCCGCGGCTGCCGCTCGTGCTCCGGGGCCTTGCCGCGTCGTCCGGCGTCTCGACGGCCTGCCGTGGGGTAGAGCGGCGCGTCGGTGGGGGGGTGGGTCAGCGCTGGAGCTCGACTTCCGAGAAGCCGAAGGACGACTTGCCGAACTCGCCGTCCCGGACCTCCAGGATGCGGAGCCGGATGCGGGAGACCTTGCGCGGTTCCGGCAGGACCACGATGGTCTTGCGATAGGGGCTCGGGTCCATCTCGACGAGGATGGGCTCCCGATCGCGATCGAGCGTGACGGCCACCCTCACGGCGCGGGCCCGTTTCCCCTGGTTCTCGACCTCGAAGCGGTTGGTCCAGGGGTGCGACAACAGGATGCGCTTCGTCTCGACCGATTTCGCGAGACGGATTTCCAGCTCGGGCTCGGGGTCGTCGGGCGCGCAGAGCCAGCGCGTGCTCATGCGACCGTCGCAGGCGTGGCGGGCAGGGTGCGCCTCCTGCTCGCTGCTCGCCTTCGCCTCGGGCCGCTGGTCCAGGACCAGGTTGCGCGTCGAGTCGGTGGCGTAGGCCAGCCGCTCCTCGTCCACTCCTTCCTCGACCACGAAGGTCAAGGTCTCTGACGGTACGACCGTGCCGTCGGCGAGCTCGGCCTCGGCGCGGACCTGCCACTCGCCGGCCAGTGGCAAGGCGGGGCGGATCGCGAAGTTGCGACCGCGTCCTTCCGGCTGCTCCTGCCACTCGCCGCTCTCGTGGCGCAGGAACCAGCGCACCCCCGAGAGCCCGACCTCCTGTCCGACCCCGTCCAGCCAGGCCGAGGGCGGCGGTCCGAGGGAGACCTTCACCTTCCACGGCTTGTCGGGGAATCCGCCCACGACCAGGCGCTCGTTGGCGCCGTCCGACTCCTGGAAGGTCACGGGCGCCGCGGCCGTGGCCCGTTGCAGGAACAGGAGCGCGAAACAGGTGTTGCGCTCGTAGTTGCCCCACGGGTCGCCCCAGTCCCCGTTGCCGTGCTGCGCGTCGACCAGCCAGCGCGCGCCCTCCCAGTACCACTCGTGCTGCCCGATGCGCTCGATGCCGAGCAGGGCGCCGCTGCGCTCCAGGCCGTACAAGTAGTAGAACCCCCAGGTCAGGTGGTCCGGAGGGTTCTTGTCCACCCGCCAGTGGGCGTCGAGCCATCGCAGTCCGGCGGCGATGGACTTCTCGACCTGCGCGCGCATCCGCGGTTTCATCCGGTCGCCGGCCTGCTCCCTGCAGATGGCGAGGATGGTCAGCCCGGCACAGGTCATCGAGCCGCTGGTCGCGCTCCCCGGTCGGTACGAGAAGCCGGCAACGGGGTCGCGGTCGGTGCTGCGGAAAGGCTCCTGGTGGCGCAGCGCGAACTTCACCAGGTCGAGCCAGACCTCGACGGGAACCTCGACGCCGTGGGCCGCAGCGACGCGCAGGCCGAGCGCCGCATACTGCGACAACGACATGTCGGTGTGGGTTCCCGGATAGGACCAGCCGCCGTCGCTCTCCTGGTTGGTGAGGAGGTCCGCGGCGATCTCCTCCACCCACCACTGCAGCGTGGGGTCGTGGAGCGCATCGAGCGCCATCAACAGGCATCCCGCCGAGTAGGTCTTCGTGGTCGGACGCTGTTGCAGGTAGGCCAGGGCCTGCTGGACGGCCCGGTGCTCCGGCGACAGGCCGCTCTTCAGCAAGGTGTAGACGGAGAGCGCGGTCTGGCCGTTCGGATAGGAACCCTGGTCGCCGCCCCACGAGCCGTCGAGGAGCTGGCGCGAGAGCAGCCAGTCCACGCCGCGGTCGATGGCGCGGTGGATGTCCTCCTGCGGAACCCGCCGCGGCAGCTGCATCGAGAAGGCCCAGGCGCCGCCGTAGTCCGAGACCGCGACCAGAAGGTGGTTGAGGCCGGGCTCGAACTCGAGCAGGAAGGCGTTGGCCTGCGGGTCGAGGGCGTTTTGGCCGGGGCGGCTCGCGACCCGCTCACCGTTCCACCACAGCTCGAGCCCGTCGTCGGCGCCGGCGCGCACCGAGACGGTGAGCGCCTCGTCGGCGACGAACGAACGATAGAGGTAGACCACCCGCGGCGCCTCGGCCTGGCGCTCCTCGGGCAAGGCGTCGTGGACGGCTGCGAGGTCCAGCTCGCCCGAGTCGAGCGGGGTCGGGCCGGGAACGGGAACGACGGGCAGCGGCCGCCAGGAGAGCCGGCGCCGCGCCTTGCCCCGGCCGACCGAGTGGTCCTCTTCGAGCTCCTTCCACGGCTTGCCGACCTTGACCTTGGAGAAGGCCCGCTCGACTCCGAGCGGGTCGCCTGCGAGGGCCGGGGAAGCCTGGCTGGTGAACGGACCGAGCATGCGCCACGGGCCGGGGTGGACGAGACGCACCAGCTCGTCGGGCCGAACCGCGTCCGCCGCTCCCTGCTGGGGTGCGAGGGCGAGGGCGAGCAGGAAGGTCGTCGGCGTCATGTCAGGGCCGCGGGGCGACGTCCGCGGCCCCGCGCCGGGGCGTCATCGCCGGTTGCCGAGCAGCCGCAGGATGTGCATGAACAGGATGACGATGTCGATCAGCAACGTCGCCGCCGCGGCCGCCGCCATGTTGGCCGGGTAGCGGCGCATCACGTTCTGCGTGTCGTAGAGGATGAAGCCGCAGAACAGCAGCACCCAGGCCGCCGACCAGCCCCAGCCCATCACGAAGTCCTCGCCGATGCCGAACATGGCGAGGATGCCGATGCCGAAGAGGACGAAGAAGCCGGCCCAGAGCGCGCCGCGCAGGAAGGAGAAGTCGCGCTTGGTGGTCAGCGCGTAGGCGGTGAGGCCGCCGAACACGGCGCCGGTCAGGCCGAAGGCCTGGAGCAGCAGGGTGCGTCCAGCCGCGAGCGTGCCCGCGGTGACGACGAGCGAGCCGTCCGGGGCGATCGTGCCCTGGTTCTGGGCGAGGACGCCGAGGATGACCGGGCCGGTGATGAGCCCCTCCAGGACCGCGAACAGGCCGAGCCCGATGACGTTGAGGGGGAAGCGGTTGGCGGTGACCTTCAAGAGCCCGAAGGCCAGGAGCATGAAGAGGAGGAGGCCGAGGAAGCCGCCGAAGAGGCCGAGCATGCGGCTGGCCAACTCGACGTTGGAGGCGACGACCAGGGCGGTCGCTCCCCAGATCACGACCGAGCCGGTGAGCAGGGCGTAGACCTTGCGCAGGAAGGCGAGGCGGGCCTCGGGGGCGTCCTGGGCGACCGGGACGGCGTACCCGGAGGGCGCAGGAATGGCGGAAGTGGTTCGCATGCCCTGATTATAGGTCGGGAGGGGAGACCTTCCCGTCGGCATCCGCGGCCCGCGGAACTGGATGGAGGGCCCGGGGCCAGGCCCAGGTCAGGGCCAGGGCGGCGGCCGTCGCCGCGACGAAGGCGGGCCACGACTCGCGGCCGAGCAGCCACCGCCCGATGCCGAAGAGCAGCCCCTGGACCAGGACGGCGCCGCCGGCCCAGCCGACCAGGATGGGGAGGGCCCGGTTGCGGAGGCGGCGCCCGACGCGGAAGGGACGCCACAGCCCTGAGGGCATCACCCGGTCGTGGAAGCGCTGCAGCGCGGCGTGGTCGGCGGGACGGGTCAGCAGCGTCACGGCCAGCGCGACGACCGCCGAGACGCCGACGACCATCGCATAGGAGAGGGGATAGGGCACCGGTAGGAGCACGCCGACTCCGGGCAGCGGCACCCGGCCGAGCAGGGTGAGCAGGGTCGAGCAGGACAGCGCGGCGATCTCGGTCCAGGCGTTGGCGCGCCACCAGAACCAGCGCATCAGGAGCGCCGGGCCGAGCCCGCCGAGGAGGCCGAGCGAGAGGGTGAACAGGTCGCTGATGCTGTCGGTGGCCAGCGCCAGGAGAGCGGCGACGACGCCGACCGTGAGTTCGGCGGCGCGTCCGGCCCAAACGTAGTGTCGCTCGCTGCGCCCGGGGCGCAGGAAGCGCCGATAGAGGTCGTTGACCACGTAGGCCGAGGCCAGGTTGAAGTGCGTGTCCAGGGTGGACATGAAGGCGGCGAGGAAACTGGCGCACAGCAACCCGAACAGGCCCGGGCCGAGCAGTTGGGCCATCATCAGCGGATAGGCCGCTTCGTGGTCGGGCACGGGGACCCCGTCGGCGCCGGTCAGCATCGGCAGGTGCTCGGGGGCGATCAGGGTCAGCGAGGCGAGCCCGACCACGATCCACGGCCACGGCCGGATGCAGTAGTGGGCCAGCGAGAACCACAGCATCGTTCCGCGCGCGTGGTGTTCGTCGCGGCACGCGCTGAAGCGTTGCACCGCCTGGCCGCCGCCGTCGGCGTTCTTGTTGAGCCAGCCCTGGACCCCGAAGTAGACGAGGAAGGCGCCGAAGCCCGTGGTCCACCAGGCGAGGGCGTTCCAGTCGCCTTCGGGCGACGGCACGATGCGGGTGAGCTCGGCCGGCAGTTCGGCCCAGCGGGCTCGGGCGGCGTCGAGGCCGCCGAGTGCGGCCACCGACTTCCAGGCCAGGAGGAGCGCGCCGCCGACGGCGAGGACGAACTGGAACAAGTCGGTCAGGACCACGCCCCACAGGCCGGCGAGGAGCGAGTACGACAAGGCCAGGGCGAGGGCGCCGCCGACGATGAGGGCGTCGGCGCGGTCGTCCGGCAGGTCGAGGACGACGCGGACGAGCTTGATCATCGCGGTCAACACCCAGGTCAGCACGATGGTGTTGGTGACCAGGGCGTGGTAGCCGCCGTAGAACCCGCGCAGGACGCGGGCCTGGCGGCCGGCGTAGCGCCGCTCGATGAACTCGGCGTCGGTGGTGACCTCGGCCCGGCGCCACCAGGCGGCGACGACGATGGTGACGAGCGCGTGACCGAGCGCCATGCCCCACCACAGCCAGTTGAGCGAGATGCCGCCGGTGCGGACCCAACCGGAGACGAGCAGCGGGGTGTCGGCGGCGAACGAGGTCGCGACCAGCGAGGTGCCGGCGATCCACCACGGCAGGGTGCGGCCGGCGAGGTAGAACTCGCGGGTGGACGACGAGGCGCGACGCGTCAGCAGCACGCTGACGCCGAGGGCGAGCACGACGTAGAGCGCGAGGACCAGCCAGTCGAGGGGATGGAGGCGGCCCACGCTCGATCCGTGCGGTCAGTCCTCGCCCTCGCCGGCGAGCAGCATGCCGAGGAGGGCCGGCGACAGGCCCGGCAGCGACCACCCGCGGACGCTGGCCGGCGCGATCTCGGCGGCTTCGGGGCGGCCGGCGACGTAGAGCACGGGGCGGTGCTCGAGGATGGCCTCGAGCCACGGTCCCGGGATCTCGGGGTTGCCGCGGCCCTCGCGGGCGCCGGACAGGACGAGCAGCGCCTCGGGGAACTCTTCCGGCGGCTCGCTGCCGATGGCGTGGACCTCGACGGCCCACTCTTCGAGGTAGGCGACTGCGTCAGGGGTGCTGGCGAGGTCGAGCGCCGCGGTCGGGCGCGGCCGTTTGCGACCGGCGGAGCCGCCGGGCAGCGGGCGCAGCAGCGAGCGAGCGCCGCCGCCGAGCACCAACGGGCGCGGCGCCGCCACGTCGGTGTCGAGCGCGCGGCGGATGAGCGCGTCGAGGCGGCCGACGGCCTGGAAGACGCGTCCCTCGTCGAGGTCGCCGCGGTCGAGCGCGGCGCGGAGCGAGGCCGCCAGGGCCACCGGGTCCTCGGGGTCGAGCAGGACGTCCACGCCGGCGTGCAGCGATTGCACGGCCAGTTCCTCGTGGGGTTCGTCCCCGTAGGCCGCCATGCGCAGCGAATCGGTGACGACGACCCCGTCGTAGCCCCACTGCTCGCGCAGGACGTCCAGGATGGGCTTCGACCGGCTCGCCGGCCGCCCTTCCGGGTCCAGGGTCGGGAACTCGAGGTGGCCGACCATGATGCTCGGCAGCCGGTCCTTCAGCGCACGGAACGGCTCCAGGTGCGGGGTCGGGTCCTCGACGAAGCAGATCGCCGGGCCGACGTGGCTGTCCTGCGGGCAGGCGCCGTGCCCCGGGTAGTGCTTGCCGCACGGCAGGCCGCCGGCTTCGAGCATGCCCTCGACGAACGCCCCGCCGAGCTCGACGACCTCCTCCGGGGTCGCCCCGAAGGCGCGGTTCCCGACGATGGGCGACAGCGGCTCGCCGCTGCCGACCGGGTGCAGGTCGAGCACCGGCCCGAGGATCCAACGCACGTGGGCCTGCGCGGCCTCGGCGGCGGTGCGGTGTCCGGCCTCCCAGGCCGCTTCCTTGCCGATCTGGCCGAGGGCCCAGGCGTCGGGGAGCGGGGTCAGCCCCTCGAACTGCTGGCCGGCGCCGCGTTCCAGGTCGGCGCAGAACAGGATGGGGTGCCCGGCTTCGTGCTCCAGCGTCTCGTGGAGCCAGGCCACGTCCTCGGCGTCGCCGCCGAAGATCATGAAGACCCGCGGGTCGAACTCGCGCAGGCAGCGCAGCGCTTCGGCGAGGCCCTCGCCGCGGTCGAGCCGCAGGGCGGGGGCGACGAGGTAGTCGGTCGGTCGGTGGCCCAAGGGGATGTCCTCGCCCCCAGGGTAGGCCCCACCCTCGGCCGGGACCAGGGAAGGCGGCCGGGAACCCCGCCGGGAGCGTAGAATTCGCCGCCCATGTCCGTCCCCCTCGTCCTCGTCCACGGCGGCGCCGGCGACGTGCCCGAAGACCGGCGCGAGCGCCACGCTCGCGGCTGTCTCGAGGCGGCCCGGGCCGGCGGCGCCGTCCTCGCAGCCGGCGGCTCGGCCGTCGAGGCCGCGGTAGCCGCCGTCCGCGTCCTCGAGGACGACCCGGTCTACAACGCCGGCCGCGGCTGCGCCCTGACCCGGGACGGCCACGTCTCGCTCGACGCCGCGGTGATGGACGGGGCCACCCTCGACGTCGGCGCCGTCGCAGTCCTGCCGCCCTTCCGCAACCCCATCGCCGTGGCCCACGCGCTGCTGCGCGAGCCCGAGGTGCTGCTCGCGGGGCCCGAGGCCGGGCGCTGGGCCGAGGCGCACGGCTTCGAGCCCGTTGCGGAGGACGAGTTGATCACCGATGCGGTGCGCGCGCGTCTCGCCGAGGCGCTGCGCGAAGGACGGGCCCGGAACTTCGCCGGCGGCACCGTCGGCGCGGTGGCGCGTGACGTCGAGGGACGGCTGGCCGCAGCCACCAGCACCGGGGGCACGATGGGCAAGGCGCCGGGCCGCATCGGCGACTCGCCGGTGGTCGGGGCCGGCACCTACGCCTGTGCCGAGGCCGCGGTCAGCGCCACCGGCGACGGCGAGAGTTTCCTCCGCTCCGTGTTCGCGGCGCGCCTCGCCGATGCGGTCGCCGCTGGGGCCGACCCCGCTGCCGAACTGCGCCGCCGTCTCGAGGAGGCCCGCGACCGCTACGCCGGTCTCGGCGGCGCCATCCTGCTGACTCCCGAGGGCCCGCCGCTGCGTGCCTGGACCTCCCGCGGGATGTCACACGGCTGGTGGTCGCCCGAAGACGAGGGATGCGGCATCTGAAGTCGGCCCCCTCGGCCGCCCCTCCGCTCGCGGGCGTCACGCGCTCCGTGTCGCCGGGCACCTGGTGGATGGTCGCGGCCGCCGCCTCGTTCGCGCTGATGGCCGGCGCGGCCAAGATGCTGCCGCACCTGCCGACGATGGAGAAGGTGTTCGCTCGCTCGGTGGTCAGCGTCGTCCTCACCGGCTGGGCGCTGTGGCGCGCCGGCGTGTCGCCGTGGCCGCGCCATCCGGGGCTCCTGACCGCCCGCGCCGTCCTCGGCTTCTTCGCGCTCGCCGCCTACTTCGAGGGCATCCGCCGCATCCCGCTCGGCACCGCGGTCACCATCTACAACACCGCCCCCCTCTGGGCCGGCCTCATCGGCTGGCTGGTCCTGCGCGAGCGCTACACCTGGGGACGGGTGGCCTCCGTCCTGGTCGGCCTCGCCGGCATCGCCCTCATCCAGCGGTTCAGTCCCGACGTCGCTCCCGCCGGTCTCGGCTTCGTCCTGACCTGTTCGTTCCTCTCGGCGTCGGCCTACACCCTGGTGCGCGTGCTCAACCGCCGCGGCGAGCACCCGATGGTCATCGTGCTGGGTTTCCCGGCGGTCTCCATCCCGTTGGCCCTGCTCTTCGCCTACCTGCCCGGTTTCGGCGGCTTGGTCGCCCCGCACGGAAGCGACTGGGCGTGGCTGCTCGTCCTCGGCCTCGGCACCCAGGGCGGCCAAGTCTGCCTGACCCACGCCCTGCGCCACCTGCCGGCGAGCCGCGCCACCCAGATCGGCTTCGTCGGCGTCGTCTTCGCCATGCTGCTCGGCGTCTTCATGGGCGACGGCCTGCCGACCTGGCCCCAGCTCGTCGGCGCCGCTCTGGTCTTCGCCAGCCTCGCCCTCTTCCATCCCAAGGCCGCCCCGACCACCCTCAACCCGCCCCCGCCGCCCCGGCGCTGAGCTCCCGTTCCCCCTCTGGAAAGGCCAGAGTGGGCGATCCGAGGCCGCAGCGGGCCCCAAAACCTCCAGGGAGGTGGGTTGCGGCCCCATTTGGAACGGTTAGATTGGAAGACATGAGGAACTCCCGCACTCTCTCCTTCGTCTCCCTTCTCGGCTCGGCTCGGCTCGGCTCGGCTCGGCCCTCCTCCTTCTCCTCGGGCTGACGGCCCCTGACCTGGGAGCGCAGACCGTGGACCTGGTCCGTGGCGGCACGACC